>DHWK01000092.1:11430-11718 GCA_002413145.1 bacterium UBP12_UBA5184
CGAGCCGCCGATCTCGACGATCGTAAGTTTGTTGATGTCGACGCCGTGTTTGATGAGTGGCCCGAGCAACATTACGTGGGTGATGTCGCCTTTGCCGTTGACGGCGACGACGTTTTCGGGCTTCTCCAGGTCCTTATAGGACTTGATACGGTCGGAGTTCACGACGAAGATCAGGCTGGTGTTGCGGTAGAAGTAACCCAGGATCTTGAGGTCGGCGCCTTGTTCGCTGGCGGCCAAAACGCCGGTCGGCCCACTGTCGCCGAATTCGGCCGTCCCCGCGACGAGATT
>DHWK01000092.1:11815-14272 GCA_002413145.1 bacterium UBP12_UBA5184
CCATAACCCGGAATCGCCGGGATTCCTTCGATGACCGCGGCCGTCGCCGGGATGTGGATGGCGAGCTGAAAGCCGAGCAGCTCGATGTCGAGGATACGATCCGGCTCCTTGCTCGGGCCGGGGAGCGGCAGCGAGCTGAAAAGACCGGCGCCGGCCCCGGCCGAGAGAATCTTTAAAGCGTCACGTCTGGGAATCGGCACGAGCACTCTCCTTCTATCTCTGGCCGAAGTGCTTCGGTCAAAGGCTTCGCCGATCTTCGTACCAGGGCGCGATCAGCGAAGACACCCTGCGCAGCGCCCAAGTCACGCCGATGCCGATCAGCATCAGCAAGAGCAACAAGCCCAGCAGCGGTGCGGTGGAAACCGACAGCCCACTGTTGTGGATGAGCGCACCATACCCCACGACGACGAAGGTTTCGGCGACGACCATCGCACGGATCGCATGGATCAGTCCGATGCGGGCGCCAACGAGCAAGGAGGGATAGAGCGCCGGCAGCATGATCTTCGAAAAGCTCTGCAGCGGACCCGCTCCGAAGGCCCGGCCGACCTCGAGCCAGCGCGGTTCGATCCCGCGCGCGCCCTGAAAGACGGTCAATGCGACGAACCACACCGTCGCGAAAAAGACGATCGCCACCCGAAACGAGAAGCCGGTGCCGAACATCAAGATGAACAGCGGCACGAGCGCCGCGATAGACGTGACGATGCCCATGCTTAGCCAAGGCCCAAAGAGCGCGTCGACGGTTTTCGAGCGCGCCATCAGAACGCCGGCCGGCACGCCGAGCGCATATGCGAGTACGAATCCGATCGACATCTCCCGCAGCGAACCTGCCAGTACCGGTAGGACGCTGCCGTCGAAAAGCTGCGGCACGAATTGCCTGACGACGACCGACGGCGGAGCGAGCAGCGCGTCGCCGAGGCGCCGCCCGGCTAATTCCCAAATGCCGAGGGCAATCGCAAGTCCCGCGAGGCGCAACACCCCTCGTCTCACGCCGCCGCTCGAATGTGCCAGGGCAAGACACGGGCTTCGAGACGCCTGAGTGCGGCTTGGGCCGCGAGGCCGAGGAGCGAGAGCAACACGATGACCGAGAGCAAGCCGGCGGTATCGAAGCGCCGAGCGTCGTCGTTCATGAGTGCGCCCAGATTGATCGCGGCGAAGAAAAGCTCGGCGGTGATCGTCGCGTTGATGGCCCGCACCAAGCCGATGCGGAAGCCGGTAAAGATGAACGGCAGCGCCGCCGGGAAGATAACCTTGCGCGCCAAATCCATGCGGCGCGCGCCGAAAGAACGGCCGACGTCGATTTGCGTCGGATTCACGTCGCGGGCGCCGGCCGTCACCGCGACGGTGATCTCGAAGACCGACATGAGAAACACCAAAGCGACGCGCGCCGGCAAGTGCAGGCCGAACCAAATGATCAGAAACGGAACGAAGGCGACCGGCGGAATCGCATAAAGCGCGTTCAGCACCGGGTCGAACATATCGGCGAACGTCCGGCTTCGGCCGAATGCGAATCCAAGCGGAACCCCGACGACGATTGCCAGCGCCAGACCGAGCGCCAGCGCCTCGAGCGACCCGAGCAGCGCTACGATCAGCTTTCCCGACAGGGTGTCTTCCACCAGCCGAACGAGCACGATCGACGGGGGCGGCAATACGATGTGCGGCAGCCGGCGCGCGATCGCTTCCCAAACGATCAATCCCGCGACGATCGAGAACCAATTGAGCGACGCCGATCCCAGTGCGCGCCGGATTCTCGTAGGCTTCACACCGGTTTCGCGACACGCTTGCGGGGTTTTATTGGCGGCTTCGCGCTCGCAACGCCGAACAGCGTTCGCAGGAACGTCTCGTGCTTGTAGGAGCGCGAGTCGCCGAACTTGACGACGACTAGTTCTTCACTCGGGGAGACGTAGAGTGCTTGACCGCCGGAGCCGCCGGCGTAGACGAGATCGGGCTGCGAGGGCAGCGGGCTCAACCAGAAACATAGCCCGTAGCGTGGATTCGCCGTCGAACCTTGGAAGCAGCGCTCGAGCGACCCGCGACGTACCACCATCTTCTCCTTGTACGTTCCGCAGGTCGAGATCATCCGTCCGAATTTGAGCCACTCGCCGGCTGCAACGAACGCGCCGGTTGGAAGTGGTTGCGTCCCGTCCGGCAATCTGCGCCAATTCGCGATCTTCATCCCGATCGGATCGAGGATACGCTCCTGGAGATAGGCATGCGGCGATGGGCTGCGCCGGTGCAGTTTCCGTTGGAGTACCGCACCGAAAACCTGCAGCGGGACGCCGCCGTACGCGAATTTTCTGCCCGGCTCGGCGACCAGCGGCGTCGCGAGCGCCTTCGCATAGGTCGGGACGGCGCTGCCGAGGCCGCCGAAGCCGATGCCGCTCGTCAGTTGGAGCAAATGGCGCAGGGTTACGTGCGACTTGCGCGGTTCGTTCGTCCATTCGGGGATCGTGCGCATGA
>DHWK01000160.1:0-291 GCA_002413145.1 bacterium UBP12_UBA5184
CGGCGCAGCCCTCTTTGGAGCCGGTAAGTCCGGCCTCGCGCAACGCGTCCAGCAGCGAGAGGTGGACGGCGGAGCGCAGCTCGCGCGGCGCGCCGTTGATGGTCGTCGAGATCGTCGTTCCGTCGAACGTCGGCGGCGGCGTCCGGCGCACGCCGGCCTCCAGTAACACGGGCGCGACAGGCAGCCCGTCGGCTTCGGTCCCGTCGGCGATCCGCTCGAGGGCGCGATCGACCAGCGCCGCGACGGTCTTGCGCCGATAGTCGGCGGAGCCGCGTACGTCGTCGATCGGCG
>DHWK01000160.1:344-4287 GCA_002413145.1 bacterium UBP12_UBA5184
GGGGAGGGGGGGGGGGGGGGGAGCCGCAACGTCGAGCTGGCCCAGGATCTCGTTCGCCAGGACGCGGAGATCAATCAGCTCAACCGCGTGATCTTCAAGCGCGCCGTCGAAGTCGGCGACGACCGCGACGTTGATCACCGAGATCGCTTGGGCGCGGCGCAAACCGAGTTTCAAGAAGATGCCGCGCCGTTCGTTGCTGAGTTTGCGGAGGCTGATGCTGCGGATCAGTTCGTTCGGGTGCAGCGCGGTCGTGCGAAAACCGGTGCAGAACTCCGCGATCGGCAGCCGGCGACTGCCGTCGACCGAGAGAAGTTCGATCTCGGCGTCCAGCGCGTAGAGCGCGCCGATCGTGTCGTTGGCCGGCGACGACGTCACGACGTTGCCGGCGACGGTGGCACGCGTCCTGATCTGCGGCGCCCCGACTTCGATGCAAGCTTGCACCAGCGGAAGCGCGTGCCGGCGGAAGAGCGGCGACGCGAGGACGGCGTTGTGCGTCGTCAGGCCGCCGAAGATCAACCGTTCGCTGCCCTCTTCGATGAAATCGAGTTCGGCCCCGAGTCCCCAGAGGTCGATCAAGCGCCTCGTCGGCTTGACTCCGCGCTGCAACTCGACCATCAGGTCGGTCCCGCCGGCGATCAAACGAGCCTGGCTGCCCTCGCGGTGCAGCAGGAGCAGTGCCTCTTCCAGAGAGGTGGGTCGGAAGTAGGCGTCGAGCATATCCCACCCCTCTTCGCGTCGCCGGGGCGCCGTTCTTGGTCGCGCGTTTTATTCGTCGCGCGGCTCGCTCGCAAAACCGAGGGCGCGAGGAACCTCGCGTTCTATCGTCGCCGGACTCGGCCGCCGCCCGAACCAGCCGACGTAGCCGTCGGGCCTGACGAGCGCCGCGAACGGCGCGCGCGTCCCCCAATATCCGGCGCGCTCGCCTTCGATGGCCAGCCTTTGTACTCGAAGCGGCGTGTCGAATACCGGCAAATCGAGGGGAGAGAGGCGGTGTAGCACCAGCGCGGCGCGTTCCAGGATGGCGAGGTCCGGGTCGGGCGCGCGTCGCCCGATCCAACCGCCGGTTCGCGCGAAGAGCGGCGAGTCCGCATAGCGGACGTCCAACAACATGCCGCTTCGCAGTACTCCCCGCGCGAGGGGTGCGGCACGCAGCAACCATCCGGCAAACGCCAACGCGGCCCGACGGCGTCGCGGCGGAATCGAAAGCATCGCCTTGGTGAGGGCGTCGCTGAAATGTCCGGCGCTGGTCACGAGAGCGTGGCGACGTTCGACGTCGTACGATGCGAGCAGCCGCATCGCGTCGCCGCCGCGCAGCGCGGCGCTCAGCTTCCACGCGAGGTTGTGCGCGTCGGCGATCCCGCCATTGAGCCCTTGACCCCCGACCGGGCTGCTCAAGTGCGCCGAATCGCCGGCGAGCGCGATCCGCCCGACGGCGAAGTGCGACGCGTGGCGGCGATGAATGTTGAACGCGCTCGCCCATTCGATCTCGAACGGTCCCGCTCCGAGCGTCGCTCGCACGTGCGCGGCGATCCGGTCGTGCGTCAGCGCTTCGGCGTCGGTTTCATGCGGGGCTAAGGCGGCGATCACGCGCCAGCGGCCGCGCGCCGAACGCAGCGCAGCGAGATACTCGTCGCCGTCAAAACGCAGGCGCGGCCAGGGGAGGCGGTCGCGCGTGTCGTCGATGCCGACGACCGCGAGCACGATGCGCGTCCGATAGGTCTCGCCTTCGAGTGACAGCCCCAGGCGCGTGCGTACCGTGCTGTTCGCGCCGTCGGCGCCGACCAGAAAATCGGCGCGTACCGTCTCCTGCGGCGCGCCGCGCCGCGGACGCAGCGCCACGCACACGCCGCCGGCATCGTGCCAGCAGTCGACGACTTCCTCTCCGAAGCGCGTCTCGACCAATCCCGTCGCCTCGGCCGCCGCCTGCAGGATCGCTTCGGTGCGGTGTTGTGGCAAGAAGAGGGGCTGGGGCTCGAGCGTCGCGTCGCGCAGCAGCGAGAAATCAAGCCGCATGAGCTGCGCGTCGTCGCGCGCGTCGTAGACCTGCAGCGCGTCCGGCCGATGCGCTTCGGCGCCGATCGCATCGAGCAAGCCCCACGAACGAAAGATCTCGACGGTTCGCGACAACACGACGCCGGCGCGCGCGTACGGCGCGGGACCGGGCGCCTTTTCGAAAACGGTCGAGCGAACGCCGTTTCGCGCCAATCCGAGCGCGAGCGCGAATCCGACCGGCCCCCCGCCCGCAATCGCAACGGGAATTCTCGGGCGGCTCATCCTCGCGCCGCTTCGGCGAGGTGCGCGGCGGCGCCGAGCCGCGGTCCGAGGACGATCAGCAGCACGACCGCGACGATTACCGGGATGAAGGCCGTCGCCGGGAGATGCGTGAGGTCCCAAATCGCGCCGGAGAGCAGCGACATCGCGAACGCGACCGAGTAGCCGATCGTGAATGCGCCCGCCGACATGCGAGCGACTTCGCCCGGCGGTGCGATCAGCGGCGGGAGGGCGAAACTGAGGATCAGCGTGTACGCGCCCCAAAAGCCGATGAACGCCGCCGCTGCGACGCCGAGCCAGCCGCCGAAGACGAGGAAGATTGCAAGCGCCGCGGCGAGCAGCATGGCCATCCCGGCGCACGTCGCCCAGTGCCCGATGATGCGCAGCGGGACGAAACCGAACGCCGCCGATGCAGGCAGTTGGCCGAGGTTGAGCGCGATCAGCCCCGGTGCGACGAACTGCGCTTGATGGTTCGCGTGCAGGTAATCCGGGATGAACGTGTTTGCACCGAAGTACGTCAGGCTGGCGGCAGCCTGCAGGAGGCCGATTTCCCAGAGCCGCCCTTCGCGAAAATTCGGAAACCACAACGCCGACTCGGGCGGCGCGCTTGCGCGGCGGCGTCCGCCGAACAGCATGACTGCGACGGCGACCAGCGCGACGCTGACGCCCCACAGCTCGAAACTTCGCTCCCAGCTCCCGCCGGCGAGCGGCAAGACGAGCAGCGGCGTCAGGGTCGCGGCGATCCCCTCGCCGGCGAGCAGGCCGTTCGACCACACCGCCGTTGCGAATGCGACCCGCGTCGGAAACCAGTCGCGCGAGAGAGCCGGAAAGACCGGCTGCAGCAGCGCGATCCCGAGACCCATCACGAACGTCATCGAGAAGAGCATGACGAGCGATGCCCCGACGCCGCGCAGCCCCGAAGAGAGCGCCACGATCCACAAGGCGGCGACGAGAGCCCGGTGTGTACCGAGCCGTGCCACCAACAGCGACCCGAAAATCGACGAACCTGCAAGGGTGAGCACCGGCAGATTCGAGAGTGCGGCGACGCCGGCTTCGCTGAGGCGAAAGTCGTGATGGATCGCCGGCAACACCGGTGGAACCGCGAGCAGCGTGAGCCGCAGATCGATGCCCGCCAGCCACAAGAGGCCGAGCCGTAACCTCATCGCCGCGCGCTTTCGCTCGCGGCTTCAAAAGACATGGCGCGATTCGTTGAGAACGTCGAGGGCCTGGATAGCGCGGCACCCGCCCTCTGGTCGACGCTCGGCGGCGTCATGCGTCTGCAAGACGCCGCTTTCGTGCAGGCTCTTCACGTCCACCATTCGTACGCGATCGCGACCGCGATCGTGCTGCTCGCCGGTTTGTCCGAGGCCTCGGCGCAGAGTATCGTGCTCTTCGCCAACCGCGTCTCGCCGGCGCGTTTCGCGCTCAGCCTCGTCACGAACGCGCTGCTGTTCGCTTGCGGTTATCTGTTTTTAGTTGCGAGCACGTTTGCGATCTCCGCGATCCCGGGCGCGGCGCACCTCTCGTTTACGACCTTGCTCCTGGTCTTCGCGTTCAGTTATGCGCCGCGGGTCTTCGCATTTTGGGCGGCACTGCCGTATCTCGGCAACGCCATCCAATGGGGGCTGCGCGTCTGGCACCTGCTGGCGATGGTCGTCGGCATCGCCGCCGT
>DHWK01000172.1:0-728 GCA_002413145.1 bacterium UBP12_UBA5184
GTCGGGATCGTCGTGTTGCGTTCGATCAGCTTGGTCATCACGCCGCCGAGGGTTTCGAGCCCGAGCGAGAGCGGGGTCACGTCGAGCAGCACGACGTCGCGAACCTCTCCGGCGAGAACGCCGGCTTGGATCGCAGCGCCGATGGCGACGACTTCGTCGGGGTTGACCGACTGGTTGAGCTGCGGCTTGCCGGTGAGCTTTTTGACGAGTTCTTGGACGACCGGCATGCGCGTCGAGCCGCCGACCATGATGATCTCGTCGATCTTCGAAACGTCGAGTTTCGCATCGGCGATCGCGTTCTTGAGCGGTTGGACCATGCGGTCCGTCAGGTCCGCCGTCATCTTCTCGAAGTCGGCCCGCGTCAGCGTCATGTCGAGATGCTTGGGGCCGCTCACGTCGGCCGTGATGAAGGGCAGATTGATGTTGGTCTGCACCATCGAACTGAGTTCGATCTTGGCTTTCTCGGCGGCTTCGGTGAGCCGCTGCAGCGCCTGCTTGTCGCTGCTCAGGTCGATGCCTTGCTGTTTACGGTATTCGGCGACCATCCAATCGACGACGCGTTGATCGTAATCGTCACCGCCGAGGTGCGTGTCGCCGTTGGTCGACTTGACTTCGAAGACGCCGTCGCCGACCTCGAGGATCGAGACGTCGAACGTTCCGCCCCCGAGATCCCAAACCAGGATCGTCTCGTTGCCTTTCTTGTCGAGGCCGTAGGCGAGCGCCGCCGC
>DHWK01000172.1:830-3029 GCA_002413145.1 bacterium UBP12_UBA5184
GCCGGCGTCCTTGGTCGCCTGACGCTGTGCGTCGTTGAAATATGCAGGTACCGTGATGACCGCTTTGGTCACACGTTCGCCGAGATACGTCGACGCGTCGTTGACGAGCTTCTGAAGGATCATCGCCGAAATCTCTTGCGGCGTATACTCTTTTCCGTCGATCTTGACGTTGAAATCCGTCCCCATCTGACGTTTGATCGATTTGATCGTGCGCTCGGGGTTGGTAACGGCCTGGCGTTTCGCCAATTGTCCCACCAGGCGTTCGCCGGTCTTCGTAAACGCGACCACCGAGGGCGTCGTGCGACTGCCCTCCGCATTCGCGATGACGGTCGGGGTTTGCCCTTCCATAACGGCGACGACCGAATTGGTCGTGCCAAGGTCGATGCCGACCACTTTAGCCATGAATAATTCTCCGTTCTGCGATCGTCGTGGACCATGTGCACGCGGGGCCTGTGTCAGGCCGCACGACCCCGGGTCACCCCGGGCTTCCCCTTGCCACTTACCGACAAATCACGTGCGCCAACGTTCGTCCTGGCGCGGGACGTCTCACCCTATAAAATACGCCTGCCCCGCCGATTGGTTTCAGCCGCCCGGGCCTTCGGGGTGCCGACGAAGCGCCCGGAGCTAAGGCTGTTGCTGCGGCTGGGGGACGTAGGCGTCGGCTGGGCGCTCCGTCACCTTGACGTTGAGTATCTTCTTGACCCCGCCGCTCCAGACTTGAAATGCCAGGTTGCCGCCCGGCTTGGTGGCCCGGATCGCGGCGACGGCGGCTTCGGACGTGGTCACGTCGGTGCCGTTGACCTTTTGGATCACGTCGCCGGGCTGGAGGCCGGCTGAGTCGGCGGGCGTCCCTTGGACGACCTGCATGACCGCGGCGCCCTTGCCCTTGTAGTTGAGCTGGACTTCGAGGTTCGGCGTCACCGTCGCGAGGGCGGCGCCGATGTAGCCGACGTTAGTGCCTTGGTGCGTGCCGGGATTCTTTTCGAGCGCGACCACCTGCTCTTTGACGGTGTTCGAGGGGATCGCGAAGCCGATGCCCTGAGCGCTGCCCGGGCTCGCGGTCGACTGATTGACGCCGATGAGCCGGCCTTCGATGTCGATCAACGGGCCGCCCGAATTACCGGGGTTGATCGGCGTCGAAATCTGGAGCAGCCCTTTGAACTCCTGGGCGCCGCCGTTCTCGGTGCCGATCACTTCGTCGCGGTTGAAACCCGAGACGACGCCGAGCGCGACCGATTGCTTGAGGGTCAGCGGTTCGCCGATAGCGATCGCCCACTGGCCGGCTTGTAATTTGCTCGAGTCGGCGATCTCGACCGGCGGCGGCAGCTTTGCATAGTTGTCGACCTTGACCAGCGCGATGTCGGCGCCGACGTTCATCCCGTAGACGTGTCCGGCCAAGCGGTCGTTATTTTGGAAGACCACTTCGATCTTCGAGACGTTGCCGCCGTTGGGCGGCCGCACGACGTGCGCGTTGGTGACGATCAGGCCGTTGCGTGAGATGACGAAGCCCGAGCCGGACGCCTGAGCGCGATAGCGCTGGACGCGTCCCGGACTCTGGCCGCCGAACATCTGCGAGAGCGGATCGAGCGGGACGACCTGCTGCCCGTTGACGGTGACGTTCAACGCGACGACCGAGGGTGCGACGCGCTTGACGGCGCCGACGATGCGGTCTTGATCGCTCGTACCGGTGATCAGCGGAGCGGCGCTAACGGCCGGCGGCGTGTTGCCGGGGCCCGCGACGTTCGCGAAGTGCGTGCTGGCATAGAGCATCATCGTGAAGCTTCCGATGATCGCCCCGACGAGCGCGACGATGGAGGTTGAGAGAATTCGGTTCTTCATGCTGTTCCTTATGGGGGACCCTGCGGCGCATCCTACTCGGTAGGACGCCGGAGGTCGCACCGGCAGCCTCCTTTTTCCCCGAAGTCTAATCCTGGCCTAGCGGGCTTGGAAGGGCCTTAGAGGCCGCCCCGGGGTGCTACGAGACCTCGTCGGCGACGATCAGGCCGTCTTTGAGCCGGATGATACGGCGGGCGTGGCGGGCGACGTCGGCGTCGTGGGTCACCATGATGACCGTTCGGCCGGTCTCGTTGAGCTGGCTGAAGAGCGCCATGATCTCCTCGCTCGTCTGCGAATCGAGGTTGCCGGTCGGTTCGTCGGCGAGCAGGACGGCCGGGTCGTTGACGAGCGCGCGGGCGATCG
>DHWK01000141.1:0-12430 GCA_002413145.1 bacterium UBP12_UBA5184
GCATTATTGTTATCTTTTACCCTGGCGCGGCAAACGAGGCTTACAGCGCGCGCAGCAGCGTATAGAACCGCGCTGAGACGAGCGCAGCGTAGGCCTGGGCGAGGCCGCCGATGGCGAAGAATGCGAGCCAGCCCAATAGCGGGATGTGGCCGATCACGCCGCCGATAACGTGGGCGACGATCATCACGACCCAGATGCCGATCGCGGCGACCAGGCTCGGGCCGACCTGCCGCGTCGTGATGCGAAACGATGTACTGATTGCGTCGAAGCCGTTTTGATTGTCGAGCATGATCGCCGGCAGCGTAAAGATCAGAAGATACCACACGACGAAGATCAACGGGATGCCGATGAATATGAAGCTCAGAGCGATTGGAATGATGAGCAAAATGAGGATTGCAAGTGCGGCCACGACCAGCGCAGGAAGCCGGGCGAATGCGGCGGTGAGCGCGGTTGCCAATTGAACGGGCCGGCCCTCCCATGCGTCTGCGGCGGCGCGAATGACGGCCGCATGCGCGATGATAGAGACCAAGGTCGCAGCAAGGAAGCCGCCGATGACGCCCAAGAACCCGATGCCGACGAACGGCAACCCGGCTGCGTGCATCGTGCCGAGCGAGACGATCGAACCCACGACGAACGCCGCGACCGGGATGATGACCAAGAACAACACGGCGAGCGACGCAACCGCCGTCGGCAACGCGATGATCCAGTTTTGCGACAGCAGGGTGCCGGCGCGCTCAAACTCGCGGCCGTAATCGATCGATTGTGGCGACGTGGTCATGACCTAACTCCCTCCTGCAGAGTGGGCTGCGAGCGTAACGTCCTCGACCGGCAGACCCGCTTCTCTCCAGGCACCGAATCCGCCGCGCGCACTCGAGACATCGGCGCTTAGACCTTCGATCGCGCGCGCCCTGAGGCGTCGAGCTGCGTCACGTTACGGGCGGAGATCCGGACGTTCGGCGCGCAAGGTCGTCGCAAAGCGCCTAGCTGCCGCCTTCGGATCATCCACGACTAGTGCGAACCGATCGACGCCGCCCGCGTCAACACTCGCAGCGGGGAGAGAGAGCGCTTCCGCATGCTTCACAACCGCATAGGATGCGGCCCATGGTTCGCTGGTGATGATCCAGCCGCCGATTTGGCGCTGGTCGTCGTTAATGATGGTTCCGGGAACCCCCATTACGCGCGCGAGCTCCGCCCAAAACGCATCGCGCCACTCAGGGTAGGTCATGATGGGTGCCTACGAACTATCGACGGGCATGGGCGAGGACGTGCGAGCCTTCTGCACCTCCTCATCCATCGTAAGCTAGTCCGCATTCGCGCGGGTCGCTGCGGAGACGCGGTGCATCGCTGCCTTCAGGCCCTCGCCTTAGTTTGTCTTCCCGCGCGATGAATGGCGGTCGGCTTCACCGGTGGGGCCGCCTCTCGTGGTCGCACGTCGCGCTCAATCAAGGCCGCTTTCGTGTCTTTCGCGATTTCGACATCATACTTCGCCTGCAGGCGCACCCAGAAATTTGGTGATGTGCCAAAGTAGCGTGCAATCCGCAAGGCCGTTTCCGCGCTCACTCCGCCCGCTTACTATGCGACTGCCTTCCGCGGACGCCCTCCCTTAGTCCCGTCGTCCTGACAGAAGATTCTCCGATTTGGAGAGGTGGCAGAGCGCTTGCTTGCGTGTGTTCTAAACCGATCCTACCTCCCCTCGGCGCAGGATTTAGGGGCACGTGGCGGGTCCTTTGCTGGTATCGACGGCGATTGCGTCATGCGACCCGGCACACGTAATTGAGGGGAAGACGATGAGCATCACGCGACGCGAAATGACCACGTTGAAGCCCGTACCCGGGTCGGCGGGTCGCGTCCCGTCGAATTGGCAGAGTCTTCTTCGCCAATAGCGCCGAACTGCGGTCCAACCCTGCAACTCTTCGCGCTCGCGGCCGATTGTGGCGAGCATGCAAAGCGTGAAAGAACTCGAGCGTCACCAGTCACCCGGTTCTCGGCCGCAGCCGTTGGCCATCCTCGGAAAGACCTTATGGGCCGGCTCTTGGGACACCGATCATCTGTACGCAATCGATCCCAAGACGTGGAGCGTAATCGACGAAGTGGCGGCACCGGGGAAACCTTATGGCCTAGCCGAGATGGATGACGAACTGCGCGTCGTCGTCTCGATCGGCGAGGAAGACGACCGCTACTTCTACCGGTTCGTTCCTGGTAAAGGGTTCGATCCCGAAAGCAAGATGGCGTGCCCGGATTTCACCGGCTCGCAGCTCGCCTCGGACGGCGCGACGCTCTACCTCGGTCAAATGGGAAACCGGCGCATCCTGGAGCTTGGCGCAGACGGATCCGTTCTTCGAGCAATCGCGGTGCCGACGCGATTCGGAGGCATGGGCTTCCGTGGGAGCACCTTCTACATCATCTCCGCCGACGAAGAGTTCGAGAACCTTCAGCTCGCGACCCTAGATTTGAAGGTTAGTGATCCGGCGCCCGCACCGGTCGCGTCGATTCCCTTCGACGCGCGAAGTCTCGCGTTCGACGGGAACGCCTGGTGGACGAGCCACCGCGAAGCGAGTGAGATCGTTTCCTTCGTCGTCTGACCGGATCTCGCGTTACCGGCGACCCACCGAGCTATGACCAAAGCAAACGCGGCGGCTGCGGCTACTCGACGTAGCCTTCGACTGTTTTTGCGTCACGCAGCTTTGCTTTGTTTGGATCGGACCCGGCGTCGATCAGACCACGACGCTGATGCAGCAAGTCGTAGAAGCGGTCCAACTGGACTGAAATATCGTTGAGACGAGCTCGACCTGCCGCATCGAGCGTACCGGCTTCGCCGTGGTGCCAGAGTTCGTGCTCCTCGGCAACCAGCGCCTCGATCCCTTTGTGTATTGATGCGTCGTTCATCGTGTACTCTTCGAGACGGAAACTCGCGGCTCCGCCAACTCTACGAGTTCAGCTCTTCGAACTCAGCGGCGGTAAGAGCGAGTTTCTCGGCCGCTAGGTTCTCGTCGAAGTGAGCAATCGACGACGTACCCGGAATCGGCAAGATCGAGGGAGATCGAGCGAGGAGCCATGCCAAGGCCACCTGCGTCGGCTTTGCTTTGTGTGCCGCAGCTATTCGCTTCAGCGCCGCATGTTTTAGTGAGCCGGTGCCACCCAACGGAAACCATGGTAGAAACGCCGCGCCGTCTCGTTCGCACGCCTCTAGCACGTCTTCGGAGCTGCGGTCTTCGACGTTGTAGAGATTCTGCACCGAGACAATGGCCGCCGTCTTTTTCGCCCGCTCGTATTCGGCGACCGAGGTCTGCGAAACGCCGATGTACCGGATCTTTCCTGCGCGCTGGAGATCCACCAGCGCACCAAGTGATTCTTCCATGGGAACGCGTGGATCGAGCCGATGCAATTGGAACAGGTCGATGCAATCGCGCTTGAGGCGACGTAAGCTCCCCTCGGCGCATTCGCGCAGTCTCTCGGGCCTGGCATCGATCACCTATTGATCCGGCCCAGTGCGCACGAAACCCGCCTTCGTGGCGATGACGACGTCAGCCGGGTACGGTGCGAGCGCCTCCGCGATGATCTCTTCGCTCACATGCGGACCGTACGAGTCCGCGGTGTCGATAAAATTGACGCCGGACTCAACCACGTGCCGAACTAAAGCGACCGCGGCGGCCCAATCGGCGGGCGGTCCCCACACGCCCGGCCCGGTAATGCGCATCGCTCCAAAGCCCATGCGACGGACGGTGAGGTCGTCGCCAATCGTCATCGTGTCTCGCAAGGGATGCTGTGTACGAGATGCCATAATCTTTACCTTTGCAGTTGCTGCGAAACGCCGTACGCGGCGGTCCAGAGCGTGTACGGATTCCCGCGCTCTCCATGCAGCTTCATCATTTCGTCGATCAACTCTGCGGGAGTCGTGCATTTCGTGACCAGCCGATCGAAATCTTGAATGTACGTTCTGGTGGCGTCGAGGATTGCCGTGGCATCGTCGCCCCGAGTATTCGGGTCCTTGTGACCCGCGACGACGATCTTCGGCTTGAGCGCTGCAGTCTTGTCGACGCTTGCGACCCAGCCAAGTCGCTTATCGTGGTCCGTCTGCGCGAGCCAGCAGTGAATGCCGTTGTAGGCGCCGTTTCCGCGCTTACTCCGCGTTCGGCCTTCGCGATCTCCGCAATCCGCGAAGCGGGAACGCGAGTCGAGCGCCTTCGACGCTCTTCGTGTCCGAAACAACACCTCGGCTTTTTTGTCTTTGAAGCTCCGGCTTCACATCTTCCGGGCGGCTTTCTCGAGCCCGGCTTTCACGTCGTCGGCGTTCATCACCGGGATG
Source organism: bacterium UBP12_UBA5184 (assembly GCA_002413145.1). Taxonomy (GTDB): domain Bacteria; phylum Vulcanimicrobiota; class Vulcanimicrobiia; order Vulcanimicrobiales; family Vulcanimicrobiaceae; genus Zemelea. Next base: position 4,307 of record DHWK01000141.1, read on the forward strand.
AATTCTATGCTCGCGTTGACTCCCATGAACCACGGCTCCGCGATCGAAGGAATATCGCTTGAGCTCTTGAGGTCGAAGATAAAGGAGGCCGTGCGTTTACCACCGTCGGCGAAGAAGTAGGCGGCCTCCGGTTTGAGTTCTTGCATTGTGGAGGCGATGAGTTTTTCAAGCGTCCCGTTTTTTATCGCGGTGTTGCCGGCGCCGGTGTCCATAGAAATACGAACTAGAGTGCGCATGAAACCAACTCCCTTCGGGTTGCGTTAGGGAAGCGAGCCTTTCCCTCCGGGGCCTCGATCGCCTCCGAGCACCCTTAGCGCGTGGTGCCCTCGCGCGCTTTGCGGGAACAACATAAACGGTCCAGTTAGCGCTGTATTGACCAGCTGGGCCCGTTGGTCCGCGCGGCATAAGCGAGGCCTCGCCGCTACAACGAAATCGGACTTCAAACGCTATCCTAAAACATTCTTTTTGCGAAAGAGCGCGAAAATCGAAACTGGCGAAGAGCATGCGGTTTATGGGAGCGCCAAATAAGAAGGCGAAAAACTAAATGAACTCCACCACCACTGCTTTCCCGCGTAGCGTGCACGAGAAGTATCTCGGCATCGTGCAACTCGCGCGCACCATCGACAAAGCGAGGATGGTCGCGAACGGCACCATTGGCGAGTATCTCTATGACTCTCCGATGGACCAAGCGCTGTTCGCGGAATTCGGGATCGACGCGAAGCGGCTCTCCGTCGTCGTCTCTGATGCCGTAAAGAACCCAAGTAACGCCCCCGCGATCGAAGCGTACGTGAAGCCGCTCGTCCAGAAGAAGACACCAATCGAGCTCGAGCGCTTCAACCAGGATACGCTCGGCCGCAGGCCGACCGGCGAGAGCCTGACATCGTTTCAGACGCTACGCACTAAGATCGCGCCGGATCGCACCGATGTCACGACGTGGCCGGACCTGCTCGACCTCGACGAAAGCCGCTCGGTCCCCAAACGGACCGCCGGAATCTAAGCTCCGCGGTTGTCCGTTTGCCGCGCGCCCTTGGGGGGTGCCGGCAAACGGACGCGGCCGGACGAAAACCGTACACGAGTGCGCGGCCCTCAATCCGTTATAGAACAAATCGCCCATCTGGCTGCCCGTGCAGTCATAGCCAAACGCGGCAGACTTGGGTTTCTGGCTGCAGCCGTTGTCCGGTAACGTAGTGTCGGGTAAGCTCCAATGCTTGCTGCCCAGATAGTTTGCGGCATTCATCGCCGCGATCCACCTTTGCGCCGTGTCCCAGCTCATCGAACCATCCGGATTGATTCCACTCACGCCAAACTTCTGCGTTGCGGCCAGGTTGGCGTTGGCCAGCCACGTCTTTTGCTTCACGGTGTCGTAAACGGTTTTACCGCTCCGGTCGGCAACGAGCGCCGCTTCCGCTCCACTAGAAATCCAAATGGTCGCGAGAAACACAGCACCCGCGAGCACAGTCTTGTTGATTGCCATGGTTTCCTCGTGTGAAAGACGCAGCACTACCCGGTTGGCCAAGGTTTTGCGGCGCGGTGTCGCATAAACTCATCGCAAACCTGCGGGACCTGCGACGCGAGCCTCAGAGTCGGCCCGAAACGATCCAAACGCTTGCCGGGAGAAAGACGCCCTCGGGGCCTTCGTGCTCGCGAAGCACTTCGAGGATTGCGGCTCTTACGTCGATCCTCAAACTCGCGTCGGCGCCTGCCAGGGCACGCGATACGGGTCCGATCTGCGTGGCGAAGTCGGCTGCCGATTCGAGCTCGTTAGGGCCGCTCAGCCTCATCATGGTGTCGTGACGATTCAGTTCGATAGCCGTGAAGCCGGCTCGTTGAAGGATGCGATAAACGCGGTCCTTGTCCGCAAACGAGAGTGGCCCAGGAGATTCGGGATCCGGCTGAGCTTGGGGCGGGAGGTACGCTTTTGCCGCCGCTAGAGGAACGAAAAACCACGGGTTCTCGGCCAGGTCCCGCCAGCAGATGAACGTTAGCCGGCCACCGTCGCGCAGGGATCGCTTGATGTTCGCGAACGCGCTTACGGGATTATCGAAGAACATCACGCCGAAGCGCGAAAAGGCCAGATCGAACGCGGCTTCACCAAATCGGTGCGTCGACGCGTCGGCTAAGACGAGCTGCACGTTCATCAAATGACGGCGGCGCGTTCGCTCCGTCGCAATGTCCAACATCGCCTTTGAAACGTCGACCCCAAGGACGTTCCCGTTCGGCCCGACGCGTCTGGCAAGTTCGAGTACGGTCGCACCGCATCCGCATCCAACGTCGAGAACGGCTTCGTCGGCCGCGGGGCCGGCGTAATCGAGCGCCGCTTCAGTGACTACGGAGAAAGCGGCGTCAGTGCGTCTCTGGAGGGCCGCCCAACGTGACCCGGCTTCATCGTTCCAGTATGCGATCTGGCCCGCATTCGCGTCAGACACATCGGTCGCCCGACTTATTTCCATCGGCGTTTCCATTATTCGACGCAACGAGCTTCTTCGGCGGACATTCTGTGGTCCTACGGAACACAGCCGAGCGAGCGATTGCTTCAATCGGCGCAGACTCAGGACCACCTCAGCGGGGAAGATTATCCTGAGCGAGGGCTTTTTTCCGACGAACCGATGGAGGCAAATTCCCTGCCGGGCGAACAGCCGATGACCCACGTGAACCCCATTGCCCGCTTCGCGGTGGTGCGGCGTCTGGCCGTGGCGATGATCGCGACCGCGATCGTGGTGCTTGGCGTGTTTGCTCTGCCGCGGCTGCCGATCGCCTTGCTGCCCACGTTCTCGCCGCCCGTCATCAACGTCAGCGTTACGTATCCCAACGTCGCTCCCGAGTCGATGGAGACGCTGGTCACTCGTCCACTCGAAAACGCGGTGAGCCGCGTCTCGGGCATCGACACGATCGAGTCGACCAGCTCCGAGGGGAACAGCCGGGTCCGCGCCCAGTTCCACTACGGCGTCAACATCGACACGGCGGCGATCAACGTGCAAGAACAAGTCGATCGGATCCGCGGGTCGCTGCCGAACGATCCGACGCTGCAAACCCCCGTCATCACGAAGTTCGATCCGAACTCGTTGCCCGTGGTGACGGCTTTCATCACCGACAGTACGATGTCGCAGCGCGACCTCAACGATCTCTTCACCAACCAACTGGCCGACGAGTTCTCGGCCGTCGGCGGCGTCGGCTCGGTCTCGGTCAACGCGAGTCAAAGCCGCGCTATCATGATCGAGCCCGACGCCGCTCTGCTGGCCGGTTACGGGCTGACCGCAGACGGACTCGCGGCGCGCATTCGCGACGAAAACGTTAATCTTCCGGCCGGCGTCGTGCAGATCAATTCGAACGAATATCAGATCCAAACCGACGCGCTCTATCAGAACGAAACCCAAATCGCCAACACCGTGGTTACGACGAAGAACGGTGCGCCGGTGCACGTCCGGGACGTCGCGCGAGTCACCGATTCGATTTCCGAGCAGCGGACGTTCACGCGTCTGAACGGGACGCCCGCGATCAGCTTGTCGATCACGGCGCAACCCGACGCAAACGTGGTCGGCACGGCTCGTGACGTCTACAAGAAAATCGCCGACATTCAGAAGCGCTTCCCGTCGATGAAGATCGGCGTCGTTTTTGATCAGCGCGGATTCATCGTCAATGCCATCAACGCACTCGAACACACCGCGATCTACGGCGCCGTGCTCGCAGTCTTGATCATCCTTCTGTTTCTGCACTCGTGGCGTTCGACGACGATCGTCGCAATTTCGTTGCCCATCTCGGTGCTCGGTACGCTGTTTGCCGCTTATTTGCTGGGCTACTCCCTCAACACGATGACCCTCGGCGGCTTGGCGCTGGCGGTGGGCTTGATCGTCGACGACGCAATCGTCGTCATAGAAAATATCTACCGCCACTACATCCGCGGCGAGACAATCGTTGAAGCCGCGAAGTCCGCGGTAACCGAGATCTTTAGCGCCGTCCTGGCATCGACCATCACGGTTATCACCGTGTTCGTCCCGCTTCTGCTCATTCCGGGACTGCAAGGTTTGCTGTTCACGCCCTTTGCCGTGATGGTCATGGTCGCGGTCGGCATCTCCCTGTTGGTCGCCGTGACGACCGTACCGATGCTGTCGACGCGTCTCTGGCCGAAGTCGGCGCCGAGGCCGAACGGCGGTCCCAAGGGCGCGTACGCGCGTTTCAGCGCTGCCTTCGACCGCATCTACGAGCGCTTTACGGCGCGATACAAGTTGCTGCTGGCCTGGTCGATCGATCATCCCGCGCTCGTCTTGGGGACCGCCGCCTTCATCTTCATCCTGACCCTGCTGGCCGTGAAGCTCAACGTCGTCGCTACGGAAATGTTCCCGGCGACCAACTCGCGCTTCGCAAGCTTCACCTTGCGCATGCCCACGGGAACCGCACTCAACGTTACCGACGTCGTAACAAAAGACGCCGAGAGCCGGCTACACCGCGACAAACGGGTCGTCGACGTTGCAGCGGCGGTCGGATCGGGCGGCGGCCCGGCCAGCGGACGCGTCATCTCGAACCAGTCCTCGATTCAGGTGACGTTGCAGCCCGGCATCTCGAGCGATGACGCCGGTCGCTTCGTCGCGATGTGGCAAGCCGGACTTTCGGGGCAACGCATCCGCGGCGCCCGTGCGTCTCCCCAACGCGCCGCGCAAATGCGTCAGTTGATGGGCGATCCGATTCCGGGTTTGGCCGTTTTCGGACGCACGACGGATATCGTCTCGCGCATACTCTCGCAGGGGCAAGACGAACTCTCGATCATGATCTACGGACCCAACTTAACGACGCTCGATACGTTGGCGCATCAGGCCTTGCCCGGTCTGTCGGAGATTCCCGGAATCACCCGGCCCGACACCAATGTCACCCAGGCCCAACCGCAGCTTAACATCCAAATCGACCGCGAGCGCGCGGCGGCACGCGGGCTCTCGACCGCCGTCATCTCGCAGGCGATCGACACGGCGACCAGCGGCTCGATCGCCACGTACCTCCAAATCAGCGGGACCCAAGTTCCGGTTATCGTGCAGCTGCCGGCGAATCAACGGCGCTCGTACGAATCGATCGCGGGCCTGACGCTCCAACTTCCGGCGACCGGTTCGGGTGGTTTGCTGATATCGAGTTCGACGACCACACCCGGCGCGGCGTACACACTGGAAACGGTGCCGCTGAGCGACGTCGCGCACGTGACCGTGGGGAGCGGACCCTCACAGACGACGCGCATGAACAAGCAACGCAAACTGGAAATCACGGCCGGCCTCAACGGCGGCGCGCTCGGCGACGTGACAAAAGCGGCGGCCGCGGTGATGAACCAAGTTGCGATGCCGACCGGATATCATTGGGAGTTCGGTCCGGGCATCATTCAGCAGAACAGCACGTTCAGCAGCCTTGGCTTGATCGTGATCTTGGCGATCTTGCTGATCTACATGCTGCTGGTGGTCCAGTTCGAATCGCTGCTCCACCCGCTCGTCATCATGATGGCGGTACCGCTTTCGCTCGCCGGGGTCGTCTTGTCGCTCGTCCTGACGCATCGCTCGTTCGGATTGACGGCATTCATCGGCGTCTTGATGCTCGTCGGCATCGTGGTGAAGAACGCGATCCTGGTCGTCGAATTCACGAATCAGCTGCGTCGCCGCGGCCGGTCGCCGCGCGAGGCGGTGCTCGAAGCCGCGCCGTTACGCTTGCGACCAATTTTGATGACGACGCTCGCGACGATCGGCGGCATGACGCCGCTGGCCCTCGGCCTCGAAGTCGGCAGCTCGACACAGGCGCCGCTCGGCACGGTCGTCATCGGCGGATTGCTGTGTTCGACGCTGCTCTCGCTCGTGGTCATTCCGACGCTCTACTTGTGGGTCGCCGACCACATCGAGCCCCGCACTTTGCCGGAGCCACTGGTCGACGAGTACTCGCCGCAGATCGCGCGCGGTGAACGAATCGCGACCTAATCGCGACGGCCTTGATCGAAGACGTTCCTCTGCGCAACTCTTCGGACTCGCTGCAGCGCCACGAAGCATCGCCATATGACCATGCGAGGCATCAATCGACAACCGCCCACTTGACTGCTAGTTTCCATCTTGTTTCTGACTGAGCAGCGCCTGCGCGCGCGTGACCGCCGCAGCCTTGTTACTTTCCAGAAGCCAAGGCGGATCGGGCAGCGGCGTGATCAGCGAGATCTTGTTGATTGGGATCGACTGTCGTTCCGGCATAGGTTTCCCGGCATCCCCGGGTTGGCCCGGGGGCGCCCCGTTTATGAACACGGCTATAGGGCCGCCCGCCCAAAGCAGCAGGCCGCGGAATCGAGGCACCGTCTCACCGGCGAGCGTTACCTCGACCCAGCTCCGTATGTAGGGTTCAACCTCTGAGCACGTCATGCTGCGCGATATTCGGCCAACCGCCTTGGCGCCCTAGGGTCGGGCGAGGGCCGCGTCCAGATTGCGCCCAATAGACGGCGACTAAACCAGGCACGAGGAGACGACATGCATTCGCAGCAGTCCGCCGGCGGGCCGACGTCGATTCGGCCGCCATTTACCGAAGAGACGGCGCGCGCGAAAGTGAAAGCGGCGCAGGACGGTTGGAATACGCGGGATCCGGAGCGCGTCGCCCTTGCCTACAGTGAGAACTCAGAATGGCGCAATCGCGACGAATTCTTCTCCGGGCGGGAGGCGATCAAAGCTTTTCTGCGACGCAAATGGGCGCGAGAAATCGACTACCGGCTGCGCAAGGAGCTCTGGTCGTGCACCGGCAACCGGATTTCCGTAAAATTCGAGTACGAGTCGCATGACGCATCCGGTCAGTGGTGGCGCTCGTACGGCAACGAACAGTGGGAATTCGATGATGACGGGCTGATGCGTCGTCGAGAAGCGAGCATCAATGACGTGAAGATCGAAGCAGCCGATCGCAGGATCACGTGACGGGGCCTCGTCGGGGTCAATCCTTCCTTCGGGGACATACGTGTTACGGGTCGACGGCCCGTCCGCTTCCCGAGACCCCTCGGGGATGGTATAGTGAAATCCCACTTGAGGGAGGGGTCCCGTGCACGACTCGCAGGAAGGGCTCGCGCGCCCGCGGCCGCCCAACGTCGCGATCGTCGGCGCCGGCGCGATTGGTGGTCTGCTCGGGGCAAAGCTTTCCCAGTCCGCCGCGCGCGTTTCGTTCCTGGTGCGCGACCGTGCATATGTCGACGCGATCGAGCGCAATGGGCTGCGCGTCATCCCCGCCGACGGCTCGAAGCCGCTCGTGGCGCGCCGGGTCGCCGTCGCGGACGACGCGGCGGCGTTGGGACCGCAAGACTACGTCATCATCGCGGTCAAGGCGCACCACGTCGGTGCCGTCGCCCGCACCGTCGGGCCGCTTCTGGGACCGTCGACCACGATCGTGACCGTGCAAAACGGAATTCCCTGGTGGTATTTCCACAAATTCCCGGGGCCGCTTGGCGGCCGGCGGGTTGACGCCCTCGACCCGAAAGGCGAAATTGCCGACGCGCTCGATCCCAATCGCGTTCTCGGTTGTATCGCCTATCCTTCGGCGGAATCGCTCGAGCCGGGGGTGATCCGGCACGTCGAAGGCGACCGCTTTCCGATCGGAGAGCTCGACGGTTCGCAGAGCGAACGGGCGACCCAGTTCGTTGAATTGCTGACGAGCGCGGGGTTCAAATCCTTCCTACTGGACGACATTCGCGCGGAGCTCTGGCTGAAGTTGTGGGGTAACCTCTCGTTCAATCCGATCAGCGCGCTTACGCACGGCACGCTCGCCGGAATCTGTCGCTTCCCGCTGACGCGCGATCTCGTCGCACGGATGATGGGCGAAGCGCAGCAGGTCGCGGAGCATTTGGGCGTCCGCTTTCGGCATACGATCGAGAAGCGGATCGCCGGTGCTGAGAGCGTCGGCGAGCACACGACCTCGATGCTGCAAGATGTCCAGGCCGGGCGCGCACTCGAGATCGAGGCGCTGCTCGGTGCCGTCGTCGAACTGGGCCGGCTGACGCAGACGCCGACGCCGCACATCGATGCGATCTACGCTTGCTGCAAGCTGCTCGACAAGACCATGACCGACCGCGAGGTCGCATTCCGCGGCGTCCCTAGAACGGCGCTCGCGAATGGTCGTGCGCCCGAGCGCGCTCGACCGGCGGCC
>DHWK01000141.1:12620-20344 GCA_002413145.1 bacterium UBP12_UBA5184
ATGGCCTCCAAGTAATCCTGAGTCGTAAGGGTCGCTTCGGCGCCATCGGTAGGCTGCACGACGAAGCGCTCGAAGGCGGCCTGGGCGGCTTTGCCGGCGGCGAACTCGATATCGGCTGGAGTGAAGGATTCGCTGGAGCTCACGATCGCGCCCAAGTCTACGCCGGCCGCCGCCGGCGGAATGAAACGGGCCCAGATCGCGCGACGTGCGGTTGGATCGGGCGGACCGATCGGCAGCACGTAATCAAAGCGTCCCGGCCGTAGGAATGCCGGATCCAGCGAACGGACCGAATTCGTCGCACAGACGAGCAGCCGCTGCTCGCGTTCGCGGAAGACCGGAAAGAGCTTTAGCAATTCATTGGTGACCGCATGCACCGGCGAATACGCCTGCCCCACGCGAGCGGGGGCGATCTCCTCGACTTCATCGATGAAGAGGACGACTCGCTCTAGGTCTTCCAGTTTCGTAAACGTCTCGCGCAACGCCGCAGCGAGTCCGCCCACCGACTCCGCCGCCAAGCGCGAGGGGAAAATTTCCACGAAGGGCCAGCCCAGCCGCGACGCGATCGCCTTGGCGAACGTCGTCTTGCCGGTGCCGGGCGGCCCAAAGAGCACGATCGCGCGCGGCGCGCTTACCCCGAAGCGCGCGGCTTCTTCAGCCCGTTCGAGCGGCAGCACGACGCGGCTCTCGATCAGCGCTTTCTCACGGTCCATCCCGGCCACCGCTGCCCAGCGGCCGGGAGGCAGCACGATTCCGCCCAAACGTTCTAGGAGACTCACTTGCGCCGGATCTACCGGCGCGGCCCACTCGAACAGCACGATACCCTGGCGGGCGACGAAGCCGGCTCGCGCGAATTCGGCCGCTCCGAACTCGTCCTCCGGCAGGAACGCTAAGGAACGGCGAGCGCCGTGATTGACCAGTCGACGTTCCAATTGCGCGAGCAAGCTGCTACCGATGCCGCGGTTGCGCCATCCCGTCGCGATGGCAAGACGCAAGACCCAGGCGCGCTCGCCGGTAATCGTGGTGAAGACGGCGCCCACCAGTTCATGGCCGACTTGTGCTACGAGCGCGGGTTGGCCGCTCCGCACGGCGGCGAGCACCTCGGCCATCGGAATCACCGACCGCGCGTCGGCTTCGCGAGACTCCTCCTCGACCAGCAGCCGGATCGCGCCGTCGAAGTCGTCGTCGTGGAAATCGCGTATTCGCCATACCGGGACGACGCGAATCTCGGCCTCTAACGCAGCCTGAGCCAGCGGCATCATGTGGTGGAGATAGTCTGTACGCGGCTACATCCCTTCGACGCCGCCTCCTTCGTCGCGCCGTACTGCCTCCTCGCGCTCGAGCGCGGGCGTATCGACGCGCCAAAACGTGAATACGAATGCGACCAGCACGATCACCGCGAGATAACCCGCGGCACCCTCCGGTACCGGCCCGGTCGAGCGAAACGGCGGGACGTCGCGTCGCGACTCGTCAGGCAAGTTCGCGACGTAGGCCGCGACGTCGTTGAGGTCGTCCTGCGCGAACTGCTGCTCGCCGAAGCGCGGCATCTCGCCCGGTCCCGCGCGTATGGCGTCCGCGACGACGTCGATCGTTACGTGCCGCAACGAAGGAGCCCAGGTCAGCTGCCCCAGCGCGCCGCCCTCGCCGGTCGCGGCGTGGCAGTGCTCGCAGTTGGCGGCGTAGAGCCGGCGTCCGCGCTCGAGATCGTGTCCCGCGAAGACGACCGGGATGTCCGGGCCGCCGGCGACCGTCGGTGCGAGGTAGTTCTCGAGCGCGCGGATCTCGCCGAGCGAAAGCTGCTGGCCGGTCCGCCGCTCGCGATGCCCGACCTGAAGCCAGGGAACGGCGGCCGGCATACGGCCGGTTATCAAGTAAAAGTCGACGCGGGCCAAACCGATGCCGCGCAGCGAAGGTCCGTCTTTGGTTCCGAGCTTCTCCGGAGCGTGGCACGACGCGCAAGAGTTCGCGTACAGCCGCGCACCATCGGGCGTCGGCGCAGGCGCCGCGATGGCTATTAGTAAGGTCAAGAAGTGCGCGAGCGTCTCAGCCGGCCCCGTGCGAGGCGTCGAACGCGGCGCCGAGCTTGCGCTCGCGCGCGCCCCAGTCGGCGACGCACCACAAGAGCGCCAAGAGCACCGGGGTGCCGGCGCTTAGCCACATGACGGCCCCGCCGTTCATTTGATCCTCCAGCGCTCCCGGCCGTCCGGCGTAGTGCGCGTACAGGACGCTATTGTTTACGTACAACGCGAAACCGAGGAACGCGCTCACCGGCAAACTGAGAAAAAGGGTCAGGATGCGCAACGGGTGGGAGGCAGCGTGCGGCGCGGGCGCGACCGCGAAGATCGGCATCCAAAACAGCAGCCCGGCGACGAGATAGAGCGCGTGTTCCGCCGCGTGCAGCGTCGCGTTTTCGAGCGCAGCTTCGTACAGCGACGAGAAGTGCGTTCCGTAGAGCACGCTTGCGAGCACCGTCAAACCGAACAACGGATGGCTCGCAACCCGCATCGGAGCGCCGTTCAACACGCGCACGAGCGAGGCCGCGCCGCGCGCGGGAAGCGCCGCGAGCGCCAAGCGGATGGGGGCGCCAAATAACAGTAGGGGCGCGACAACCGTCATCAATACGAGATGCTGTACCATGTGCCAGCTCAACGAAACGTCGGCGCGCGCGTCGATCGGTCCGTATAAAACGCCGGCCATCACGCTTAGGCCGGCAGCGAACGCGAGCGCGGCGTAGGCTGGAAAAGGCCGCCTGCGATACACGACCCGCCCGTAACCGTAAGCATAGACGGCCGCGGAGAAGACCAGCAAAGCCGCGAGCGTCATGTGGGCTGCGGCTTCTCTTCGTCGAAGCCGCCCGCTTCGTTGCGCACGAGCGTCGTCGCATCGTACGGATACGCGGCGCTTTCGTGGATGCGCGCCCGCATCTCGGAGCCGATCCGCGCCGCTAGGAATCCAACGGCGATCGGACCGACGACAAATAGGATGCGGTAGAGCCAGACGAGGCCCTCGAGCCGCAGATGAAGGGTGGCCGCGGTTTGGTCGTCGGCGGCGGCGAGCGTCAGCAGTACGCCTTCGAAAATCAGGGCCGCACCGACGCCGAGTCGCAGCGGCGACTGCGTCGGCGTTTCGAGGATCTCGTGCGCGGCGCGATCGCCGGTCAGTTTTTTCTCGATGAACGGCCAGAGGACCAGGAAGCCAAGCGTGAAGGACGGCAAGACGACGCCCGGCCAGAAGACCGGAGGAATCGGGTGTCCGAAGACGTGCAACTCCGTCGCGGGCCCCAATCGCAGCGCACCTTCTAAGAACGCCGCATACCAGTCCGGGACCGCGCCGTTGGTCGCGATCCAGGGATAATAGGGACCGTACGTCTCGATCGGGTTAATCTCGAAGAGCGCCGCAAGCGCGGCGAGGGCCGCGCCGGTCGCCCCGAATACCGCCACCGTTCGGAGCGCGTAGTCCGGCCAGAAACGCCGGCCGACGACGTGCTTCGGATCGCGCACGAACTGCGTGTGCTTTTGATAGACGACCATGCCGAGGTGGAGCGAGAGCAGCACGGCGATCGCGATCGGAAGATAGTACACGTGCAACGTATAGAGATGTGTCATGAGGAGCGGTCCCGGAAAGTAATCGTCACCGTTCAATACCGCAGCCGTCCACCCGCCGATCAGCGGCACGGAAAGCGCGACGCTTTCGGCGATCCGCAGTCCCGTACCGGAGAGGTTGTCGTTCGGGAGCGAGTAGCCGGTGAAGCCCGTCAATGAGGCCAGGACGAGCATGCCCACGCCGACGATCCAATTGAGTTCGCGCGGGCGCCGAAAGGCGCCGGTAAAGAAGATGCGCCCCAGATGGACGAGGATCGCGGCGATGAAGCACAGTGCCGACCAGTGGTGCATCTGCCGGATGACGTAGCCGATCGGGTGCGCGCGATCCGCGAGCGCCAGCACCGATGGATACGCACCCTTCGCGCTATCGTCGAAGGCGAACGTCAACCATATGCCGGTGCCGACGAGCGTGAGAAAGAAATAGAGCGCGAACTCACCCAGATAGAACGACCAGTGGTCGGGATAGATTTTCGCAAGCAGATAACGTGCGCCGGCGTTCGTGCCCAATCGCTCGTCGAGCCAGCGGACGACGACGCGCACGATCACGTAACGCGGTACCAGTCGTCCGGCCCGACCGGCGCGTCGAAGTCGGCGCGAGCGACCAAATATCCATCGGCGTCGACGTCGATCGGAAGGCCGGGCAGGGGTCGTGGCGCGGGGCCGGAGACGTTCTTCGCGCCGTTCGTGACGTCGAAGCGCGACTGATGGCATGGGCAATAGAGTTCGTGCGATTGCGCCCGGTAGATCGCGACGGGACAACCGGCGTGCGTGCAAATCTTCGAAAACGCAACGTAGCCCGCCCTCGCGGCGGCTCCGGCGGCGGGCCGAACTCGATCGGCGGGAAGCCGAATCAGCACCACCGGGGCTTCGGGGATGTCAACGCCGTCCTGGGGGAAGACGGTCTCGATTCCGCCGACGACCAGCCGGTCCGCACGGATGGGCTCGTTGCGCTCGTCGACCAGTCGAAGACCGGCGCGCCAACCGCTAAGGACCCTTCGCCCGGGCTTGCGCGCGAGCGAGATCAGCGGAACCGTACCTAGGACCGTAAACGCGCCGAGCGCCGCGAGCCACATCTTTCCGAACGTGGCCCGCTCCAGATCGTCGTCGGGGAACGGCGAAGGGAACGTCGGTCCGCGCGCGATGCGCGTTTCGCGGAGGTCGTCGGGCGCGTGAAGGTCGAGCGCCGCCGCCGCCGCCGCGCCGGAGAGACCGAGGAACGCCAGCGCGATCCCAGCGGCGAAGAAAAACGGCGCGGCGCCCTCGGCCGCGGCAACGCTCGCCCCGAGCGCGCCGGCGATGGACAAAGCGAGAAATACTCCGACCCTCATCGCACGAAAAAGATGGTCGCGTAAAGTGCGAGCCAGACCGCGAAAACGAAGTGCCAATAGTAGGCCACCGCCTCCACGCCCGCGTGGTGCTCGCGGGTGAAGGCGGGCTTACGCAGGAACGCGGCGACCGCCGTAAGCAGGACGATCCCCGCGAGCACGTGCGCGAAATGCGTTCCGGTGAGCGCGTAGTAGATGGTCGCGTACGCGGTACCGTCGACTCGGAAGTTCGCGCTCGACCAACCATTCCACTCCAGATACAGAAATGCGAACGCGCATGCGATCGTCGCAAACAACATGCTGCGCGCAAGCGCGCGGCTGCTGCGCAGCGCGGCGACCTGTGCGATCGCCATCGTTATGCTGCCGATGCCGAGAAGCACCGTTCCCAGCGCCATTCCGGCGGCGTCGAGCCGTATCCCCGCGGGCGGCCACGGTTCGGTCGCGCCGCGCAGCGAGTAATAGGCGGCGAGCAGCGCGGCGAATAACATCGATTCAGACGCCAGGAAAACGACGGTTCCGAACACCAGCGGGTGTGCCCGAATCGCGACGGACCGCATGTTGCTCCCTACCCGCTTGAGGGAGCGATTAACCGGGTAGCATGACCGCGTGCACGCTCAGAGTTGGCCCGTCGTGGGAAGCTCGCAAGCGGCAGCGCTCGCTGAAGACTGGCGCATTTTCACATTCGCCGCACTCGCCGTCGCGCTGCTCGTTTGGGGGTTGATCATTTATGCCGCCCTGCGATTTCGCAAAACGAGCGCCAACCCCGAGCCTCGCTCGCAGAAGGACGCGAACGTGCCGCTCGAGATCGCGTGGACGGTCGCGCCGCTGTTGCTCGTCATCGCTCTCTTTGCCTGGACGTATCACATCGAGACGGAGGTCGAAGCGCACGCTGCGGTCCACGCCGTCGACGTAGGCGTCAATGCCTACCGGTGGGGCTGGACGTTCGCGTACGTGCACGGACCGACGGTCGATGGGACCCCAAATAAACCGCCCGAGATCGTCTTGCCGGTCGGCAAAACCGCGGCGCTACGCCTGACCTCGAGCGACGTCGTGCATTCGTTCTGGATCCCGGACATGTTGTTCAAACGCGACGCCACGCCGGGTCGCGCGACCGCGTTCGATCTGACCCCGACCAAAGAAGGGACATACCTGGGACGGTGCGCGGAGTTTTGCGGGCTCAACCACGCGACGATGGCGTTTCGCCTGCGCGTCGTCTCGCCGGCGGCCTACCAGCGCTGGCTGAAGCACGCGGCCGCCCCGTGACGGCGAGCGCGGCCCCACGCGTCACCGCTCCGGAGCGGCACGACATCCTTTCGTGGATCACGTCGACCGATCACAAACGGATCGGCGTGCTGTATATGGCGACGACGCTGCTCTTCATGGCCGTCGCGGGGCTACTTGCGATGGCGATCCGCACGCAACTCGCGCGCCCGGGCGAGACGCTCCTATCGGCTCAGGCCTACAATCAGGTCTTCACGCTGCACGGCACGGCGATGATCTTTCTGGTCATCGCACCGTTTGCGCTCGGGCTCGCGAACTACTTGATCCCGCTGCAGATCGGCGCGCCCGAGATGGCGTTTCCGCGGCTGAACGCGACGTCGTATTGGCTGTTCCTCTTCGGCGGCCTCACGGTCTTTGCGGGCGCCGCGACCAACGAGGGCGCCGCTTCGACCGGCTGGACGGCGTATGCGCCGCTCTCGGAGATTAGCATCTCGACGGGACTGGGCCAGGATTTCTGGATCGTCGGCTTGGCGCTGGTCTCGGTGGCGTCGATCATGACCGCGCTCAACTTCGTGACCACCACGTTCATCTTTCGCGCGCCGGGAATGACGATGTGGCGCCTTCCGATCTTCACCTGGGAAATGGTCGCGACGTCGCTTTTGATCTTCATGGCGTTTCCGTCGTTGAGCGCGACCCTGCTGCTCCTCTTCGTCGATCGCCACCTCGGGGGCCACGTGTTCGATCCATCTTTTGGGGGCAGCGCAATCCTGTACCAGCACCTCTTCTGGTTTTTCGGCCACCCCGAAGTGTACGTCCTGATCCTGCCCTACTTCGGCGTCATCAGCGAGGTGATTTCCACCTTCTCAGGCCGCCCCGTGTTCGGTTACACCGGAATGGTGCTCGCCGCGTTCGCCATCGCGGGGCTCTCGATGGGCGTTTGGGCACATCACATGTTCGCAACGGGAGCGGTGAGCAATCCCTTCTTCAGCTTCGTCTCGTTCCTCATCGCGGTGCCGACCGGGATCAAGTTCTTCAATTGGATTTGCACCATGTGGGGTGGTTCGATTCGTTACAGCGCGGCGATGCTGTGGGCGTTGGGGTTCCTGATAAACTTCCTGCTGGGAGGCGTGACCGGCGTCATGGTCGCGTCGCCCCCACTCGATTTTCAGGCGGAAGACTCCTACTTCATCGTCGCGCACTTCCACTACACGATCGGCGGCGGCAGCCTGTTCGCCCTGTTCGCCGCAATCTATTACTGGTGGCCGAAAGTCTTCGGTTGGCGACTCGACGAGCGGCTCGGTAAAATCAACTTTTGGCTGACCTTCGTCGGCTTCAACGTCACGTTCTTGCCGATGTTCTTTATGGGCATCATGGGGATGCCGCGCCGCGTCTACACATATTCCGACGCCGGCCCGCTTCCGCTGCTCAATGCCGTCGCGACCGCCGGGGCCTATCTGCTGCTGCTGGCCGCGCTCGTGCTGATCGCAAACATCGTCCGTTCGGCGCGCCGGCGCGAACCGGCCGGCGACAATCCGTGGCACGCCTATACGCTCGAGTGGGCGACGACCTCGCCGCCCCC
>DHWK01000141.1:20404-20697 GCA_002413145.1 bacterium UBP12_UBA5184
CTCGAGTGGGCGACGACCTCGCCTCCCCCGGAGCACAATTTTCGGTCGCTGCCGCCGATCCGCTCGGCGCGCCCGCTGTGGGACCTCGAGCATCCCAAGGGCGCTGCGTCGTGAAAACGGGGCTGCTCCTCTTCATCTCGTCCGCGCTGTTCAGCGCAACGATCGGGACGATCTATTGGTCGACCACGCGCGAGCCGGCGGGAGCGACCCTGCTCGCCTGCATGACGGCAGCACTCTTGGTCATCGCGCTCTACATGATCTTCGCCGAGCGCGACGCCGACCTGCACGCGGAC
>DHWK01000141.1:20740-22259 GCA_002413145.1 bacterium UBP12_UBA5184
GCACGTATGTCACCCACTCGCCGGCGCCGTTCTGGATCGGCGTGGCATCGACCGGGGTGGTTCTGGGATTCGTCGTCGCGCCCGCAGCGGCCGGGTTAGGCATCATCGCGCTCTTCCTTCTCGGCGCCATGATGATCGTGCGCAGCCGGTAACTACGACCGCACATGAAACGCGTCGTCGATCGGAGACACTTTCGTATCGGATTGCGCCGGCTGGGGTATGCCCATCGCGTCGGCGGTCGCGGCGCCTAGGTCTAGCGCAGCGCCTTCAACTAGCAGGGCCCCGATCCGATCGTCCGATAACGCCGCGCGTATCAGTTCGAGCGTGCGATCGTAGCCGCGTCGTTCGGTTGGTTCGCGCGCGCTGCCCGTCTTCCGATAGACCTCATCGGCGTAACCGAGTAACCGCGCCGCTCGCGACACGTCGCCGTTTTCGGCGGCGATCTCCGCGAGGTGGCCGAGCGCCCATGCGCCCGTCATCGGATTATCCAGCCGCAACGATAGTTCGAGCCCCTCTCGAGCGAAGGCCCAAGCCTGGTCGAGACGCGCCAATGCGAGCAAGTAGGCAGTCGCATTCAACACCGATACGCATAAACCCGAATCCGCGTGGCGCTCGCGAAAGATGGCCTGCGCCTCGGAGACCCCTTCCAGCGCATCGACAAGATCGCCCTCGGCAAAGAGGAACTCCGCCCGATGCAACTGGAGTCGCGCCAGCTGCCACGGATCGTTGCAGGCCCGCAGGAGCGCAGCCGCCTCATCGAAGTGGGCGCGCGCGTTCGCACGATCGCCGGCGGCGCCGATCCAATATGCCGCCATGCTCAAGACCCAGCCGACCAGACGCGGCGCACGGGTGGCGCGGGCTGCCGTCAACGCCTCTTCGAAGAGCGCGACCGACTCGGTGACGTGACCGCCTCTGCCGAGCGCCGTTCCGCGAAAGGCGAGCGCTTCGGCTCGGCCGAGTTCATCGACGCCGCCGGAAAGCGCGCGAGCGGCTTCGGCTGCCGGCGCCGCCGCCTGCGCGCTATTGTCGAGAACCGCCGCAGCAAGGGCGAGCAGTCCGCGCACGCGAGCCGGCGCAGCGCCGGCGAGCATGGCCGTCGCGCGTTCGACCAGCACGTGTCCTTCGCGGCGCGCCACCGTATACCACAACCAGCGCAGGCCGGCGACGATCGTCGCCGCCGCCGTGGCATCGCCGCCGGCGGCGAGCCCCCAGCCGATCGCCGCACGATGGTTCTCGAGGTCGCGGCGCACCTGGGCCGTCCATCGATCCGAGTCGGTCTGCCAGTACGCATCGCTCGCATCCAGCGCACGCTCCGCGAAGTATCGGCAATGCCGCGCGGCGACATCCTCGCGCCGGCCGGCCTCCTCCAAGCGTTCGGCCGCGAACTGGCGCGTCGACTCGAGCAAGCGGTATCGCGAGGCCTCGCCCTCAACCTCAACCACCACCAGCGATTTGTCGACGAGCTGAGTCAGCAGGTCCAGCACGGCTGCAGGAACGAGGAATGAGGAATGAGGAATGA
>DHWK01000141.1:22265-27445 GCA_002413145.1 bacterium UBP12_UBA5184
AAAGAAGAGCGACGACGTCCCCATCCGCAAACCGTTCGTCGACGCAAATCGTCTCGGCCGCCTCCAAGGACCACCCCCCGCGAAAGATCGCGCTCCTTCGCAACAGGCTTTGTTCCGCTTCACTCAACAGATCGTAGCTCCAGCCGATCAGGGCGCGCAGCGTTTGATGGCGCGGCTGCGCCGTCCGGCTGCCACCAGATAACAACGTGAAGCGTTCGTCAAGCCGCTGCGTCAGCTGTTGCAGGCTTAGGACTTTAACGCGTGGCGCGGCGAGCTCGATCGCCAGCGCGATGCCGTCCAAACGGCGAACGATTTCGGCGACAAGCGGGGCATTCGCGTCGGTCAATGCGAAACTGCGCTGCGAGGTGTGCGCCCGCGCGACGAAGAGCGCCGCCGCGCCATATCGTACCACCCGCTCCGCCGTCATCTCCTCGCTTTCCGGTGGAACCGGCAGCGTCGGCATTCGATAGGGTTCTTCACCCGCGGTGCCCAGTGGTTCGCGGCTGGTCGCCAGAATCCGAATGCCGGGACAAGCCTGCAAGAGGTGGTCGACCGCGTCGGCCGCCGCGGAAATCAGATGCTCGCAGTTGTCGAGCACGATCAGCAGCCACTTGGCCTTGAGCGCCGCAGCGAGATGCTCGATCAAGCGGCGCGAACCACCCTCGTCGGCGATATTGAAGACGCCCGCAATGGCGCTAGGCACGAGCATCGGATCGTCGAGCGGGGCGAGGTCGACGAACCAGACGCCGTCCTGGCAACGGGGCATGTCGATCGCCACCTGCAGAGCGGCGCGCGTCTTCCCGATCCCGCCGGCGCCGATCAGCGTCACCAAACGCGATTGCTCGAGCAACGCCTTGATTTCCGCGAGTTCCTCCTCGCGCCCGATCAGCGGCGGAAGATTGATCGGAAGATTGTTCGTCAGCACGTTCGCGCCTTGCGCGCCCAGTCGCGGATCGAGCGCGACCAACGCCAAACCCGCCCCTTCCGCAAGGTCGGCCAGCGTCCGGTGATCGTCGGGTTCGAGGTCGCGACGCACCACCGTTATCGAGAGAAAGCCGACGAGCTCGCCGCCGGCCATCATGGGGAACGCAATCGCTCCCGCAGCTATGGAGTGAAGCACCCGCGGATTCGCGGGAGCCGCGGTGGAGCGCAAACGGACGACGAGCGTGTCGTCAAAATCGATGCTCTCGGCGGGCGCATCGAACGAGGACGCTTCGGCCCGATAGGCGTCGCGGCGCAAGTAGATTGCAGATCCCTCCGCTTCCATGTGATGGTCGACCGCTTCGATAACGCGGCGGAGGATTTGCTGCGCGTCGTTGAACGACGTCAACTCCTTTCTCAACCGGGAGAGCGCCGCTCGCGCTTCCCGCCGGCGTCTTGTGAAGGCCGCCTCAACCGCGCTTTCTACGCGTTGCTGGATCGGCCGAAACACGAGCGCAGCCAGCAGGACGATCGAGATTTCGATGGCCGTTCCGGCGAAGCGCGACGAGCGCTCCGAGATGTATTTTTCCGTCCACCATTCGGCGAACGCAAAGAGCACGACGAGAGCAGTGGTAACGAGAGCGTACGCGTATGCTCGCAAGTGACTGCTTCGGCCGATGGCCTTCATGAAACGAATGTCCTTGGCCCTACGGGCTGCAGGCCCTCGCCCGCGAAGCGGCGATAAAGCAACGTACTGTACCGGCCGGCCTCGACGACCGGCGGATAAGGGAGGTAGTTGAAATGGCTAATGCAGACAAGGATGAAGCAGCGCGCACTCTGGACGCGCACGCTCGCTCGATTGACGCGCTTCACGAGAAGTTGGCGGCGACGCCGGGCATGGATAAGAACCGCCTCCAGCAAGCAACTGACAAGTACAAGGCCGCTCACAAGACGTTTCACGACGACGCGCTTGGATGCATGAACTAGCGGCCCGAACCCGCCGCACGTAACGACGATTCAAGCGAGGTTCCGCGTGGTACGCCGAGGCCCGTGCACGGATTCCATCCGGCACGCGCTTGAAAGCGTCCGTTATTCCCATCCGTAATGTTTCGAAAGTTCGGTTCATTCGACGTGTAGAGAAGTGGCGAAAAGAACCCGATCGGCGCGCCGAGACGCTGATTGAGGCGCGCCGCGAGCGCCGCCCACAGCGGCGCCACCGCGCTCGTTCCACCCAGCGCCAATTCGACGCCGTCGAGAAACACGCAGTAGCCCGGTAGCTCCTGCGCCGCGACGTCGGGGACGCCGCGCCCCGCGGCTACCTGGCTCTCGGCAGCCACCGCCCGAGCAACCTGCTGCCAGGGCGGCACGGCAAAACGTTCGCTAAAGCCGCCGCCGGTTTTTTCCCAGGCCGCCTCGTTCGAGGAATCAGCCGAGAGCGTCGTCGCCCCGCAGGCATGAACGAACGGGCTCGACGCCGGCGCGAGCACGTGCGGCTTTCCGTCGTAGTCGAGTTCCGCGCCGTTGTCGCCCGACGAGCAGAAGACGCTAACGCCGACGAGCGACGCGACGGTAAAAAGTTCGTCGAGGACGTCCAAGGCTGCGGGCGTCCACAAGTGCTCCGGCCAGCCGTAACTGATCGAGAGCACGGACGGCGTGAACTCTTCGTCAAAGAGCGCGGTCCGAATCGCGTCGAGAAATCCGCGCTCGTCGTCGGGTGCCTCGTAGATCGCGACTCGCGCACCGGGCGCCAGCGCTCCGAGAATCTGCGAGTCGAGCGCCGCTTCCAGATCTTTCACCGTTTCGAGCTTGTGTTCGAGCGCCGCATCGTCGACCCGTTTGAGGATCGGACGTGCCGGCGCCAAGCCCTGCGCGCGCATGCAGCGATCGAAGTCATCCGCCCTGAACTCGCCGCGAAATTGCACGACGCCGATCGTTTGACCCGAACCGTCGGCATCGGGAAACTCGTAGCGCGTCGCGATAGCGCTTGCCGACAAGGGCGTCGAATGACGCTGCAGCGATCCTAATCTGCTCGAACGAGGCCACTGCTGCAAGCCGAACGCACCGCGCAGCAGAGCGGCAATTTCGGGCGGTACGTGGAGAGCCCCGGAGCGATTTCTAAAACGACTGCCGTTCGCGTCAAGAAACATGCCGACCGTCGCACCAAAAGCTTCGATCGAGCGATCCATTGGGCCACTCACCACGAGCGATCTCCAATGAGACTCGACGATTCTGAGTCCAAGTCCCTCACAGTAGGCGCCAAGAATCTTCAGGTCGGCTGGGTCGGCGTCCGTTTGTTCCCTCAGAGTTTTTCGCTCCGCATAGTTTCGCTCGAGCGGCGGCGTCGCACCGAGCTGTCGAGCGCGCGCCGTATCGAGGCCGCAACCCTTCCTTGGACAAAGCCAAAGGGTAAGCAGAACGTCGGCATCGGACGTCAGCGCATCGGCGAAGGTACTCCCAGGCCAATTCGCGCGCTCCGTTCCGGGTATCGGCACGCGTCGCTCCGCGGTCAACTACGCGCGAAGCCTGCGGGGTACGTCGTGCGCGCGGGCATGGAACCTCCACCAAGGCTCGGGGTGACACCGCTGCGTTCACGCTTTCGCGGTTCGCTCCTGGATGAGCGCCTTGAGGCTCGTTCGAGAGCCTTCCCGGGTTCGGTCCGAGCCAAGGAGGGTACGATGAGGAAGGTGCGCCCGCGCACGAGAGGTTTTTCGATGACAAACTTGATTTCAAAATTCGCGATGACGGCGGCGGCGCTCTGGATGCTCGGGGTCGCCGCGCCTACGGTCACGACCCCGCACGTGAAGACTCCCCACGTGAAATCCCACGTGAAGAAACACCGTATCAAGCTTCCGCACATCAAACTCCCGCACGTTACCGTGCCACACGTCACCGTCCCCCGCGTTCACATTTAGGTAGACGGAAAAGCACTACCGCCCGGCGGCCGGGCGGTAGTTGGCGGGATGTCGCTACCCGGCGAGGTTAGCGCCGATCGCGATCCTGGTGACCGTGATTGCGGTCGTCGCGATCCTGGTGGCCGCGATTGCGGTCGTCGCGATCGCGATAGCCGTAATGCTTTCCGCGATTATGCTTGTCGCGCTCAGTATGATTCCGGTTGCCGTTGTTCCAGGTGCCGTTGTTCCAAATGCCGTTGGCGTTCCAAGTGCCGTTGTTCCAGTTTCGGCTGGACCAAGTTCCGTCGTTATCGTTCCAACGGTGATTGCGGGCGTGGTCGTCTTGATCGGCTCGCGCCGGCCCGATGCTCGAAAGTCCGAGCACCGTCGTCGTGAGGAGGGCCGCGATCGCCGCGATCAGTCTCAGCTTCATCTCTATGACCTCCTGTGAGCTTATACCACCTTTGGGCCCTATCCGAAGCCTCCTTACGGTACGAAACGCAGCGGAAGGCCGGTGAGTTCACCGGCCTCCGTTGCTTCGTGGGCAAGGTTAGCGTACGCTCGCGTGCCGCCTAGCGACGACCCTGTTGGCGATCGCGGCCGCGGCCGGTGTTGCCATAATAGCCGTTGCCGTTGTACTGATTGCCGTTGTACTGATTGCCGCTGTACCGGTTGCCGTTGGACTGGTTGGGATTGTAACCGTTGGCGCCGTAACCGTTGCCGGCGTACGCGTTGCCGTTGCCGTAGATCGAGCAGAAGCCGTTACCGCACGAGATCGATTGGCCGTTGTCGTTTGGATAGTAGGTAGAGCCGTCGGCCAGGACGACGTGCCCGTCTTGGTAGACCGTCGCTCCGTCACGCGTGTTACCGACGACGGTGTTGGCCACGGCGTTCTTGTTCGCCACGTTCGCCGAAATCAGCGCACCGGCGATCAGAGCGATGCCGATAATTGTGTCGCGCGTCGATGCGGCTTGGTCGGCGCGAGCCGGCTGAACCGCCGAGAGCGCTAGGGTTGTGGTCATGATTGCGGCGAGGGCCACCATCGCGAGCCTGCTTTTCATCGTTAGGCCTCCTAGAGAAAAGCGTACGGCGCCGGCCTGAGACCCGGCTGGTGGGAGGCTGACAGCCGGCTGTGATTCTCCCGAACCGGGCCACACGCGCGAAAGGACGGGTCGGAACTTACCGACCCGCCCCTTCCCTTCAGTTTGAGTCCGGGCGCTAGACGGTGGTGGAGCGGCGCGTGAAGGCGCGCATGATGAAGAGCAAGATCACGCCGCCGACGAAGGCGACGAGAATGCTCCATAGATTGATCCCGGTCGTTCCCCCGTATCCCAACAGGCCGAACGCCCAGCCGCCGATGATCGCGCC
>DHWK01000141.1:27643-29707 GCA_002413145.1 bacterium UBP12_UBA5184
CGATGATGTCCCCGATGATGCCGCCCGGGCCTTCACCCGGCACGGCCCATTTTGCCAAAACTCCGGCAATCAAGCCGACGATGATCCAGGCAAATAAACTCATAAGCCCTCCAGCAGTGCGGTGCTTCAGTTTCCATGTACCCGCGAGTCGTCGCGGGAAAACGCTAACTCTGCCTTAGCGGCCCGCACCGGCGAGGAGCGGCTGCTTCTCCAGCTGGGGGGAATACTCGCCGAGGGAGGCTAGACCGTTCATCCGTGCGCGTTGCGCGAGCGCGGTTTGGGCAGCGGCCACGTTGGCGTCGTCGCCCCGCCAGGCGCCGATCGCCGGCTGTTGGAGGGCTCGGCCGTAGGAGAAGGTCAGCGGCCAGGGCGCGCTGCGCGCGCGTGCCACGCGGTTGATCTCGTTGAGGTTGGCGCTCGCTTCTTCGTTGCCCTGACCGCCGGAAAGAAACGCAATCCCGGCGACGGCGGCCGGTACCCAGCGCCGCAGCACGGTCACGGTCGCCTCGGCAATTTCGCGCGAGCTCGCCTTCTGTCCCGATCTCTGTCCCGGAATGACCATGCTCGGTTTGAGCACCATCTCTTCGAAGCGGACGTCCAAGCTCGCGAGCTCTTCGAAGACGTGCTTGAGGGTCCACTCGTGGATGACGAAACTGCGTTCGAGCGAGTGCTTCGAATGTTCGCCGTCCATCAGTACTTCGGGCTCGACGATCGGAACCAGACCCCCGGCTTGGCAGATGGCGGCATAGCGTGCGAGCGCGTGTGCGTTGGCGTGGATGCAGCGGTGGGTCGGGATGCCGTCGTCGATTGCGATGACCGCGCGCCACTTGGCAAATTTCGCGCCCAGTTTGAGGTACTCGTCGACGCGTTTGGCCAGTCCGTCGAGACCCTCCGTAACCTTTTCGTCGGGGCCGCCGAGCGCGAGCGCGACGGTACCCGTGTCGAGCTTGATGCCCGGAAGCGCGCCGGCGCCGGCGATGACTTGGGCCAGCGGCTTTCCGCGCGAATCGTTTTGGCGGATCGTTTCGTCGTAGAGGATCACGCCGCTGATATACTCGCCGAAGCCCGGCGTCGTGAACAGCATCTCACGATACTTGCGCCGCATCTCTTCGTTCTGCGGGATGTCGAGCGGCGCAAAGCGCTTGTTAGCCGTACCCGTACTCTCGTCCGCAGCGAGGATCCCTTTGCCGGGAGCTACCATCGCTTTCGCGACCTCGGCGAGCCTGCTCATGAAACGGCGTGCTCCTTATGGGCCGTGGCTTGACCGTTGACGGATGGGAAATTTGAAAACGAACGCAGGTCGTGCTTTCCGTCGACCATGCGCATCGTGTCGGTCAACGACGAGATGATGATCGATTGGGTGTAGGCGTGTCCGCGAACGTAGCTCACGCCTTGCAAGAATTCGCCGTCGGTGACACCCGTCGCCGCCAGCATCGCGAGCTCCGAGCGGCATAAATCGTTGAGGGCCAACACCTTATTGGGATCGATGCCCTCGCTGCGCGCGACTTCATCTTCGCCCTCGCGCAACCAGAGCCGGCCCTGCATGTCGCCCCCGAGGCACTTGACCGCGCAGGCCGTCACGACGCCTTCGGTCGCGCCGCCGATTCCCATCAGCATGTCGATGCGGCTGCGTTCTTCCAAGGCGGCGATGATGCCGTTGGCGACGTCTCCGTCGCCGAACAGCCGGACCCGCGCGCCGATTTCGCGGAGCCTGTTCACGTAATCGTCGTTGCGATCGCGTTCGAGCAGCGCGACGGTGATCTCGGTAACCGGGCGTCCCATCGCCTTGGCGAGCGCGCGCACGTTGTCTTCGACCGAGGCCTCGATCGAGACGTGTCCGCGACCTGCGGGACCGACGATGATCTTGTCCATGTAGGCGATGTGCGTGTGGAAGAGCGAGCCGCGTTCGGCGGCCGCGACCACCGAGATCGCGCCGTGACCACCCTTCGAGGCGAGCGTCGTGCCGTCGATCGGATCGACCGCAACGTCCATCGCCGGACCGTCGCCGGTCCCGACGTGCTCGCCGATATATAGCATCGGGGCTTCGTCTTTTTCGCCCTCGCC
>DHWK01000141.1:29869-30131 GCA_002413145.1 bacterium UBP12_UBA5184
TCCAGTTCGACCCGGGCATCGATACGCCGACCCTTCATGGCGTCTCTGCTTTCCAGCGACCAATGGAAAACCATTCCCATTTGCCTTGTGGCGTCATGAAAACCATGTTTGCGGGTGCGCCGCGCTAAACGGTGCCGCCTTCGGTCCGGGCGAATCCCACACGATGCAGACCGTGACCGCGCCGCGCTTTCGCGAACGATTTCCGACCCTCGCCGACTCGACGTACCTGGCAAGCCACTCGATGGGCCCACCGCCGCTCGCC
>DHWK01000123.1:0-336 GCA_002413145.1 bacterium UBP12_UBA5184
GGCCTGGACTCACTGGTGTCCGCCATCTTCACGCTGCTGCTGGTCGGCACCGGGATGCTGCTGCTCGACTGGCCGCTGGCGCTGGTGATAATGGCGGGCTTCGTGCCGCTGGTCTGGCTGACCGCCTGGTTCCGGCGCGAGTCGGCCCTGGCCTACCGTCGCACCAGGGAGACGATCGCCCTGGTCATCGTGCACTTCGTGGAGACATTCGGCGGCATCAAGGCAGTGCAGGCGTTCCGCAGGGAGACCCGCAACGAGGAGATCTTCACCGACCTCAATACCGGGTACGCCGACGCCTCGCTGCGCTCCCAGCGCCTGATCGCGATCTACTTCCCC
>DHWK01000123.1:470-3199 GCA_002413145.1 bacterium UBP12_UBA5184
CCGTCTCGTGGGCTCGGAGATGTGTATAAGAGACAGGCGGTCCTGCTCTACGGCGGGCTGCGGGTGATCGAGCATGACATGAAGGTCGGCGTGCTCGTCACGTTCCTGCTCTACCTGCAGCGCTTCTTCGACCCCCTGCAGGACCTGTCCCAGTTCTACAGCACCTTCCAGTCGGCGGCAGCGGCGCTGGAGAAGATCTCCGGGGTGCTCGATGAGGCGCCGCAGGTGGCTGAGCCGGATGACCCCGTTTCGCTTCCCGGGTTCGCCGATTCGGCGCATATCGGGCGGGCCGTGACCTTCGAGGGCGTCCGGTTCGGGTACCGCGACGAGGTAGTGCTTCCCGGCCTGGACCTTGCTATCCCGGCCGGCCAGACGGCGGCCGTGGTCGGCGCGACCGGGGCCGGCAAGACGACCATCGCCCGGCTGCTGCCCCGCTTCTACGACGTGGATGCCGGCCGGGTCGTCCTCGACGGCGTCGACATCCGGGAGCTGAGCTTGCAGGCGCTCTCCGATCTGGTCGGGGTCGTCTCGCAGGAGACGTATCTCTTCCACGATACGATCGCAGCTAATCTGCGTTATGGGAAACAAGATGCGACGCCGGCCGAAATCGAAGCCGCCGCGCGCTCGGCGAATATCGCCGCCTTCATCGATGCGCTCCCGCAGCGTTACGAAACCATCGTCGGCGAGCGCGGCCACAAACTCTCCGGCGGCGAACGCCAACGTTTGGCGATCGCGCGCGTGCTGCTCAAGAATCCTAGGATTCTGATCCTCGACGAGGCGACCAGCGCGCTCGATTCCGAGAACGAGGCGCTGATTCAAGCGGCCTTGGTGCAGCTCTTGCGCGGGCGCACGAGCCTCGTCATCGCCCACCGGCTCTCGACCATCCTCGGCGCCGACGTCATCTTCGTGATCGAGAACGGTCGCGTCGTCGAGCGTGGCCCCCACGCCGCGCTGCTCGCTCGAGGGGGGACGTACGCGCGGCTCTACCACACCCAGTTTGAAAGAAAACGCGAGCAAGCGGCCAGCCCGGAACTCGTGCCGATCGACGGCTAGGCAGTAAGCCGCGCGAGCCGCCGCCAAAGCACCCCGCGATGGGACTCGAGAAGGGCGACCCAAACCGGGCCGCCGGCGCGACCTTGCGCGTCGAAAACTTGACGAAGCGATTCGCAAAGACGGTCGCCGTCGATCGCCTGAACCTGACCTTGCGGGGCGGCGAGGTCCTCGGCTTGCTCGGCCCCAACGGCGCCGGCAAGACGACGACTTTTCTTTGCTTGTGCGGGCTGCTGCGTCCCGACGGCGGGGCGATCTTCTTTAACGACGTACGGCTCGGGACCGAACGCGGCCGCACGATCGCGCTGATCCCCGAGACGCCCGACGTCTATCCGATGCTGACGGTATGGGAACACCTCGCCTTCGTCGCGCGCAGCGTCGAGCTCGAGCCGGGTTGGGAAGAGCGCGCCGAAGAGCTGCTGGAGCGCCTCGAATTGACGGACGCGCGCGACGCCCTCGGGCAATCGCTTTCCAAAGGGATGCGTCAGAAGACGCTGATCGCCTCGACGGTGCTAGCCGAAGCCCCGGTGCTCTTGTTCGACGAGCCGATGATCGGCCTGGATCCCAAAGGTCAGCGAGAGTTGCGCGACCTCATCGTGCGGCTACGCGAGCGCGGCACCGCGATCGTCATCAGCACGCATCTGCTCGAATCGGCCGAGGCGCTGTGCGACCGCGTGATCATCTTGAAGAACGGGGTCGCGGTCGCGTCGGGGGCCGTCCCGGAACTGCGCCGGCGCGCGACCGGCGAAAATACGCTCGAGAACATCTTCCTCGAGATCACGGCTTAACGTAGCCTACGTGCGAGCGTTACTCTACCTCGACCTGCGTTATCTGCGCAATCAAACGATCGCGATCTTGCGCTCCCCGGGAAGGCTCGCGCTGTGGATCCCGTACGTCCTGATCCTGGCTTGGTTCGCGTACGGTCGAGCCGGCTACGCCGGTCGCGCGGCGTCGATTCCGATGACCCACATCGGGGCCTCGATCGCGACCGCGATCGCCGGCCTGTACTTGGGCGCGCTCGGGGCGACGCTCTTAGGGGCGAGCGGACCGCGCGTCCGCGGCTTCCGATCGACGGCCGAAGCGGTCTTATTCAACAACGCCGGCATTCAAACGCGCACGTTGCTCGCCTGGATTCAGATCCGAAAACTCGCCTCGGCGGCGCCTAGCCGCTTTTTTTCCCTCGTCTATTTGCTGATCTTCGTCTCGTTCAATCTGACGCTCGGAACCCTCGGTCGCATCTTGCTCGCGACGTTGCTCGCCGCGGCGGTCTTGGTCACGCTCGAATTACCGGCGTTTCTCGCGCGGCGCCGCGCCGGCGGCGTCGCGATCGCGTGGCTCGGCGGCGCGGCGCTCCTGGCGGGGGCAATCTACGCGTTCGCGGGTCTCGCGACGACCTTCGGCGAGCGGCACATCGCCCCGCAATTGCTCGCCGCGCTGCGCTTCGATCCCGGCCGCTGGGTCGATGCGCTGATTTCCGGGCCGCAGTACGCGCTCGTCCTGCTCGCCTCCGTCCCGCTCGCACTCGTCGTCATCGGCCCGCTTATTCCCGGCGACGGACTCGCCGAATTATATGCGGCGGCGGCGGAGATGCGCTCCTTCCGCGAGCGCGGACGCCGAGGAAAATCGGCTTTGAGCGCCGTTCGATCGGGGACGGCGAGCGCGATCCCTTCGGGCGCCTG
>DHWK01000123.1:3324-3481 GCA_002413145.1 bacterium UBP12_UBA5184
ACCTCTCAAAGCCGATCTGGTGGCTTTCGCGCGCGCCCTTACGGAGCCGCCTCGCGGTTTGGACCTTCTCCAAAAGCTGGCCCGGATCGATCGCGCTCTCGATGCTGCCCTTTTCGCTCGGCATTTTCGGCGGCCATCCGCTGCTGGCGCTGGCCGC
>DHWK01000123.1:3783-4024 GCA_002413145.1 bacterium UBP12_UBA5184
CATCCGCTGCTGGCGCTGGCCGCGATCCCGATATCGCTCGCCGTGTGGTGGCCGATGCATGTCTTAGGGCTGGTTCTGTACGCCGCGTTCCCGAGCCAGCTCGACGTTAGCGGCCCCATGACGATGTTGCGCCTGTCCGTGACGCTGCTCTATCTGACGCCGCCGCTCTTGCTGTTGACCGTAGTCGGAATCGTAGGCCGCGACCCAACGCTGGGCGCCGTCGCCGCGCTCGCGCTGCTCG
>DHWK01000163.1:0-2252 GCA_002413145.1 bacterium UBP12_UBA5184
TGGCGGGCCAAAGCCGCTTGAACTTGGCGATGAAATCCACCCAGCGCGCATTCGCCAACTCGAAACGGAGCTCATCGGCGGAAATGACGGCCACTCCGATCGGTGCAGTCTCCAGAACTGCCTCGAGGCGCACGCGGGCGTCGACTTCCTGGCGGGCCAGTTCTTCCGCAGCGCGGTGGCCCTCCTGCGAAATGCGGGTCAGCCGGTGAATGTGGCTGGCCGCACCGATGCGCTCGGCCACGGTGCGCGCGAACTCCAGATCTTCGGCGTCGAAGTTCCGCCGGGGATCCGATTGCGACATCACCAGCGATCCGATCCGCTCGCCATACGACTCGATGGGAAACGCGATGAGACTCTGCTCGTAGAGACGCGCTTTGACGCGGCGCTCTTCTTCGTCGCGTGCGAAATCGAGCACAGCGTTCCCGCGAATTTCAGAAAAAAGGAGCGGACGGCCGATTTGAAAGACGGTGCCGGCCAGGCCTTCACCGGGCCGATACGGATGGGCGGCGAAATATTCGCGGAACTTCGCCGTCTCATTGGTTCCGGCATAGCCGACGAGTTCGAGCAAACCGGTTGCCGGGCGATAGAGATTGATTCGAACCGTGCCTTGAATCGCTTCGGCTACGCGGCGAGCCGGCTCGCTCAGGTCATCGAAGGACGTCTGCATGGTGAGCGCTTCGAGGCCGAGGTTGGCGAGGCACTCGGCGCGCCGTCGACGCGACCCTTCGCGCTCGGCGTTCTGCCGCTCCTCGGTCACGTCGCGCGAGAGGACGACCGAACCGATGATCCGCGAGCGCTGGTCGTAAATCGGAGCGGCTCTCACATTCATGATCCGCTCGTCCCCGCCGCGCGAATGATCGACGTAATCGGTTTTGACTTTTTCGCCGCGAAGAGCGCGCATCGACGGCAGGTCCTCGACGGACAACGGCTTTCCATCGAGCGATCGCGGCTTGCCGACTTGCATCCGGTCGTCGGGAGCCGCACCGACGACCGCGGCCGGGTCGCGCGCGGCGGCGGCATTCATCCGTTCCAGCCGGCCGTTCGCGTCGTAGATGAGCGCCGCCTCCGGAATCTGATCGAGGATGGCGTTCACCTTCGCAATGTCGCGCACGGCACGTTCGTGCAAAAGGGCGTTGTTCAATGCCAGCGTGGCGTAGCGCCCGATTTCGCCAAAGAGCGAGATCTCCTCGTCCGTCCAGTCGCGGACCATCGAAGAAGCATGGATGCCGAACGCCCACGGCTCGTCTTCGCTCGGACGCAGGATCTGCACGATCTCCGAACGCACCTGGAAGCGCTTCGCCAATTCGGGATCAAGGTCGCGATCGCCTTCCTTCAAAACGATGGGGCGCGGCGAGGCCATCGCCTTCCGAATGAGGTTGCGCGAGCGAGCGAGGGGCAGCGGAGCGGAATCATTCGCCGCATCGGGCACGCCGGCCGAGTAGCGAACGCGCGCCGATTCGGACCTTTCACCGACCGGGTACAGCAGCCAGGCGCGGTCGGCTGCGAATTCGTCCCGCGCCACGCTGACAACCCGCTGCATCACTTCTCGAAGATCCAGAGTCGAGGTGAATGACTCGAGGATCGTGGAGAGCAACCGATCGCGCTCGGCCGCCGTCCGATTTGCGCGGGGTTCGAGACTGCTCAGGATGAGCGAGCGCAACGCAGCGTGATCGCCGTTGCCTTCCGGAAGTTGAAGCACGCGCGTCGACGGCCGCTTGCGTTCGGCAGCGTCGCGGAGACGCTGCCACGGCCGCGTCCCGCTGACGACAATCAGGCGAAAACTCTGGTGCTCGAGAAGATCGAGCGCCTGCTTTTCCGTGTTGGCCACGACTGGCGTAAAGCGCAGAGAGGTAATGACTTCTGCCGGAGCTCGAGCCGCCGGCTTCGCGGCGACAATCAGAACCTGGTCGGTCATCGTTGCGGGATTGGGGTGCGTCCGGCCCTGATGCTAACAGAAATAGAATGCGCCGCATGCCTAAGCGCTCTTTCGATGAGCTCGTTCATTTGATGACCACGCTTCGCGGTCCAAACGGTTGCCCCTGGGATCGCAAACAGACGCTGGCCAGCCTCAAGCCGTTCATCGTGGAAGAGGCGTACGAGGTCGTCGACGCGATCGATCGCGATGATCGCCGCGGACTCGCGGAAGAGTTGGGCGACTTTCTTCTGCAGGCGGTGTTCCTCGCCGAGATCACGCGCCAGG
The DNA here is from genome assembly GCA_002413145.1 of bacterium UBP12_UBA5184. GTDB lineage: Bacteria > Vulcanimicrobiota > Vulcanimicrobiia > Vulcanimicrobiales > Vulcanimicrobiaceae > Zemelea. The sequence continues at coordinate 2,201 of DHWK01000163.1, forward strand.
AAGGCACGTTCGACATCAACGACGCGATCACCGCAATTCACGACAAGCTGGA
>DHWK01000163.1:2309-2773 GCA_002413145.1 bacterium UBP12_UBA5184
AAAGCCGCGCGCGTCGGATTCGACTGGCGGCGCACCGCGGACGTGTTCGACAAAGTCGAAGAAGAGATCGCCGAGCTGCGGACCGCTGTGGATGGGGGCGATGACGGAATGATCCAGGAGGAGATCGGCGACCTGCTCTTCACGATCGCCAACATCGCGCGCAAAGTCGAGGTCAACGCCGAGGAGGCGCTGCAGGCGGCGAATCGAAAATTCATGCGCCGATTCACGTCGATGGAGCGCACGGTCCGCGAGAAGGGTCGCAATCTCGATCAACTCACGCTCGAGCAGATGGACGCGCTATGGGACGAAGCAAAAGCGGCCGAGCGACTCTGATCGCCGTCGTCGCTGTTGCTGTGTGGGCCGCGCACGACCTTCTGGTGCCGCCGACGTACGCCGTCGACGCACGCGCCGCGGTCGCGGCGATCGACTCGTACCGCTCGCACATCTCGCCGCATCTCCACGGG
>DHWK01000019.1 GCA_002413145.1 bacterium UBP12_UBA5184
GCGCCGGCGCCGACACCGTGGCCTGGCTGCTCGAGCAGCCCTGGTGTGACGGAAACATCGGGACCTACGGGGCGTCGTATCTGGGCTTCGTCCAATGGGCCAGCGCGTCTGCCTCCAGCCGCCTGAAGGCGATCGCGCCAGCGGTGACCACGACGGATTACTACTCGACGCCCTGGTACTCCGAAGGGGGCGCCCTGTCCTTGCACGCCATGCAGAGCTGGACGACGTTGATGGCGCTCGCCGACGCGCAGCGCGAGACGCTCGACTACGGCAGCGGTCTTCACCAAGAACCGATCTTTCCTGAGTTTCAGCCGGCCTTCGACGCGCTCTACGCGATCGTCAAGTTGATGGAACTCTTGGCCGCCGAGGGCCGCAAACTCCACGAACTCAACGATCTGCTGCCGCATTGGTTCTTTCGCCACCGCGCGATTCAATGTCCCTGGGAGCGCAAAGGTCAAATCATGCGCACCATCGTCGACGACCACCAGGGCCGGGAAATCGAGATGTTCGACGGCGTTCGCGTCCGGCTCGAAGGCGAAGGCTGGTTTTTGGTCGTCCCCGACGCCTCGGACCCGACGCTCAACGTCTACGCCGAGGGCTCGAACGCCGAGGAAGCGGACCGTCTCGTCGACGACGTTTCGCAGCGCATCGCGCAACTGGTCGAAACCTGAGCGAGTGCGCGGAACGTCGGCGGCCGACGCGGCGATACTACGGGTGGAGGATCGTCGCGGCCCTCGGCGTCACGACGATCGTCTCGTACGGGACCAGCCAGTATCTCTTCGGCCTCTTGGTTTCGCCGATCGCACGCGAACTCGGTTGGAGCAACGCGACGATCGGGGCTGCGTATTCCGGAACGATCGTCGTCTCCGGTTTCGTCGGCCTCGCGCTCGGACGCGCACTCGATCGTTTCGGCGCCCGCGTCCTCATGTCGTTCGGTTCGCTGATCGGCGCTTGTTCGCTGATCGCGATGGCCTTTATCCACTCTTTCGTCCCGTTCGCGCTGCTCTGGACCCTGGGGATGGGCGTCGCCACGGCGCTCACCTACTATCCGGTCTCATTTACGGTCGTCGCGAATTGGTTCGACCGCCGGCGTTCGGAAGCGCTGTCGGCCCTGACGTTTCTGGGCGCGCTGGCGTCGCCGTTCTTCTACCCGCTGGCTGGTTTTGCGATCGCGTCCTTCGGCTGGCGCAACGCGGTCGTCTTGATGGGCGCCCTACAGCTCGTCGTCGCGCTTCCGCTGCACGCAATCGTCCTGCGCCGCCATCCTGAAGACGTCGGCTTGCATCCCGACGGCGCGCCGGAGCGCAGCGCTTGGACGCCGGAAAGCGGCGTCGCCTTCGCAAGCGCGTTCCGCAGCGCGGCGTTTTGGGGACTGACGATCGCCCTCGCGCTCTCCTATTTCGCAAGCACGGTCATCCTGCTGCAGCACGTCGCCTACTTGATCGCGCGGGGCTACGCTGCGGCGCTGGCCGCGACGCTGGTCGGTTTTTTCGGCATCGCCTATTTGCCGGCTCGCTGGCTGGTCGCGCTCGCGAGCAAGAGCGTCTCGACTGCGACGCTGCTTGCGATCGCGTTCGTCTTCGAAGCGCTCGGCGTTGCGTTGCTCGCGTTCGCGCCGAACGTGTGGTGGGTGGGCGCGTACGTCTTGATTTTTGGGATGGCGTACGGTGCGACGGCGCCCCTTCGCGGAGCGATCGTCGCCGAGCGCTTCGGACGGCGCGCCTACGGGACGATTTTCGCCGCGCAGAATGCGATCGTCGCCGTCTTTGCGGCGCTCGGTCCGGTCGTCGCCGGGCAGATGATCGACTCCGCCGGCTATCGGCCGGCGTTCTACGCCTGCATGCTCGCCTTCGTCGCCGCCGCCGTTACTGTTTCGGCGTTGTCCAGAACGACGCACCGCCCGAGTTCCGAAGCTCCAATCCGAACGTTCCATCCGTGAAGATACCGAGCGCGGTGCGGACCGTCTGACCGGCGTCCTTCATGACCAAGAAACCGCCCGCATCCGTACCGACGAGAGCGGCACGATTCACGCCGTTCGACCCCAAGACGTCCAGCTCGCCGATGCCGGTGGTCGAGCCCTCGAAAATTGCGATGCGCTTGTTTCCCGACTTGTCGATCAGCGAGAGCTGCGGCGCTTGCGAGACTGCATACAGGCTCAATTCGACCCGCGTCTTTTCGTTGCTGTCGAATTGCTGGAAGAGCGGCGCACTATCCGACGCCAATGAGAGCAGCTGCCGCGTTTTTCCGTTGCCGTCGAGGAGATAGATCGCCGGGGCCTGCGACGTCCCGGAAAGGCTGATCTCGGTCCGCGATTTGCCGGCGGGGTCGAACTGACGAAACGCAGGGTTGCTGCTCGAATCGAGGTAGACCGTCTCGCGCACTCTGCCGCTCGCATCGACCAGATCGATCGCGGGCCGCGATTCCGTGTCGAGGCCGACGACCAGGCGCCGGCGGTCGGTCTTGTCCTTCACCACCAGGCCGCTCGCGCTCAGGGTCGCGCTGGCGCCGGTGCCGTCGGTCACGACGACCGGTCCCGACGGACTGGGCGCCTGCGCGGTGACGATCAGGAAGGCGATGGCGCCGAGCGCGAGCCGCCGATCGCGGCGACCCTGCGACTCGAGTTGCGCGAC
>DHWK01000154.1:0-10923 GCA_002413145.1 bacterium UBP12_UBA5184
CTCGGCTTTCTGCCGGGCGATCTGCGCGAAAAAGTCGATCCGTACTTGCGCCCACTCTACGACGCGCTCGGCGAGGTTCTCGACGAAGGCATGGTCGCGCGCTTCCTCGAGCGCGGTACGATCGAGGTCGCTCCCCTCGCCTATATGCGCGGCCGGACGCTGGCCGACGCATTCGTCATCCTCGACGAAGCGCAGAATGCGACGCGCGAACAGTTGAAGATGTTCTTGACGCGCCTGGGAAGCGGTTCCAAGATGGTCGCCAACGGCGACGTCACCCAGATCGACTTACCGCGCGGCGTTCGGTCGGGATTGCTGGACGTTCAAAAACTGTTCGCCGGCGTCGAAGACATCGCGCTCGTCGAACTCGGGACCACCGACGTCGTACGGCCGTCGCTGGTCGGGCGCATCGTGAACGCCTACGAGCGTTTCGCCCGCGCCGAGCGGGCGTGATCTATCTCTCGAATTCGGTCCGAAAGCATCGCATCGACGAGCGCGCCCTGATAAGGGGCACGCGCCGCATGCTGGCGGCGGCCGGCGTCCCGCGGGCGTCGCTTTCGATCGCACTCGTCGGCGACCGGAGGATGCGGCGCCTGAATCGGATGCATCGCGGGAAGGATCGCGCGACCGACGTGCTGAGCTTCGGCGGTTCGAACGGGCCCGAAGGACTGCTGGGCGACGTCGTGATCAGCCTCGATCGCGCGGCGCGGCAAGCGGCTGCCTACGACGCAACGCTCGATGCCGAGGTGCGCCGGTTGCTCATCCACGGCGTCGCGCACCTGCGCGGCCACGATCACGTAACGGCACGCGAGGCAGCGAAGATGCTGCGACTCGAACGAAGACTCGCCCGGGCGATCGGCTTGCGCTGGCCCTACTAAAACTGTAGCGGGGCTGTCGCGCCGCCGCGCGAAGGACCTTCGGCGTGCATCCCGCCCGTTTGCCTCCCAACGTCAAACGTATCAGCGACAGCCGTTTTTGGGCGGCGTTCCAGTATGCGTTTCACGGGATCATCTACGCCACACGCTCGCAGCGCAACATGCGGATCCATTTGGCTGCGGCGGCGCTCGCGATGTTTGCGACGTTGTACTTGCGCCTCGAGCGCTCGTACGTCGCGCTGGTCGTCATCGCGATCGTCTTGGTTTTGGGATTCGAACTCGTCAACACCGCGGTCGAAGCGGTCGTCGATCTGATGACGGTCGCGCACCATCCGCTCGCGAAGATCGCAAAGGATGCCGCCGCCGGCGCCGTGCTGGTCGCGTCGATCGGCGCCGCGATCGTCGCTTACCTGGCCTTCTACGAAGGTATCACGGCGGGCGGCGCCAGCGTCGCCGTCGCGGTCGCAGGCGTCCCGCGCAATTTGGTCTTGGTCAGCTTGCTGGTGACCCTCTCGCTCGCCGTACTGACCAAGGCGGTGCTGGCGAGGCGCGGCTCGGCACTTCAAGGCGGCGCGCTTTCGATCCACGCCGCCCTGGGCTTCTCGGGCGCTACCTTGATCGCGCTCTTGAGCCGCAACCTGCTGCTCGGAGCGCTCGCTTACTTCCTGGCGTTCCTGGTGAGCCAGAGCCGGGTCGAAGGCGGAATCCACAGCGCTCGCGAGGCCGTGTGGGGCGCTTTCCTCGGTAGCGCGGTGACCTTGGCGATCTATCTCATGGTCGTCGGTCCGGCCGGACGCCTCTAGCCCGCACGACGGCACCTTCGGCGTATGCTATAATGGCGCGGATTTGAGCACCGAACCGCCGCTACCGCACGCGTCCTCCCCGGCCTAAATGTCCGCACATCTGCCCGAGGTCGGGGCGCTGCTGCTCCTCATCGCGGCGTCCGCATTTTTTTCCGGCTCCGAAGCGGCGCTGATCTCGCTCTCGCGCATCCACGCCCGAGCGATGGTCGAACGCGGCATCAAGGGCGCCGAGGCGGTCGTCCGGCTGCTCGACGACCGCAACCGCTTGCTCACCACGATCTTGGTCGGCAACACGGTCGTGCTGCTGACGGCCGATTCGCTCGCGACCGCGCTGTTCATCCGCGCCGGCATCCCGCACGCCGCCCTCTGGTCGACGCTGGTCATGGCGGTGCTGCTCCTGTTATTCGGCGAGATCATCCCGAAGACGATCGCCGTCGCCGGCAACGAGCGCTGGGCGGTGCGTCTGGCGCCGCTGCTCGACCGCATCGTGTGGCTGCTCGCACCGGTCAATTCGGCCTTCTTGTTCGTCACCAACGCCATCGTACGTCTCTTCGGCGTCTCGCCGATCGCGCGCGGTCCGTTCGTCACCGAAGACGACATCCGCAACTTGGTCAACGTCGGCGCGGAGCAAAACGTCCTCGAAGAAGAAGAGCGTGAGATGATCCATTCGATCATCCAATTCGGCGACACCATCGTCCGCGAAGTGATGACGCCGCGGCTCGACATGGTCGCCATCGAGGTGAACGCTTCGGCGCGGCGCGCTCTCGACTTGATCATAGCCGAAGGCTATTCGAAACTGCCGGTCTACGAAGAGACGATCGACAACGTGATCGGCGTGATCCACGATCGCGAACTGCTGGTGGCGTTGGCCAACGGAGCGCTCTCCAACACGCGCTTGCGCGATTTGATGCGGCCGGTCGATATCGTCCCCGAAAGCAAACGCGTCCTCGAGCTCCTGCGCGAGATGCAACGCAGAAAGTTCTCGCTGGCCGTAGTCGTTGACGAATACGGCGGGACGGCCGGGTTGGTGACGATGGAAGACTTGCTGGAAGAGATCGTCGGCGAGATTCGCGACGAACACGATGAGGGCGAAGAAGAGCCGATCCGGCCGATTAGCGCCGACGAAGCGATCATCGATGCGGGCACCAATATCGAAGACGTGAACGCGCGCCTCGGATTACATCTGCCGCATGAGGATTTCGAAACGATCGGCGGTCTCACCGTCGGCCTCTTTGGGCGCCTCCCGCACGAAGGTGAAGAAGTCGATGCCGGTAACGGCGTGCGCTTGAAGATCGACCGTACGCGCGGCCGGCGAATCCTTTCGGTCCGTCTTCTGCGCAACGGCAAAACCGGCAGGGACGGTAGCGCGGAAGCGGAGCGGGCGGCCGATGCCGAACACGTTTGACGAAGGCGCACTGATGGCCGCCGCGCGCGCGGCGCGCGAGCACTCGTACTCGCCGTATTCGGCGTTCGCGGTCGGCGCGGCGCTGTTGTGCGAGGACGGTTCGATCGTAACGAGCTGCAACGTCGAAAACGCCTCGTACCGGTTGACGAACTGCGCCGAAGCCGTGGCCGTCGCAAGTGCGGTCTCGCAAGGGAAGCGACGTTTCAGTGCGATCGCGATCGCCGGGCCGCCGGAGAGCGTGACGCCGCCCTGCGGTGCGTGCCGGCAAGTACTGGCCGAGTTCGCTCCCTCCCTGACGGTGCTCTATTCCAACGGCAAGGAGAGCCACGCTACCGTTTCGCTCGAGACGTTGCTGCCGGCCCAGTTCGAGTTGCCGTGAGCGCGGCGCGCTCGTACAAGACGCGGGCGATCGTCCTACGCGCGCGCAACCTCGGTGAAGCCGACAAGATCTTCACGCTATTCAGCGACGCTCGCGGAAAACTCGACGCGGTCGCCAAGGGTGTGCGGCGCGCGAAAAGCCATGTCGCGGGACGGCTCGAGTTCGCGAGCGAGGCGTTTCTAACGATGCATCGCGGGCGCAATCTCGATATCATCGTGAGCGCCGACATCGTGCGCTCGCGCTTCGCGAGCGTCGTCGATCCGGGCGCGTTCGCAACGGCTCACTTGCTGGTCGAGCTGGTTGACGCGTTCTGCGAACCCGATCTGCCGATGCCCGAGGTCTACGCGCTGCTCGGCGGCGCGCTCGGAGCACTGGCCTCATCGACCGAACCCGCAACGATCGTCCCGCGATTCGAACTGCGCCTTCTCGACCTGCTCGGTTTCGCTCCGCCCGCCGACGCGTGCGTGCGCTGCGGCGCGCCGCTCGAAGGCGGCTCCGCCTGGGCGGACCTGGAAGCCGGCGGGCTGGTCTGCGAGCGTTGCCGGCCGCCCGCGAACGACTTGTGTGGACTGGACTCCGCCGACGTCGAAAACTTTCGCGCGCTCGGTGCGCGGCGCGGCGGCTCGGCGAAAGCCGCGCTGGCCGCGACGCCGGCCGTCGCGCGCGCGGTCGACGCTTTCGTGAGCTACCATCTCGGAAAACGTCCGAAATCGAGGCGGCTGCTCGACGAGCTGTCCCTTCGGCCGGCAGTTCGCGCTTAAGGTGGCGATCCTCGCACTCGACGTCGGCGAGCGCCGCATCGGCGTCGCTGTCAGCGATCCGGGCGATACGTTCGCACTGCCCTTGCGCACGATCGAGCGCACGCGGCTGCGCGACGACCTGGCCACGATCCTCGAACTCGCGCGTGAAAGCCGAGCGACGACGATCGTCGTCGGAGATCCGCTGACGCTCGAGGGAAAGCGCGGAATCGCGGCGGCGAAGATCGACGAATTCGTCGAGAGGCTGCGCCGCGCATACGATGGGCCGATCGAACGGGTCGACGAGCGCTTGACGACCGCCCTGGTCACGAGAGAACTGATCGACGCCGACGTCTCGCGCGCCAAACGGCGGCGCGTCGTCGACCAGCTCGCGGCCGCCGCGATCTTGGAGACGTACCTCGGAATCCGCCGGGCGCGGGGTCGCGAGCGCTGAGATTCATCGCGCGCAGCCTCGCTCTGGTTGCGTGGCTCGCGGCCCTCGGCGCCGTCGCGCTCGCGTGCCTTACGGCATACGTCCTGTTCGCCGATCGCTCGCTGCCGAACGCGGAGACCGACGTCGTCATAGCGCGCGGTGCGAGCACGGCCGAGATCGCGAAGCAACTGCAAGCCGAAGGCGTGGTGCGCTCCGGGCTCGCCTTCCGGCTGCTGGCGCGCGCGGAGCGTCTCGAGACGGAGGTGCGCGCCGGCGAATATCGCTTTGCCGCGCATCTGAGCGCGGCCGAGATTCTGTCTCGGATGACGACCGGCGGTTGGCAGATTGCGGTGTGGGTGACGATCCCCGAGGGATTCACGGCGCGCGAGATCGCCGCGACCCTGGCCGAGCGCGAACTCGGTAGCGAAGACGCGCTGCGCGAGTACTTCTTGCGCGACCGGCTCGAACTCGAAAGCGGCGTGCGGAGCGTCAACCTCGAAGGGTATCTGTTCCCGGACACATACCTCATGCCGGTCGCTGCGACGCCTGCGGCGCTGGCGCGCATCATGACCGACGAGTTCCTGACGAAACTGCCCAATGACGCGGCGGCGCGGGCGAAACGCCTGCGCCTGACTATTCCGCAGATCGTCACACTTGCGTCGTTGATCGAGCGTGAGGCCAAAGCCGACGACGAACGCCGGCTGATGGCCGGCGTCTATTACAACCGGCTGGCCAGGAGGATGCCTCTCGAAGTCGATGCGACCATCGAATACACGTTCGCGCACCATAAAGCCGTGATCACCCGCGCGGACCTGGCGCGCAACACGCCGTACAACACCTACTTGCATCTCGGGCTGCCGCCGACGCCGATCGCCAACCCGGGGCGGCCGTCGCTCGAGGCCGCCTTCGATCCACAAAAATCGGAGTACCTGTATTACGTTTATAGGGGTAATGGGCACCATGCGTTCGCGCGAACGCGCGCAGAACACGACGCCAACGTCGCGCGCTACGAACGATAGCCGCCCAAGAATAGGAGAGCGGGCTTGGACATTCAGAACGGGAAAACGAAGGACGTCGAAGAGCCGGGCGAAGGCGAAATCGATTTACGCGACGTTTTGGTGATCGAAACGACCGATAATCGAAAATTGGAATTCGAGGTCGTCGGCTTGGTCGAGGATGAGGAGGACCGCAGTTTCGCGATTGCCTATAGCGATGCGGAAGACGAGTTCGTCGTCACCGATGCCAAGGGCGCGCTCCTTTCCGATACCGAGCTGGCGCAGGAGATCCTGGAAGATTTCCGCGTTTTGGCCGAAGAGTCCGGACCCGAAGAGAAGTAGTTGTTCCGAATCCTATTTCTTTCGGCCAGCGTCGGCGTCGGCCACACCGCGGCGGCGGCGGCGGTCGAGAACGCGCTCGCCGAGATCGACCCGGCGATCGAGACGCAAACCATCGATTCCTACAAATATGCGGCCAACGTCTTTTCGAAGGTGGTCGCCAACGGCTATATCGGCATGGTTAAGAACGTGCCGCAACTCTATCGTTTTATCTACGACCGCGCCGAGCGCTCGCGTGACATCCCGGCGTTTCGGCGCTGGGTGAGCCAATATACCGCCGCCAACCTGCGTGCGCTGGTGAGCGAGCGCAAACCCGATCTGGTCGTCTGTACGCACGCTTTTCCGTGCGGCGTGATGGCGGAGTACAAGCGTCAGTTCGATCCCGCGCTGCCGGTCGTCGGCATCGTCACTGATTTCGTCGTTCACCCGTTTTGGATTTATAACAATATCGATGCGTACGCCGTGGCGACGCCGGAGATGCGCCAGACGCTCTTGACGCGCGGCGTCAAACGCGAACGCATCGTGGTCTCCGGGATCCCGGTCGACCCCCGCTTCGGGCGGCCGCGCTTGGCGGTCGCCGAGCTTCGCGCCGCGCTCGGGCTTCCGGCCGATCGCCGGATCGTGTTGATGATGGGCGGGGGCCTGGGCATCGGTCCGCTCGACCGGATGATTCGCAGCCTGGGCAGAGTCGACGTGCCGGTAGCCGGGGCGATCATCGTGGGCCGCAACGGCCGCGTGGAGAAGCGGGTCCTAGCTGCGGCGGAGCAGACGGACTACCCGCTGCGCGTTTTTGGCTTCGTCGACAATGTCTACGACTATATGCATGCGAGTGACGTGCTGCTCACCAAACCCGGCGGATTGACGTCGTCGGAGGCGCTCGCCGCCGAATTACCGATGGTGCTCGTCAAGCCGTTGCCCGGGCAAGAGGAACGCAATACGCGCTACTTGGTGTCGCGCCGTGCCGCCGTGCGCGCCAAGGGCGAGCGCCAGTTGGTCCAACTCGTGCAAGAGATTTTGACCTCGTCCGAGCGGCGCGCCCAGCTCCGCACCCAAATCGAAGATTTGCGCCGGCCCGACGCCGCCCGGACCGTCGCCGAGCGGATCGTCGCGCTCATCCGCTAGGCGACGTCTCGCTTCGAACCGCCGGCAAAAACCAGATCAGCGCTGCACCGGCGACAAATTCAACCAGCGCGAGGAGGATCGCAGCGCGTGGGCCCAAGCCCGGCGAGAGCGCATCGTAATGCAGAACCAGGGGAGCCGCGGCGAGGGGTGCGATGACTTGCGGTATCGTGGTCGCGACGTTCCAGATGCCCATCGAGGTTGCCATCGCGCCCGGCGGAAGGATGGTGGCTGCCAAGGCGTAGTCGGCGGTGATAAAGGCGCCCCAACCGATGCCGGCGAGGGTCGCGGCCGAATAGGCGACGGGCAGCGAACGCGCCGTCGCAAGGATCGCGAGCGCGATGGCTACGACGGCGCAGGCAAGCGTCACGACGAGACGTTTGTCCTGGGTGTCGGTCGGTCGCGCGGCGATCGCCGCGCCGGCGCCGGCCACGAGCGTGAAGGTCAGGAAAAGGTATGCGGTTTGCGCTCGCACGGCCTCGGCGGTGATTTCCAAACTGTTTTGCACGTAGAACAGCAAGAAACCGAGCAGGGTAAAAAAACCTACGTTGATGAGTCCCCGCGAGAAGAGCAGAACGACGAGCGCTTTCGTCGGGCTCAGCTTGAGCGTGGCCTCGGCAGCGACGTTTCGTAGCCTTCGGACGTGCGCGTACATGACCGACCAGCTGAGCGCGAACGGTGCGGCGAGCGCGAGCGCGACCAGACGCGCGTCGTGGAGCAGGACGGCTAGGGGCCCGGCGACGAGCAAGCCCGCGGCGTTGCCGATCGACTGATAGACGCTCAGCCACGACGCCGCGAATCCGCGGCGTCCCCGATCGACGAAGTCGGGTATCGCCGATTGGTAGGGCGCGATCGCGACGTTCATCGCGAGCTGCAACAGGAGAAAAGCCGCGACGAATTGCGGCCAGGTGGGGGCTAGGTAAAACCAAAACAACGCCGGGGGCACGAGCGATCCCCCGACGACGTAGAATTCGAGCCGGTGTCCTACGCTGCGTCGGCGCCGGTCCGAAAAAAGACCGAACGCGAACTGCGCGACCGTCGCTACGCCGGCCCCCAGCGCCGCAAGCATGGCGTAGGCGGCCAGACCGCCTTCTTTGCCGGGACTCAGTTCGACCGAACGGCCCTGAAGCGAGATGGCCAGTACCGCGCCCCAGACGAGCTGCAGACCGAAATTGAACGCGCACAAGCGCGCCGCGCTAACTGCCGGCGGCACGTTCGCTCGCGTAACGATAATCCTCCAGAGTGTCGACGTCGAAACACAGCGACGGCGCGCAATCGCGCACCGCGCGCGCCCGCACGCCGAGTATCCGAGCCGCGTGGCGTTCGACGTCCTCGATGCGCAGCCGTCGGGCGGCGTAGCGGACTAACAGCGCGGGGCCGAGGAGCGCCGCCATGCGCCACAGGCTCTTGCGTGCGTCGAACAACCGCTGGGCGACGGGCAGCACGCGCTCCCCGACACCGGGGGCGAAGAAGACGACGTTACCGTTGGCGACTCGTTCGTTACCGATCGCGGTGACGTGGGGCGGCGCAGCGGGGTAGGCCAAGTCGTAGGCCGTTTCGTTCGCGAGCGGGAGAGCGACGTCGGCATCGCGTGCGCGCGCGACGAAGTCACGCAGTGCCGCCGCATCGACAAACGGCATGTCGCTCGTCATCAGCAGGAGCGGGAGGTCGACGGCGGAGCAGATCGCCCGCCGCAGGTTTTCGCGGCCCTCGGCATCTTCGGGGATAACTTCATCGACGCGCGACCCGCACCACTCCGCGATCTGGACGCCGCCGACGACCGAGACGCGTCCCGCGCCGGCTCCGCGCGCGGCCGCCAGGGCAGCGTCGATGAGCGCCCTTCCTCCGACGCGCGCAAGCGCCTTGACATCGGTGCCCAGCACTTCGGCGAAACGACCGTCGACGCGGCCGCCGGCCGTTATAACCGCGATCATCGCCGCCCATTTCCCGAAGCAGAGGGCTCAGCCCGCTCCCCGCTTTGATCGCCAAGATGATGGATGATGATGGGAGGGGACACACTGGGACACCGGCAAAAAAGAATGCCCCTACATGCGACCTAGCGGGCCAAGAGGTCGAGTTGCGGAATAACGGGCCGTCGGCGCGGAGGTCTACAGGGACGGAGCCAACGGCATAATGAAGGCGGATGCAGCCTAAATGCTACCTCTTGGGCTAGGGCAGTTTAGGCGTGATATCGAGGGCACTTCTTTCTATCAAGAGGGTGCCCTATGCCTGACACGAGACTCAAGAAACGCGGCACGAAAAACGGCCGCGACATTTGGACGGCGCTCATCCCACTCCCGAAGGGGGCGGATGGAAAACGCCGCCAGCACCGCTTTACATTCGTCGGCAACAAGACCGACGCTCAGAAAGCCCTTTTCGCAGAGTTGGCCGGCATTGAGAACGGAGGCTTCGTAGCGCCGGAACGCACGGCGCTCGGCGAATACCTCCTGGATTGGCTAGCGGCATCCGGGACCGGCTATTCGGGACGCACGTATCAGCGGTTCGAAGGCGTGATCCGCTGTCACCCGATCCCCGCACTCGGCGACGTCCCGCTTCAGAAGCTGACGGCGATGCACCTGAACAAAGCGTATGGCCTTTGGAGGCAGCAAGGCAGACTCTGTGAACAGAGCATTCTCCACAACCATCGGTTGCTGCATCGTATTTTGGCGCAGGCCGCTCGCGAGGGGCGCGTCCGCCAAAACGTGGCCGCGAATGCGGAGAAGCCGCGCCCCGTGCCCCTTGTAATCCGCGTGCCGACGGCGGACGAGATCGAGCGGCTGATGCGAGCCGTCCCGCGGACGTCGTTTGACCCGCTTGTCGCGCTTGCGATTGCGACCGGTGCCCGACTCGGCGAACTCGTCGGGCTACGTTGGTCGGACATCGACTTCGATCGCGGCGTGCTCACGATTCGCCGAGCATTGGAGTACTCGAAGGCTTATGGGCTCAGAGAGAAGGCGCCAAAGTCGGGGAAGGCGCGAAGCGTGGATCTGCCGGCGAGCGCGGTCGAGCTGCTTCGCCGTCACCGGGAAGCAATTGGGAATAACGGCTGCCCGTATGTGATCCGTAGCCCGAGGGATGGCGGACCGTGGAATCCCCAGAGAGCATCGAATGCATTCCGGAAGCTCGCGGATCGCGAGAAACTGCCGCTGCATTTTCATTTGCTGCGGCACTATGCGGCCAGTCAGCTCATGGCGCTAGGCCTTTCAGCGAAGGTTGTGCAGGAAAGGCTGGGCCACGCCAGCGCCGGATTCACATTAAACGTCTACGGCCATCTCGGGCCATCGCTTCAGGCTGAAGCGGCCTGTAAGCTGGAGAGCGTCCTCGGCCGACTTATTGCGTACTCCGGGAACGGCACGACTCGCTCGAGTTAGCAGCTGGACTGGAGTCTTTAGCGCTCCCAGCCGGCGATCACAAAACTCTCGCCGGCTGGGAGCGCCTAGATGCGTTACTTCTTGTCGCCGGAGCCAGCAGCGGGAGCTGGCGGGACGGCGGAGGTTGGAGTCGTGGTCACCGGCAATCCGGCGGGAACGGTCGCCTGCGGCCCGCCCTGTCCCTTCTTGCCGATATCTCCTGGAACAACGACCTTGCTAAGATCGCTCACCTGGGCTTGCCGTTCGCGGCCGCGGCCGACGGGGCGGGTGGGACAGCTGACATCGGTCGACTTGTTGCCGGTATCTGCGGCGGTGCCGACGCTAATGGGCCTCGCTGCCCTTCACGCAGATTGCCCACGTGGGGCGTTGGCGGTGGAATCTTCGGTACCGAAATCTTCGCCATTGGCAAACTACTCCTCGCGCTGCGGTTCAGCCGGCGGTGGTTCCGGCTCTTTGCCCCATTCTACCAT
>DHWK01000154.1:11043-12184 GCA_002413145.1 bacterium UBP12_UBA5184
AGCCCCATTCTACCATACCGTCAAGGTCAAAAATCTCGATTGTCAGGATGTCGGCACGCTTTACGAGCATCGCCCTCGCGCCGGCGACTCGCTCCTTAATTCGGCCCGTCTCCTGATTCAGGACGCATGGCACGGCGATCAATATATCGCCCTCGGCTGGGTACGTCGACACGAACCCGTTGCACTCCCAAACTCCTCCGATCTTGCGCCCGTCTACAAGCGTCAGGACAATGGCGACCGCAGTGTTAAGCGATCCCAGTCTGGCAAAGAGTTCGTCCCAAGCCGTTGGCACAGGTGAGAGCGCGAGACCCAGTTTCGATAACCAGCGTTGGAAGTCAACTGCGAACCACCCAACCGCGATAGGAAGTACTACCACAAAGGCAAGGAAGAACGCGATCGGTGGCCACGGATCGCAAGGCCTCTTCGACGCATCGGCCAGTAGCGGCGAGCAAAAGTGAACCGGATGAATTGTCAGGAATATGAATCCGGCGACATCGATTAGTACGCTATAGGCGGCGAGCCCCACGCCGAGGTCGCTGAATTTTCGACGCTCGCCCGGTACGCGTATGTCGAACACACTTACGGCGACCACGCCCGGCATGAAAAGCAGTAGGAAGCGTACGATTCCAGCCAGGCTTTGAAAGGTTTCGAGCACGTCTTTATCCATTCAGATTCCGTTTCCGTCGCCCATGACGGCGACCACGGGTGTCCTCAAGTCTCAGCGAGGGACCAGAACCGCGGAGGTTCAGGTCTTTCAGAGACTCGCGCACGGCGTTCGGAGGCGTCCTTTTCCGTTTTGACTTTCCGTGGGCCGTAATGTTTAGGCAAGGGAGCCTCGCTGCCCGCGGGAATCCAATCCCACCTAAGGTCGACACCCGCTAGGGGTTACCGGCCGGTGCTGTCCGGTGGTCGCCTTAGTGACGCATCGGTCGGTGCAGGAAATGCGTTTTGCAGCCACTTCGCGACTGGAAACGCCGGAGAGACCGTGGGATGCTCGGCGCCCTACGGGCTTCTTGCACCCGGGGACCGCTCAGGGCTGCGCCCCGAGACCCCGACGAAACGCCCTCTCGAGGCACGCGCCGCGCCAAAGCCCGCTTGTCACTCTCTCTTTGCTCGGCGGTCGATATGCCCGTCTATGCAC
>DHWK01000095.1 GCA_002413145.1 bacterium UBP12_UBA5184
GGCGGTGGCGTACGTTCCGTCGGGCTTCTTCGGCCACAGGGTGTGCACGAAGCCTTTGCCGTCGCGGTCCCACGCGATCGCGACCGGGCTCGTTCCGCCGCCAACGTGCGGCAAGGTGTCGGCGAGCATCTGCCCGCCGATCGCGTCGACGACGTGCAGCGTCTCGTCTTCCGAGCCGCCGAGTTGCGTAGTGAAGGCCACCTTCGCGCCGTCGTTAGAAACGGCGACCGTCTCGATCGAGGGCTCGGGACCGCCGCTGCCGGCCGCCTTCGGATCGAATAGAACGCGCTCGGTGCCTGTCAGACCGTCGCGAACGACGAGCTGCGGCTGCTGCTCCGGCGGCGTCTGACGCTCGTAGAAGAGCCGTTCCCCACGAATGAGCAAGCGAAACCGCGACGTCGACGTGCGGCTCAGCTCCGCGATCCGCGTCTTGTATCCGGCATACGCCGGCGACGCGTGGATCTCGTCGAGTGCTAGTTTCGTCTGCGCGGCTGCCCAGATCTTTACGGCTGGATCGTTCGGATGTTCCAGCCAGCGGTACGGGTCCGCAACGACGGTCCCAAAATAGGTGTCCGTGACCGGAACCGTTTTTGTCGGGGGATAGCGCAGCTCCGCCGGCGTCGTCGATGCGCTCACGAGCGCCAACAAAGACGCGAAGACGGCCGTGCTGGTAAGAGTACGACGTATTATAGACATGTGAACTCAGCCAATAGCATCCAAGATGGTCGAAGTTTTCGACTCCGGATCGTCGCCTTCCCAGCTTGATTGCAGAGGCCGGCGCGGTCGCGGGGCAGCAACACGCCGCAAGACTTTTCGATTGGTGGAGATGGGGGGACTCGAACCCCCGACCTCTTACATGCGAAGCAACAAACAAGCGTTTTTTGGGGTCGTCGCAAACTCAGACCAAGTCAGGTAAAGTCTTGTGTTGCCTGGGTTTGTGATTGTTTGACCGACTTGCAGACCTTCGCCAATATTCGCTTGTTTTCGCTCGTTAGGCCAACTTAGGCCGAATCAGAGGGGTCGAAAAGTCGCGAACCTTAATAGCGATCGGCGCCGATGTGCAGCGTACCGGGCGTCGGAGCTTCGCGCTCTTCTCGGACTTAGCGTGCTTTATGATCCGTTTCGTGAGGCGCCTCCCTAATAAAGAAGGCGGGCGGCTAGTTCAGGCCGGGGGGCACCAAGGGCAATTTTATAGAATATAGAATCGAGTTCTCCTTCCAAGTCGAAGCCGACGGAAAGAGAGATCGATGCTGCAAGAAGCGACGCGCGAAGCCATCCGCTTTGAGGTCAACGATCACATCGCGACGATCACGCTGAATCGCCCCGACAAAATGAACGCGCTCAACCGCGCGATGCGCAAAGAGCTCCAAGACGCCTTTCGCGAGGTCAAGTACAATCCCGACATTTGGATTGCGATCATCACCGGCGAAGGTAGGGCGTTTTGTTCCGGTAAGGACCTGCTCGAAAAACTCCCTGACGAAGATGGGCTCGTCATGTCAAACGACGAGCTCTACATGTTCGAGCGGCACATCTACAAGCCGCTTATTACCGCGATCAACGGTGCATGTCTGGCCCAAGGTGCAGGCTTGGCGCTCGGATCGGACATTCGGGTCATGGCGGATCACGCGACCTTCGGCTGGCCGCAGGTCAAACGCGGGATCAGCTCGGTTAGCGGCCCCACGATGTTCGCAACCGAAGTCCCGCTCGCGGTTGCGCTCAAGTATTTGATGCGCGGGATCCCGATGACGGCAACGGAAGCGCTCGAGCTTCACGTCGTCCACGAGCTCGTTCCGCTCGACAATTTGATGGAGACGACCCAACGGTGGGCCCGCGAGATTCTGGAAGCTTCGCCGATAGCCGTGCAAGGAATCAAAGAAGCCGCCGTGCGCGCACAGGGAATCGCGGATCTGCACGAGCGGATCACGATGGCGCGCGGGGTGGCGAATCGCGTGCTACTGAGCGATGATTCAAAGGAAGGGATCCTCGCGTTCAAAGAAAAGCGGCAGCCGCGCTGGAGCGGGCGGTGAACGGCGACGTGCAGCAGCGTCCGCCGCTGACCGGCGTACGCGTCCTCGACTTCACGCACGTTATCGCCGGCCCGTACTGCACCATGATGCTGGCGGATATGGGCGCCGACGTCGTCAAAGTCGAGCGGCCCGGGATCGGCGACGATCTTCGGCACATCGGACGCTATCCGGGGCGTGAAGAGCACGAGGACTACTTCTACACGGTCAACCGGCGAAAGCGCAGCGTCACGCTCGACTTGACGATGCCCGACGATCTCGAGGTCGCGTACAAATTGACCGAAAAGGCCGACGTCGCGGTTCAGAATTTTGGACCGCGGACGGCGCAAAAACTCGGGATCGGTGCCGAGGCGATGCGCGCACGCAACCCGCGTCTCGTCTATTGCGCGCTCTCCGGATTCGGACAATGGGGACCGCTGCGCGACCGGCTCGCGATGGATCCGATCATTCAGGCACATTCCGGCATCATGAGCGTGACCGGCGAACCCGAGGGTGAGCCGACCGCGATCGGCGCGCCGGTCGGGGACGTCATCGCGGGAATGTTCGCAGCCTATTCGATCGTTACGTCGCTCATGGAATCGCGCCGCACCGGAATCGGCGCGACGCTCGATATCAGCATGCTCGAAGCGATGATTGCCGTGCTCGGCCCGCGGATGGGCGAGACATTGCAGGGCGGACGTCAGCCCGAGCGCGTCGGCAATGAGAACCCGATGCGCGTTCCGGCCGGGATGTTTCAAGCCGCCGATGGCAAGTACGTCTCCATCATGTCCCATGATCAGGGGCAGTGGCCGCGGTTGTGTCGCGCGTTAGAACATACGGAATGGATCGACGATCCGCGCTACTCGATGCTCTCGAAACGCGTCGCGAATCGCAAGGAGCTGCACGATCTCGTCGCCGCCGCGATCAAGCGGCGACCCTCGATGGAGTGGGACGCGCGCTTCGCCGCCGAGCGAGTTCCGTTCGCGCCCGTCAACGATTATCGCGACGCACTGACAAACCCGCACATCGCCGAGCGCGGACTCGTCGTCGAGGTCGAGCACCCGAAGTCGGGTCCGATCAAGCTGGTCGGACCGCCGTGGAAGTCGTCGATCCCACAACCGCCGCTCAAGCCGCCACCGATCCTCGGCGAGGATCGTGCGAGCGTGCTGCGTGATTGGCTCGGCGTCGACGCGAAGAGGGTCCCGGCATGAGAGAGCACGCCACGAAATCGGCGTATGCGGCCTCGGTGCTTCGGCGCGCGCTTTCGGACGGCGTCTACTGTGCGGGCGATCGCCTGACGACCGCAAAGCTCGCCAAAGAGCTGGGCCTCTCGATGACGCCGGTTCGCGAGGCGCTCATCGAGCTCGCGAACGAAGGGCTTGTCGAGATCGCCCCGCACCGCGGCGCACGTGTCGCCGAGGTCCCGCTCGCCGATCTCTCCGACGTCTACCTCGCACGCGAGATCTTGGAGTCGGCGGCGACGCGGCTCGCCGCCCCGCAGCTTGACGCAGGCACCATCAAGGAGCTGCGGCGGCTCCACCACGCGTTCGTCGCCGCGGCGAGGGCCGGCGACGCCCGCGCGCTCTTCAAGCTCAACGCCGAATTCCATTTTGCGATCTACGAGGCCGCGCACTCACCCCTGCTCAGCCGCTTGATCCGGACGGTCTGGTCGTCGTCGCCGAACGACACGTTCCGCCTGATCCCCGACCGTGCGGCGCGTTCGGTCAAGGACCACAGCGCGATCCTCAAGGCGCTGATCGCCGGCGATGCCCGGGCTGCGGAGGCGGTGATGCGCGCCCATATTCACGACGCGCTCGGCCTTATCCGTGCCTACAAGAGGGGCCGGCCTCGCTAAGGGTGGGCGGCAGGTTATTTTTTGTAAAAAATTTAAAATGGGCTCGTCCCGCTCCCGTCGCGGAGGTCTCTGATGACTCGAGATTTTGTTGGCTATGGCGAGCATCCACCGGTTGTCGAATGGCCGAACGGCGCGCGGCTTGCCGTTTCCCTCTGCATCAACTACGAAGAGGGCTCGGAGTGGTCATGGGACGACGACCGGTGCCACGAGAACGTGGGCGAGGTGATCTCGACGGTTCCGGCCGAGGAGCCAGACATCACGATCGAGTCGTTCTTCGAGTACGGCAGCCGGGTTGGCGTCTGGCGTCTGCTCGACATCGTCGGCGAGCACGAGATCCCCGTGACCTTCTACTTGTGCGGACTGGCGTGCGAGCGCAATCCCGCGCTTCCGAAGGCCGTCATCGAGCGCGGACACGAGCCGTGCGGGCACGGTTATCGTTGGCGTGAAGGCTTCAAAATGAGCGGCGACGAGCAGCGTGAGGACATCCGCAAGTGCGTCGAAACGATCACGCACCTATGCGGGCAGCGTCCGGTTGGGTGGCTTACTCGACACGCGCCGAATCCGGCGACGCGCGAGCTCGTCGCCGCCGAAGGCGGGTTCATCTACGACAGCAACAGCTACAATGACGACTTGCCGTTCTACGTTCCGGTCGGTCCCGATCGGCGCCCGTGGTTGGTCGTGCCATATTCGATGGAGACGAACGACGCCAAATGCTGGCGTGGCTCGATGCTCGGCGTGTACCAGTACGAGGCGTTTCTCAAAGAAGCGTTCGACCGGCTCTATCTCGAGAGCAAATCGGTTCCCAAGATGATGTCGATCGGGCTGCACTCCCGCATGTCGGGGACGCCGGCGCGCGCGGGCGTAATCGACCGTTTCATCAAGTACGCGAGCAAACGCGGTGTCTGGTTCGCGCGGCGTGACGAGATCGCGCGCTGGTGGCTCGAAAAATGCCCGCCTGACAGGCTGAGAGGGGAACAATGGAACGCGCTCATCAGAACCTGATGGAAGATATCGCGGGCCGACTCGACCGGCTTCCGCTTTCATCGTTTTCGTACAAGCTGCTCATCATGATGGCTCCCGCCTGGGTCATCGAAGCTTACGACATCGGGATCGTCGGGCCGACAATCGCGGTGCTCAAGGATCTCTGGAAGCCAACGGCAGCGCAGATCGCGACGCTCGCGATCGCCTCTACGATCGGGGTCGTCGTCGGACTCATCCCTTCGGGGATGCTTGTCGATCGGTTCGGGCGGCGGCGCGTCTTGCTCTACGGGATCGCATGGTTCTCCATCTTCACCGGGCTGGGCGGGCTCGCTCCGAACATCGACGTCCTAACCGTATGCCGTTTTCTTGCCGGACTCGGAATGGGCGCGGTCTTTCCCTTGCCGTACGTGTATTTGGCGGAATTCCTTGCGCCGACCTCACGTGCGAAATTCGTCGGCTACCTCAACGGGCTGTTGACGGCTGATTACATGGTGCCGCCGTTAACGGCGATTTATTTGCTCGGGCACTACGAGCACGCAATCGCCTGGCGGCTGTTGTTTCTGATCGCCTTCATTCCACTCGTGTACTCGGTCATTTTGTGGTTCGTGCTTCCGGAGTCGCCCCGCTGGCTGGCCAGTCACGGCTACCGTGAGGATGCGCTCGCGCTCGTCAAGCGCGTCGAAGACGAAACCGTTCGCTCGACGAAGCAGCCGCTCGCCCCGGCAGTCCCAGCCCCGGCAGTCGCCGCAGATGCAGGCTTGCGTCGCGGGGACATCTTCCGGCCGCCGTTCTTGCGACGGACTGTCGTCGTGTGGCTCGCATTCTTCGGCTCGTTGCCGATGTTCTACGTCCTCGTGACATACGCGCCGACGCTGATGGTCGCACAAGGCTTCAAGCTGACGAACTCGCTGCAGTTCGTCGCGCTCTTGCAGCTCGCCGGCGGAATCGGAGGCGTCGTCCAGGGCTTCCTCGGCGATCGGATCGGACGCCGCCCGGTGATCGTCTGGTATGCGGCCATCGCATTCCTCGGACTGCTTGGGCTTGCCTACGGGAGCTCCGTCGCGGTCGTCCTTGCCGCTGGGATCGTCGTCGGCTTCTGCGGTCTCGGGATCTACCCGGTCGTAAAGATTTACATCGCCGAGCAGTATCCTACGATCATCCGGGGCTTCGCGACGGGCAGCGCAGAGTCGTTCGCGCGTTTGATGGGCGGCGTGCTCTTCGTTTACACCGTTCCCTTCATCGCGCAAGCCGGCGGGACGCGGCTCGTTACGCTCGTCGTCGCCTTGTTGCTGCTGCTTGCAACGCTCTTTCCGGTCGCTCTCTTCGGACGCGAGACGAAAGGCCGCAGCATTGATGGGGTGGGCGAGGGACCGGAAGTGATTCCGGTACCGGCCGTCTGATGCGTCGGCTCCACGTCGCCGGCATCCAAACAGGTCCCGGCAGCGAGGACATCGGCGAGAACGTAGCTCGCGGGCTGAAGCTCCTTGACGGCGCACAGCGTGACGCGCGGTTCGATCTCGTCGTCTTCGACGAGCTGTTTAACACACGATTCTTCGCAGTCGACCGGCTGGACCGGTTCGATCAATATTTCGAGACGATTCCCGGACCGACGGTGAACGCGCTTGGTGCGGCGGCGCGCCAGCACGAGACCAACATCGTCGCCGGAATCGGCGAGAAATCACCGACCGGAAACTACTACAATAGCGCAGTCGTTCTCGATCGGCGCGGCGATGTCGTCGGCGTCTACCGCAAGACGCATGTCCCGCTGATGGCGGCGCCGGAAGACCGTGCGACCTACGAGCGTAACTACTTCCGGCCCGGCGACGCGCTTCCGGTTTTCCAGCTCGACTGCGTCAAGCTCGGAATCTTGATCTGCTACGATCGGCACTTTCCCGAGGCCTGGCGGACCCTCGCGTTGCGCGGAGCCGAGGTGATTGCGGTTCCGACCGGCGCGCGGAGTTGGAATCAGAGTTGGCGTTCCGGGATTTGGGAAGCGTTGCTGCGGACGATGGCCTACGTCAACGGTGTCTTTGTCGTCGGCGTCAATCGCGCGGGCGTCGAGGAGCGCACGACGTACACTGGCGACAGCATGATCGTCACGCCGGTTGGCGGCCAAGTCCTGGAACGGGCGCGCGAAGGCGCTCTCGATTGCACGATCACCGCCACGCTCGACCTCGACGACGTCGTGAAGTGCATGGAAACGATTCCATTCCGCCGCGACCTGCGACCGGAGATTTATGATTACAAGATCATCGAAAGTTACATCGAAGTCCCGCATCCGGTCGGCCGTGGCTGAGAAAGAGCCGGCACCGCGCTTTCAAACGAAGTCGGCATACGCGGCATCGGTTCTGCGCAGAGCCCTGGCCGAAGGTCGCTATGCCGCCGGCGAGCGTCTCATGGCGACGCAGTTGGCGCGCGATCTTGGGTTCTCGATGACGCCGGTGCGCGAGGCGCTCATGCAGCTCGCGAACGATGGTTTGCTCGAGATCGCGCCGCATCGGGGCGTGCGCGTGGCCGATATTGCAGACGACGATCTCGTCGACACGTACGTCGTACGCGCGATCGTCGAGTCAGCAGCTGCGCGCCTCGCCGCCGCGCGGATCCGTCCGGAGGAAATCGCTCAGCTGCGCCGTGTGCACCGTCAATTCGTCGACGCGGCGTCCGCCCGGGATCCGGATGTCGCGCGTTTGCGCGAGCTCAACGAAGAGTTTCATTTCATCATCTATGCGGCCGCGGGTTCACCACTCTTGCGACGGATGATTCGCACCGCCTGGACTTCGTCGCCCCGCGATACCTTCGGCGTTCTGCCGCTCAAGACGGCCAGAGACGACCACGGTGCGCTGATCGAGGCGCTCGAAACGCGCGATGGCGACCGCGCCGAGGACGTGATGCGCGAGCATATCGAGGAATCCGCAAAACTTCTGCGCCTCTTCAAGAAAAGCAAGAGGAAGCACTGATGGCGAGTTCGTGGATCATCCATGGCGGCACTCTCGTGAGCCCGGAGAACGGTGAGTTCCGAGGCGACGTGCGAATCGACGACGGTGTGATCACCGCCATCGGGATGAAGGTCGATCCGCGCGAGTGTGAGGTCTTCGATGCGCGCGGAAAACACGTCTTCCCGGGGTTCATTGACCCACACGTCCATCTCGCGAACTTCAACGAGTTCGATGCCGATTGTGAGACCGAGACGATCTCGGCAGCGGCCGGCGGCGTTACGACGATCGGGAACTTCATCAAGGCGTTACGCCATCGCCCGACTCTCGTGAGCTACCACGAGATCTGGGATGAGATCGTCGACTCGATCGAGCGCCTCTCGTCGATCGACATGTTCTTGCACTTCGTGATCAGCACGTACGATCACGTCGACGAGATCGCGTCATATGCGGCGAAGGGGGTGCGTTCGTTCAAGTTCTACCTCGGCTACAAAGGAAACGAAGCGGCGCTCAAACGGGGCGCGGTAGGCGTCGAGGACGGCCTCGTCTACGCGGGCTTTCGCGAGATCGCGAAAGTCGGCGGGATCGGGATGCTCCACGCCGAGAACGAGGAGCTCTGCCACTGCTTCGAGCGCGACGTCCGTGATACGTCGAAGGCGACCTTCTTGGATTGGGCCAACAGCCGGCCGAACATCACCGAGGAAGAGGCGGTGCGCCGCGGCTGTTTCTTCGGGATGAATACCGGCGCGTCGGTCTACGTCGTGCACACGAGCTCGAAAGAAGGGTTCCGCGCGGCCGACGAGCTACGCGCAAAGGCGCAGATTCCGATCTACGTCGAGACGTGTCCGCACTATCTCATGCTCAACAAATATCAGGGTAACGAAATGCGCGGCTCGACCGCCAAGATCATTCCGCCGCTTCGCGAGCAAGAGAGCGTCGATGCACTCTGGCAGGGAATCGCCGACGGGGTCATCGACACGGTCGGGACCGATCACTGCGCGCTCCGTCCCGACCGCAAAGACAAAGTGTGGGACGGCGACCCGGCCTTTCCGGGTATGGAAGTGATGCCCGTTTTGCTCGTCAGCGAGGCTCTCCGGCGTGGGGTCGCGCTGCAGAAAGTCGCGCAGGTCGGCGCGTGCAACGCGGCCCGAATCTTCGGACTTTATCCGCGCAAGGGGACGCTGCAGATCGGCGCGGACGGCGACGTTGCCATCCTCGATCTCGAACGCGAGAGTGCGATTCACGCGGCGACGCAACATTCGATGAGCGGGTTCACGCCCTACGAGGGGATGAAAGTCCGTGCAGCAGTCGATGCGACGTTTTTGCGCGGCGAGCTCATCTGGCACGACGGCAGGATGCTGCAGGAACGTCGCGGCAAACTCATCTCGCCAGGCGCGCGCGAGCTGGTTCCGGCCTAAGTCATGGCGAACGGCGCAGCTCAGATCGAGATCGACAGCGTCCACAAAAGCTACGTGGACGTTGGCGTCGACCTGACCGCGCTCGAAGGGATCTCGCTCTCGGTCCGTGCCGGTGAGTTCGTTTGCTTGCTCGGGCCGAGCGGATGCGGGAAGACGACGCTGCTGAATTGCATCGCGGGCTTCGTGCGGCCGACGAGCGGGACGATCTTGCTAAACGGCGAGCCGGTGCAAGGTCCGGGTGCCGATCGCGGCGTCGTCTTTCAAGAGCACGGGTTGCTGCCATGGTATACGGTCGCGCAGAACATCGGGCTGGGTCCACGGATTCGCAACGTGAGTGCAGCAGAGATCGACGAGGCGGTGCGAACGTACGTCGCGCTCGTCGGCCTCGACGGATTCGAGCGGCGTTTCCCGGCGCAGCTCTCAGGCGGGATGAAGCAGCGCGTCGGGATCGCGCGCGCGCTCGCGAACCGGCCGGAAGCGCTGCTGATGGACGAGCCGTTCGGCGCGCTCGACGCACAGACGCGGCAGACAATGCAAGAAGAGCTGCTCAAGATTTGGGAACGCGAACGCAAGACGATCGTCTTCGTCACGCACAGCATTCCCGAAGCGATCTATCTCGCCGACCGGATCATCGTGATGAGTCCGCGACCGGGACGGATTCAAGCGATCGTCCCGGTCGAGATTCCACGGATTCGCGATCGGACGAGCGCCGAGTTCGGCACGCTCTATCGCGAGATCGAAGATCTGTTGAAGCAGCACCGCTAAGATGGACGTTCTGCAAGAGATGCCGGTCGAAGTCGAAAAGCCTGCGCGGATCCGTAGGCCGCGCAGCGCCCTGCGTTCCTGGCTCACCGGGACGGGCTCGGTGCTGCTCGTGCTCGTGGTTTGGGAATTCCTGAGCGCGACGGGCCGAGTGAATGCGTTGCTCCTGCCGACCCCGATCGCGGTTGCGCAGGCCGCGATCAAATTGACGGTGAGCGGGACCCTCCCGATCGACATCGCGGTCAGCCTCGGCCGTGTGATCGTTGGTTTCTTCGCGGCGCTCTGCGTCGCAGTGCCGCTCGGCGTCTTCATGGGACTTTCACGCACGGTGATCGATGGTGTCAACCCGCTGGTCGAGATCGCGCGTCCGATCCCGCCGATCGCGATCATTCCCATCGCGATGCTGTGGTTCGGGATCGGCGAAACCTCGAAGGTTTTCCTGATCGCGTATGGCGCGTTCTTTCCGATCCTCCTCAACACGATCAGCGGGTTCCGCGCGATCGATCCGATCCACATACGCGCCGTGCAGTCGCTCGGTGCGAAGCGCTGGCAGCTCATCCGTTACGTCGTGGTGCTTTCCGCCTTTCCACACATCGTCGTCGGAGCGCGGCTAGGGATGGCCATGGGCTTCATCGTTTTGGTTGCGGCCGAGCTGATCGCGGCCGACTCGGGGCTAGGCTTCCTCATCCAGGACGCCCGCCAACATTTCATGACCGATCAGATCTTCGTCGGGATCATTGCGATCGGCATTCTGGGACTCTTGCTGAACCAATCGCTTTTGGTCTTGGAACGACGAATCGTCCCCTGGCGCTTTATCGGAGAAGGAGTGACTCAATGATTCGAAGGCTCGGTTTTCTCGTCGCGGCGCTCGTGCTTGCATGCAGCACGTTGTCAGTGCCGGGTCGCGCCGCTGACTTGACTCAACTCGCGATCGGCACGTCGCGCGATCCAAACAACGGCGCGTTGTTGATCGTCGCGCGCAACATGAACTTTTTTAAGGAGAACGGGCTCGACGTCTCGATAAAATACTTCCCGTCAGCGGGCGATTTGGTCGCTGCCATGGCGGCGGGGGCGCTGAACATCGGCGCCGGTGGGAGCGTGCCGACGACGACGCTGCGCGCCGGCGGCTATCCGGCCGTCGTCCCCGCGCAGAAAGCCGATATCTCCGGTGCGCAGCAAGTCGTCGTCCAGAAGAGCGTCGTCTCGCCGAACGATCTCGAAGGGAAGAAGCTTGGCGCGAACTTCGGGACGGTCTCGCAGATGCTCGCCGAAACGATGATCCAGCGCTATCACCTCGCGCCGGACAAGGTGACGCTTGTGAACCTCGGTCCCGCCGACATGGTGACTGCGCTGTTGCGCGGCGACATCGCCGGTGCGTCGCTGTGGGAGCCATGGGCGTCGCAAGCGGTCAAGGGCGGCGCGCACCGGCTGCTCACCGGATCGGAATCGTACGTGCCGGGCCAGACCGGACCGGCGACGATCCTAGGCGATCACGGTTTGCTGATCGCATCCAAGCCGTGGGTCGAGCAAAATCCGCAGATCGTCGGCGCCGTGCTCAGGTCGCTGATCGCGGCGGAGCAATTTGTCGCGAAACAGCCGGATCAAGCCGCGGAGGTCGTTGGAAAAGAGCTTGGTGTTCCGGCCGACGAGATGAAGGGCCTCATGGCGCGCAACCGCTACTCGATGGTCATCGACGCCAAGTTGATTCGCGACATGAACGCCGAGGCCGATTTCCTCACGCGGAACGGCAAGTTGAAGAACCCGGTCAAGGCTGTCGATTGGGTGTATACGTCGCCGCTCAAGAAAATCGCACCGCAGATGGTCACTTGGGCCGGCGGCTAGCCGAAGGAGATCTGAGTCATGCTCGTAGCGGGCGTACAGATGGCGTGCGTGGTCGATAAAACTGCGAACCTCGAGAAAGCCGATAGCTACATGCGTCAAGCCGCGGCACGGGGGGCGCGTCTCGTCGTTCTTCAGGAACTGTTCGGGACGCGCTTCTTCCCCGCGTCGGTCGACGCGGCGAATTTCCGTCTGGCCGAAGGTGACGACGGTCCGACGATGACGTTGATGCGTGGGCTCGCGCGTTCGCTGAACGTGTGGGTCGCTGCCGGTCTCTTCGAACGCGACCGCGAGATCGCGGGACGCCATTTCAACTCGCAGCTCATCGTAGCGCCCGACGGTCAGATCGCCGGACGATATCGCAAGACGTTCATTCCGCTGCGGCGGCGGAACAACGAGCGGTACTACTTCACGCCGGGGAATCTCGGGGTCCCCGTGTTTGAGATCGAGGAGCTGCGAGTCGCCTTCAACATCTGCTACGATCGGCATTTTCCGGAACTTGCACGGATCGCAGCGCTGCAAGGGGCGCATCTGCTCTGCTATCCGACCGCGGCGCTCGCCGATGTCGGCCGCGTGAACACGTGGCAAGCCGAGATGATCTCACGCGCCGGCGAGAACGTCTTCTACGTGATGGGCGTCGGGCGCTGTGGGATGGAAGACGAGCGCACGTACTCGGGTCAGTCGATTATCGTCGATCCCTGCGGAACCGTTCTCGCGTCGCTAAGCGTTGAAGACGAAGGGCTTGTGATGGCTGATATCTCCGCGAGTGCGGTCGAAGAGGCGCGGATCGACTATGCACACCTGCGCGATTTACGTGCTGACGTCTATCGCCGTTTGCTTGAATTGACTGAGCCGGAGAACATCGGGATCGTAACGGCGCCGCAGCGCGAAGGAGTCATTGCCTAATTGAACGTCGTCGATCTTTCACGGACCCTCGGCGGGTCCGATCATCTCGAGGTCCCGGGGCTCGGCTTCGGCTCGGTCGATTACAAGCTCATTCACACTCACGAGCAACACGGACGGACAAACGCTGACCTCAAGTTCAACATCCACGAAGGGACGCACATCGATCCGCCCTATCACTTCATCGAGAACGGGGCCACGATCGACGAGATCCCGGTCGAAACGCTGATCGCTCCGGGTTTCATCTTTCGGTTGACATCGGTGATGCCCGGCGCGGCGATTCCGCTGAAGGATGTGCTCTCAAGCGGCGCGCCGCCGGACGACTTGACGGGCTACATCGTCATCATCGACAGCGGTTGGGGGAGGCAGGCGCTGAGCGGCGACATCTACTACAAGCAGGCGCCGTATCTGTCGCAAGAGTTGGCCGATTGGCTCGTGCAGAAGCGGGTTCGCGGGGTCGGCCTCGTGAATCCGCCCGATAAGGTCGATCCGCCGCCGCGCCATGACGACGCGCCGATCCATCGTACCCTGCTCGGCAACGACGTGCTCATCATCGAGAACCTCACGAACCTTGACGCGATCACGACCAAGGAGTTCACGGTCATCGCTCTGCCGCTCAAGATTGCGCAGGGCTGCGGTGGACCGACGCGTGTCGTGGCCGTCCTCGACGGAGGGCTCCCCCGCTGAACGCGAGCGGGCTCTCCCGCGCGATCGCCGCGCGTGAACTTTCGCCGGTGGAGATCACGCGTGCGTGTCTGGAGCGAATCGCCGAGAACAACGGCGTGTTGCGGGCATTCGTCTACGTTGATGAAGCCGGGGCGATGGTGGCGGCGCGTGCAGCCGAGGCCGAGATTGCGCGCGACGGCCCGCGCAGCGCGCTACATGGGATTCCGATTGCGTACAAGGACATCTGCGACGTCGCCGGGATGCCAACGACCGCCGGCTCCCGGATTCTTGAAGGGAAGCTCGCGGAGCGCGACTGCGCGGTCGCCGCTCGGTTGCGCGCGGTGGGGATGATCGGGCTCGGGAAGCTGAATACCTTCGAGTTTGCCACCGGCGGACAAGAGCGTTTCGGCGAAACATGCAATCCCTGGAATCTCGCGCACTCGACTGGCGGCTCGAGCACCGGTGCGGCCGCGGCGCTTGCGGGATGGCTCGTCCCACTCGCGATCGGAACCGACACCGGCGGCTCGGTAAGGATTCCGGCATCGTTTTGCTCGCTCGTCGCGCTGCGGCCGACACGGGGCCGGATCGATAAGACCGGCGTGATCCCGCTCAGCCCGACCCTCGACGAGGTTGGGCCGATGGCGCGAACGGTTACCGATTGCGCTCTGCTGTTCGGTGCTATGGCCGATTGCGATGGAAGCGTCGACGAGATCGACCTGCGCGGCGTGCGGATCGGAGTTCCGCGCCTGTGGGCGCCGTGCGACCCCGATGTCGAGCGTGCGATCGCGGCGGCTCGCGCTACGTTCGAGCGGCTGGGCGCGACACTCGAAGCGATCGAGCTGCCGCACGCACAGCACGGGCACTCCGCATCTTGGGCGATAACCTACAGCGAAGCGTTCCGGTATCACCGCGAAAATCTCGCGACGCGATCTGGCGAGTACACGCCAATGTTCGTGAACAAGGTCGTCGCGGCAGGCGCGTTGTCGACGGAAGAGTTGGCGATTGCAAAGCAGCACTGCGATCGCATTGCCGCAGAGTTCGCCGACGCCCTCCGCCATCTGGATGCGATTCTGACGCCGGCGACACCGTCTCCCGCATACCGGGTCGGCGAACAGCATCTGCAAGCGGAAAACGGCGTCTTCACGCGAGCGGTCAGCTGTGCGGGCGTCCCGGCGTTGGTGTTGCCGTGCGGGTTTTCACAGAGCGGACTCCCCCTCGGGATGCAGCTCGTCGGACGCCCGTCGGAAGAAGCCCGATTGTTCGCGATCGGCGCAGCGTACGAGCGCGCGACCGACTGGCATCGGGCGCAAGCGCCGTTCGAAGGTGTGGCGGTCGGTGGCTAGCCAGCCGGCGCGCGTCGCCGAGGATGCGCACGGACGGCGGGCGACGTTTGAGGAAATCGAGGTCGGCAAGGTCCTCGGCGAGATGGATTGGGTCGTCACTGACGAGATGATCGATTTGCAGTGCGAGATGGATCAGGACTACGACGAGTGGTATTCGGTCGCGTCACCGTGGGGCGGGCGCATCGCGCCACCACAGATTCAATATCGGCCGCCGCGCTGGCTGCTTTCGCGGACATACAACGTACGTGGACTGTTCTACAAGTGGGAGATGGAGAACATCAAGCCGATTCTCCCGAACGTGACGTTGCACGTCGTCTGCCGCGTCGTCGACAAGTACGTGAAGAACGAACGCGAGTTCGTCGTGTACGAGGCCGAAGCGACCGATCCGGAGGGAGCGACGGTCTTCCGGACTCGACGCACGCATGTCCTCGACTTCGTCAAACGCAGCGCGCCGCGGGCGGCGACCGGGATCGACTCGGGAATCAAACCGGAGCGCGTTTAGTGAAAGCCCTCTTGAAAGCCGGCGTCGCGGTTGGGGACGAATTGCCGACGGTTGCGCGTAAGTTCCGGCTCGAGCATTTCGCGCGCGCGGACGAGAAGACGATCCATACCGACGTCGAGGCGGCGCGCCGCGAAGGGATGGCGGAGCCGGTCGCAATTGCGACGCACGTCGGCGGCTTGATCTTCCATCAATTGCGGCTGTCGTTCGGACGCGGCTGGGTCGAGGGAGGAACGTGTTCGCTGACGTTTCGCCGCCCGGTGGCCGTCACCGATTTCTGCGAGGCGCAAGGCGTCGTCACCGGGCGAGAAGATCTCGCCGACGGCGTGCGCGTCGCATGCGACGTGTGGATCGTGAATCAAACCGGCCAGAAAGTCGTCGTCGGGACGGCGAGCTGCATGCTGCCGAGAGACGCGTGCTGACGGGGCGGCTAGCCGAGTACGCGGCCGGGTTGCGATGGGAGGGGCTTCCGGCCGACGTGCGGCAGCGCGTCCAAGAGGTGCTGCTCGACGCGCTCGCGTGCGAAGCTGCGGGGCACAGGACCGAGATCTTGCGCCGGCTCGTCGATGCGACGAACCGGGCGGGCGACAGCGGTGCGAGCACGCGCGCGTTCCTCGCCGGCGCAGCGATCCATGTCCTCGAGTTCGACGACGCGCACAAGACGAGCAAGACCCATCCCGCCGCGACGGTGATCCCAGCGGCGCGCGAAGCGGCGGCGATTGCAGGCGCTTCCGGGCCGGCGACGCTCGCGGCGATCGTCACGGGATACGAGACCATGCTGCGGATCGGGACCGCTGTCGGCGCGGCGGCGCACAGGCGCGACGGTTGGCACGCGACCTGCACGGCTGGCGCGATCGGCGCAGCGGTCGCGGCCGCGCACGCTCTTGGCGGCGACGCACGGCAGATCGCCGAGTCGATCGGACACGCAGTCGCGATGATGGCTGGGAATTTTGCCTTCTACGAAGAGGGCGCGAGCACCAAACCGCTGCAGGTCGGAAACGCGTCGCGCGTCGGTTTCTTTGCGGCGGTGATGGCGAGACAGGGGCTGCGCGGGACACGCTCCGGCTTGGAAACGAAGGACGGCGGATTCTTCAAGCTCTTCGGCGGCGACCCGAACCTCGTGCTCGAGGATCTCGATGCGTTCAAGATTCGCGAGGTTGCATTCAAGCCGTATCCGTGCTGTCGAACGGTCCAGGCCGGGATCGATGCCGCGTTGCAGCTGCATCCGCGGTATTCGGGAGGACCCGTTCGCGTGCGGACGTTCGCGATCGCCATCGAGCAGAACGGGTTCTATGCGGAAAGGAGCATAACGCGCGCACCGTTCAGCCTTCCGTACATTATCGCTGTCGCGCTCCAAGACGGGCGCGTCGACCTCGAGAGTTTCACGACCGAACGCGTCGACGCGCTCGGCGATGCTGAACGCACGGTGAGCTGGTCGCTGGCGCCGGAGCTCGACGCCCGATATCCCACCGATTGGCCGGCCGAGGTCATCATCGAGGGCGCTGCACCGGTGCGCGTCGACATCGCCAGCGGCGATCCGCGCAATCCGATGTCGGCAGAGCGGTGGGAGGCGAAACTGCGCACTTGCGCAAGTGGTGATGCGGCGCGCCTTCGCGGAGAAGTCGCAGCGATGGCGGCCGAGGAGTCTCTCGTCTCGGGCTGAACCCGAAGGAGCGGTCGGTGCCGTTCTGTGCTCCTTCGCTATTAGGCGTTATACGCCCGGATACGTTCACGAAGCAGTTTGCGCAAATCCCTCGGCTGGTGGGCATGAAGGGCTTTCGCTTCCACGATCTTCGCCACGCTTTTGCGACACTGACGCTCAAGAATGGAACGTCCGTTAACGAGGTGTCAGAACTTCTCGGGCACTCCTCGCCCGTGATAACCCTCTCGACCTACGCCCACGTCATCGAGGGCGTCGCTCGTGATTCAGTCAATGCCCTGGCGAATAGTCTGGTGGCCACGTCGCCAGGGTCTGAGCACGCGTGAGCAAATGTGAGCAAATGGCCGTCGACCCGCTGCTATGTGAGCAAGGTCGCTAGCCAAAAACACCCGTAAAATAAGGCACTTGCGGGTCTTGGAGAGGTGGCAGAGCGGTTGANNAAGCGCTGATCGAGGAAGAGTTCGGCGACGGGATTATGAGCGCGATCGACTTTGACATGAAGTTGGAACGATTGCCCGACCCCAAGGGCGACCGCGTCAAGATCACAATGTCCGGCAAGTTTCTGCCCTACAAACGATACTAGACACTAGCCGACGACGCTGTATGAGTGTGGCAGCTATCGCGCTCGATGGCGACATTGAAGTGCCCGCGGTTTCTGGACACTTTAGGCTGTTATTTGGGTCTCTCACTCAAACGATTTTGACTAAGCGGAAGCGCGTAGGTCTAGCAGATCGTTTGAAGCGGAAACTTTCGCGCTGCGTGATGACTGCGCCGGATGCAGCTTGGCTGCAGCCGTCTCCGTAGAGGACAAGCTCGCGCCCATCCTCCACAAAGACTAGACTTTCCTGATGTGGAACGAGAAATGGCACCTAGATGGCACCAATCTAGCGGCGATGCGCCGCAAAGCCTTACGGAGAGGTGGCAGAGCGGTTGAATGCGGCGGTCTTGAAATCACCTGCGACCGTCTCGATGCGTCACCGCAAGCGTGGATAAGGCCTTGGAGTCAGGACTATCGTGCCTTGCGAGTGGTAGCCGGTACATAATCCGTTACCAAATCGTTACCAAATCGGCCACTTGGTAACGGAAGTTCAATCGTACCCCAACGGGATTCGAATCTGAATCTGAACGACTTGACGAAGAGTGACTTGGAGCGATAAGCCTTATCCTGCAAGGTTTCGTCAGCGTTGGTCGCTTTGCCTAGACTTGTCGAAACGTGGGCAAAACCGAAGACCCCGTGCCACAACGGTGCCACTCGGCGAGCGAGTCCGCCGGGCGCGACCCAACCCTTACCAAGCGCACGCAACGAGCGACATATTGCGACGAAAGCGACGAAAAGCAGACAGTCTTATATGGCTGTGGAGTCGCGGCGAAATGGCGGGAAAGTCTAGGAAGCCCGGTGTCCACATCGTCACGTCGAGCCTCATGAAGTGAAGCCACGTTTCATGAGACTCTTCTCTTTCCGCCATGGCGCGACGTTGCGCTTCGGTCAGCGTCGTGCAGTCTCC
>DHWK01000108.1:0-172 GCA_002413145.1 bacterium UBP12_UBA5184
GCCTCGCCCTATCGGATTCCGATCGCTCGCCTTGCCGCCGCGCAGGCGAGCTTAGAACGAGCTTAGCGCCGGATAAAGTCCCGGTTAGATTCGCCCTCGTGCGCTAACGACCGGCTCGCGCCGCATCGTCGCATCTCTAGCAGGGTGCTGAAAATGGCGAGGAGAGTAAAGC
>DHWK01000108.1:285-732 GCA_002413145.1 bacterium UBP12_UBA5184
CTTCGTAGGCTGCATCGTACAGCGCGCCGTGCTTGTACGCGAAGACGACGTCAGCGGTCAGCGCGAGGAAACCGTGCGCGAAGCCGGGCGGGACGTAGAGCTGGCGGTGCTCGTCATCTGAAAGGTGGAATCCTTGCCAGCGCAAATGGGTCGGCGAGCCTTCGCGCAGGTCGACGATGACGTCGTAGATTCGGCCGCGGAGGACCTGCACGAGCTTGGACATCCGCCGATCGTAATGCAAACCGCGAAGCACGTTCTTTTTGGAAAAAGAGACGCTGTCTTGAACGAAGTCGTCGTTCAGGCCGAGCGCGTGGTATTTCGTCGTTGAGTACGTCTCTTTGAAGAATCCGCGCTCGTCGGCGAAGACCTCGGGAACGAAGATTTTCGCATCCGGGAAGTCGGTGTCCAGCGTGCTGATCGGCATGCCGGGCGCCTTCGGCGCCAAGT
>DHWK01000108.1:761-9064 GCA_002413145.1 bacterium UBP12_UBA5184
CGCCCCCGCGCCCGCGCCCGGCCTGCGCCGGCCCGCCTACCTGCGCGAGCGTCTCCCCGCATGATCGAGATCGTCCCGGGCTCGAAGAACGTCGAAGAAGTCCTCGAGCACGACCCCATCTTCAAGCTGATCGGGATGCGGCTTGCGAATCCGGCGATCCTCGGCCTCGTGCTCTTCTTGATCGTCGTCGCCGTAGTGCTGCTCGGTCCCGCGAGCGAATCGCGCTTCATCTACACGGATTTTTAGCGCCGCATGAGGCTCTTGCGCGCCCTCGCTGCGACGGCACTCGTCTTTGTCGTCCTACTCGCGGCGCTCGATCTTGCGCTCGCGGCCTGGTTCCCGCGTTTCGACCGGCTCTCCGAGAATTTCTCGGCGGCCTACCTCACGCGCGAGATCGGTAATCTGGCGGCGGAGCCGCCCAATAGCGACATCGTCGTGATCGGCGACTCGGTCCTGTGGGGCTACAAGCTGCGCGCGAGCGAGAGCGTCACCGGCCGGCTCAGGCGCGCCGGCGTGCCGGTCCGCAACCTCTCGTTCGAAGGGGGCAGTCCGGTCAACACCTACGCGCTCCTGCGTCTGATGTTCGCGCGCGGCGTACGCCCGCGCGCCGTCGTCTTCAACGTCAACCAGAAAGAATTCAGCTCGTCCGATAGTGCGTATCAGAAGATCCACCCCTCACTCGACGCGCTTGCGGGCGGCCTGCTGACGCCGGCGGAGCGTTCGCTGTTGCTTCCAACGCTCGATCGACGCCCGCTCGAAGCCAAGCTGGATGCTTGGATCTCGGCCCATTGGAGCTTTTACGCCCTGCGCTCGGACATCCGCGAAACGTTATTCGGCCAGGTCGATGCGGCGCACGCACTCGACGATGCGGTCCAAATCGCCAGCGGCGCGAAGGTACGTTTCGAGGCGGCCCACCGGCCGACGCCGGACCACTTCGAAGGGACCTACGATCTCTCGCCGCTCGACCAGCACAACGTCTCGGTCGTCTTCTTGCGCAAGATCGCCGCCCTCGTGAAACGCGAACGCGTTCCGGCGCTGGCAATTCTCACCCCGACCAACCACGTGCTGTTGCACGAGTTCATCGACGTCCCGCAGTACCGGAAAAACCTCGCGTTCGTTCGCAGCCTTCTCGCCGGCGACGGCGTGCGTGTGGTCGACCTCGATCGCACCTTCGGCGGCTCCGAGTTCATCGACAACGACCATCTGACCGCGGCCGGCAACCAGCATCTCGCAGAAATCCTCGAGCCCGAGCTGGCACGATGATCTTTAACACCTGGGTTTTCGCCGTCTTCGCGCTGACCTCGATCGTGCTCTACTGGGGCGCCGTTCCGCAACGCTTCAAACCTATCGCGTTGATCGTGCTGGGCTCGCTTTTCTACGTCTATAACATCCCGGCGTACTTGATCTTGATCGTCGCTCTCGGCGTCGTGACCTTCGTCATCGGCCGGCTGATGTTACGGCCGAACGTCTCGCCACGCGCACGCAAGGGCTTGCTGACGCTCGGCGTCGTCCTGATCGCCGGGACCCTGGTGTTCTTCAAGTACACCAAGTTCTTCGCTGCCACGATCGATCAAGTCGCGCGCCACGACATCGTCCCGCTCCCGCACATCCTCGTGCCGCTGGCGATCTCGTTTTTCACCTTCGAATTCGTTCACGTCTTGGTCGACGTCTATCTCGGTAAGATCGGGGCTCTGCCGTTGCTCGAGTTCTCGACGTTCACGATGTTCTTCCCGACGCTGGTGGCCGGACCGATCAAGCGCTTCCAAAGTTTTGCTCCCCAGGTCCGCGAGATCGTCATGCCGCCGACGCCGACCTTCGTGCTCAACCTCTATCGGATCGCGATGGGCCTCGCGAAGAAGACCATCGTCGCCGATTCGATGACGCTGTTCACGCAGCCGATCCTGGCGCCGAGCGACGCCTACGGGCGGCTCGACTATTGGGCCGCGCTGTTCGGATATGCGGCCAAGATCTATTTCGATTTCACCGGTTATTCGGACATCGCGATCGGCACCTCCGGCTTGCTGGGTTTGCGCATCCCCGAAAACTTCGAGATGCCCTATCGCACGCAGAATATCGCGCAGTTCTGGCGACACTGGCACATGTCGCTCTCCTCGTGGATTCGCGACTACATCTTCATCCCGCTCGGCGGAAGCCGCGGTTCGACGGCGGTGACGGCGGCCAACCTGTTCGTGGCGATGGCGCTGGCGGGACTGTGGCACGGCGCCGCCTGGACGTTCGTCGTTTGGGGCCTGTGGCACGCCGCGGGTCTCGCCGTCTGCCGCTGGTGGCAGGTCTCGGTCACGCCCGGCGTCCGCGCCCTCGCGCAGGGCGGCCCGGTGGTGCGCTTGGTCTCGAGCGCGGCGACCTTCGCCTTCGTTGCGGCCGGTTGGCTGCTTTTCGCGGCGCCCTCATTCGGGAACGCTTACCAGGCGTTTGTGCGTTTGTTTGCGTAAGACCGTCGCCGCTCGTTAAAGGAGACTCGCATCCACATGCGCTCGTTTGCAGCCCTCTGGTTCGCCCTCGTGCTCGGCTCGTTCGGAGCGCCCGTACTCGCCGAAGAGCCGGCGATTCCCGGACACGTCGTCGTCGCGCGCGTCAGCGACGACGCGCTCATCATTTGGGATGCGAGCCCCGAAATCGCAGCCATCGTGACCAACAAGACCGCCGACGACGCGGCCAACGCGCAACTCGAACGCGACGCGCTGCGGGTTTTGGCGCAGAACGTCTCCCGGCTCGAGAAATCGGCGAAGAGCGTGACGGTGCGCGTGATCTACAACAAGACGGGCGCGGTCAGCCCGGTGTACGGCGCGCCGACCTTCGCCGGCGTCGAACGCTACGCGACGCTCGAAGCTTCCTATAAGGATGCCGCCGCGGATCGCGACAAATGGAAAGAGCTCGACCCCAAGCACGCCGTCCCGTCCTGGATAGCGTTCAAAGTCATCGGCCGGTTGCCGCCGCGCTGATGCGCGTCTTGGTCACGGGCGGAGCCGGCTATATCGGCGCCGTCCTGTGCGACCATCTCATCGCGGCGGGCCACCAACCGGTCGTCCTCGACCGTTTCTTCTGGGGACGCAAACCGCTCGAGCATCTGCAGGTCGAGACGATCGCCACGGACCTGCGCGAAGCGCGCGAGGAATGGCTCGACGGCATCGACGCGGTGATGCATCTCGGCGGTCTCTCGAACGATCCGACGGCGGAATACAACACCGGCGCGAATTGGCAGATGAACGCGATCGCCACCGAACGGCTGGTAGCGCTGTGCAAGCGCCGCGGAATCAAGCGCTTCACCTTTGCCTCGAGCGCCTCGCTCTACGATACTGAATCCTCGGCCAACGAAGTCGAGCGCACGCCGGCGATGTGCGACGAGACGACGGCGCTCGCGCCGCGCGGCGCGTACTCGCTGTCGAAGGCCTACGCCGAGACGGCGATTCTGGCCGCCGCCGACGAGACGTTCGCGCCGGTGATTTTCCGCCAGGGCACGGTCTACGGCTGGAGTCCCCGGATGCGCTTCGATCTGGTGGTCAATACGTTCATCAAGGACGCGATGCTCAACCGGCGCCTCTTGCTGCACGGCGGCGGATGGATGTGGCGCCCACTGGTCGACGTCAACGACTGCGCGCGCGTTCACGTTATGGCGCTCGAAGCGCCCCTCGAGAAGATCGGCGGCCAGATCTTCAACGTGCTGGAGGAGAATTATCAGATCCGGCAACTCGCGATGCTCGTCGCCGGCTCGTTTGCCATCCAGGATGCGCGTATCGAACTCGTCGAGGCCGCGCTGCCCAAGCTGGTTCGCAACTACCGGACGAGCGGCGCAAAACTATCGAAGACGTTGGGCTTCACCCCGTCGGTGACCGTACTCGAATCGATCGAGAACATGATCGGCAAGCTGCCGCCGGCCGAGGAGTTGGCTCACCCGAGATATTACAACGTGCGCTGGATGACGCTGCTCGAAGAGGTTCACGGCTCGCAGCGCGGTTTCGACGCGATCTACTGAGCTAACGGCGACCCGCGACGATCGTTCGACAGATGCGCCGCGCTTCGTCCAGATCTGCGGCGTCGCGGCGGATGAAGAGCTTGCGCCAGTAGGCGGGGCCCGACAGTTTCGCGATAACGTCCGAAGCACGCGTCGCGTCGACCAACCCGGCGTGAGTTTGGACGGGCACCGTCGCCGCGTCGCCGTGGTGCAAGAGCGGGAGCCGGTGCATGAGCTGCTGCTGCTCGTCGGCCCACACGGCGTCCCCAAAGCGTTCGCGCAAAGCTTGCAGGCATTCGTCGTAGGACGAGAGGTCGCGTTCGGCGTTGAACTCGATGGCCAGGCCGTAGAGCTTGCGCCGATCGCGCAGCGCCGCTGCCGCTTTCCCGGGTGCGCCCCGTAATGCTTCGAAGACGCGGGCGTCGTCCCACTCGAGAAACGCTTCGATCGGATCGAGCGCGCTCGGATCGGGCCAGATCTCGAGTAGCGCTTCCTGCAAGACGCGCTCGAACATCCGCGTCGTGTGGTGGAAATAGACGGTCGCGAACATCATGTAGCGCGCCAGGACGAAGGACTCGAGCGCGACGAGCCCGCGGCCGTCGACCCCCAAGAGGGGTTGAGCGTGCAACTCGAAGACGCGCAGAGAGCCGGCCAGCTGATCGACGTCGTAGCGGCCGCCGGCGACCCCGGTGAAATAGGCGTCGCGCTGCAGGTAGTCCATGCGGTCGGCGTCGAGATTCGGGCCGCTGACGAGCTCCTTGAGGACGCCGCTCTGCGGCGCCGGCTCTCCGGTCACGAGGGACAAAACGTCGCGCGGCTCGACCTCGAGGGCCGCGAGCGCGACGCGCATCTCGTCGAGCGCCAAGATCGCTCGCGTGCGTGCTTCGTGTCGCACGCCGAGGACGGCTTCGCAGGCGTGGCTGAATGGTCCGTGCCCGACGTCGTGCAGCAGCAGCGCGACTCGGAGCAGCCGGCGCTGCGCGAGATAGTCGCGCTCGTCGGCGAAGGGCGCGCCGCCGTGCGCCCGCAACGCTGCGAACGCTCGCTCGCCCATCGCGAGCGCGCCCAGGGCGTGGCTGAAGCGCGAATGTTCGGCGGCGGGAAATGCGAGGTAGGCGAGGCCCAATTGGCGCAGGCGCCGCAGACGCTGCATCGGGCGCGTATCCAGCAGGGCCGTTTCGGCGGCGTCCAGCTCGATGAAATGGTGGACGGGGTCGAAGATGCGTTTGGGGCTCGAGCTCACCGCGCCAGCATCCGATCGATCGCGGCGGTCGCCTGCGCGAAGCGCTGGTTCGGCGGGCCGAGCAGTCTCTCGTATCTCAGACCTTCCTCACGCAGTGCCTCGACGAAGCGCCGCGTCATCCAAACGCGCAGGTGTTCGCTGTCGCGAATCTCGTCGGCGACGAACGGGAAGCCCTCGGGGTCGGCGACGAGATAAAGATCGGCGCGCCGGTACGGAAAGCGGGTCCGGGTTGCGAGATAGCGCTCCTGCCAAATCTCCGTCGCGAGGACGTCGGTATCGCAGATCAAGACGCGATTGGCGCGCCGCGCGGCGTCGTCTTCACGCTCTTGCTGTACGCGGGCGATCTCGGCGAACTCCTCTTCGCGCCAAACGTAGCCCTTGCCGACGTGATGGCCGACGGCCTCCGAATATTCCCGGCCGTACTCGCCGACCCAGCTGGTGGCGTAGTGCTCGGCCAGCAGTTTCGCAAGCGTCGTCTTGCCGGTCGACTCGGCGCCGACCAAAGCGACGCGCTTGGGC
Source organism: bacterium UBP12_UBA5184 (assembly GCA_002413145.1). Classification (GTDB taxonomy): domain Bacteria; phylum Vulcanimicrobiota; class Vulcanimicrobiia; order Vulcanimicrobiales; family Vulcanimicrobiaceae; genus Zemelea. The sequence goes on from DHWK01000108.1 coordinate 6,497, forward strand.
TCGGCTGCAACCGAATCGTGCGTCATGGTATTCCGGAGGTTTCCGCGGGACTCGCAGGATGGCCCGCCCAAGAGTAACGGGGCTAGGCATGCGCATCGAACAGAACGTCATTCGCGAGATCGTCGCGCGGATCGACATCGGCAGTTTCATCGGAACCTACGTCGCCCTCCATAAGCGCGGCAAGGACCTGGTCGGTCTTTGCCCGTTTCACGCGGAAAAGACGCCGTCGTTTCACGTTCATCCCGACAAGGGCTTCTTCAAGTGTTTCGGGTGCGACGCCAAGGGCGATGTTTTCAAGTTCGTCCAATTGCTCGAAGGCGTTCCCTTTCCCGAGGCCCTGCGCAACCTCGCCAAACGCGCCGGCGTCGAAATCGAAGAAGAGAGTCCCTCGGCCGCGCGCGCCCGCTCCGAACGCGAACTGATCTTTGCCGCCAACGAAGCCGCTGCGGCGTATTTTCATGAAACTTTGAAACTCGGCGCGGAAGGCGAGATCGCGCGCAGCTATTGCGCCGGCCGCGGCCTGAGCCAAGCCTCGATCGACTCGTTTCGGCTCGGTTACGCGCCACCACGCTGGGAAGGTCTCGTGGACCGGCTGACCGCTGCCGGCATCGATCTGCGGATCGCCGAGAAGGCCGGCCTCGTCAAGGCGGGTCAGCGCGGTTTTTACGATTTTTATCGCGGCCGTTTAATGATTCCGACCTACGCAACGACGGGCGAAGTGATCGCGTTCGGGGGCCGTGCGCTCGACGGCTCGGAACCGAAATACGTCAACACCAGCACGACGCCGGTATACACTAAGGGTCGCGCTTTGTTCGCGCTCGAACGAGCGCGCCGAGCGGCGGCGGAGACCGATGCGATCGTCGTCGTCGAAGGCTATCTCGACTGCATCGCGCTGCACCAAGCGGGGTTCCATCAGGCCGTAGCGTCACTCGGGACCTCGTTCACCGCTGAGCAGGCGAGCGAGTTGCGCAAATATGCGGAGCGCGTTTTCCTCTGCTTCGACGCCGATTCGGCGGGGACGGCTGCAACCGCGAAGTCCATCGACGTGTTGATAACGGCGGGTTGCACAGCCTTCATCGTTGGGCTGCCGCCCGGTGAGGATCCCGACACGTTCATTCGTGCGCACGGCGCCGCCGAGTTCCAGGCTCGGCTCGATGCAGCTTTCCCCTGGATTCAGTTCAAACTCGATCGCGAGATCGAAGAGATCGTCGCCAAACGCCTTCCCTCCGCGCACGCCGCGCGTACGGCCGAGACGCTCGTTCGCGCCCTTCCGCGCGAGGAGTGGGATCGCTGGCGAGTCTACGCCGCGGGTCGCCTGGGACTTGCGGTAGACGACCTCCGCAAGAGTCGTTTCCTCGAAAATCCCGCAAACTTTGGGCCGCGGCACGGCGGTCCGAACTTCGTCCGTCACGTCGCCCCCGTCGCCGAACCGCCGCGCGTCGAGCGCGACATCTTGACGACCCTGCTCGACGAACCGGGGCTCGTCGCCGAATACGCCGCACGGATTCCCATCACAATCTTCAAGGACGAGCGCTACGCCGAGATCTACCGCCACTTGCTCGATGCCGCCGATCGCCTGGCGACGGCGAGCGACGCGCTGGCGGCCTTTGGGGACAACCGGGAGGCCGCCGAGACGGCGATCGCACTGCAGAACCTCGAGCGCTCGTCGAAAGTGCGTTTTCCCGATAGCGCGGCGCGCCGCGCGCATCTCGACGCCATCGTCGTGCGTCTTGAGGAAGGCGAACTTCTGCGGCGCAAACGAGAACTCTCGGAACGGATCGACCGGTTGCTCGAAGCGGGCGGCGCGCTGCCGCCCGAGGAGTGGGACGAGTATCAGAGCCTCGTCCAGCGACTCGACCGCTCCGCCGGCAAACGGCTGGGCACAAAGTGAACCTGCTCCGTTGGTCGAACACCAAGGGGACTCAAACCGCTCTTCAACAGAAAGGAGGTGAGATCCAAGATTATGGCACGCAAGAAGACCAATAGTGCGGCGCAGACTGCGCCGGAAACGACGAGCCCGACCACGCTCGAAGAGGCGATCAAGAAGCTCACCGAGCGCGGCCAGCGGCTCAAGTCGCTGACCTATGAAGAAATTAACGCCGTCTTCGAAAACGTCGAAGACGTCAATCCCGAGCGCATCGACGAACTCTTCGAAGATTTGGCCGCGCGCGGCATCGAGGTCGTCGACGAGCAAAAGGAAGAAAAACCGGCCGCCGACGGCGAGGACGCCGACGCGATACCGGCCGGCCTTTCGCTCGACGATCCGGTCCGGATGTACCTCAAGGAGATCGGTCGCGTCCCACTTCTCTCAATGGAAGAAGAGAAGACGCTGGCGATGGCGATCGAAGCCGGCGAACTCGAGGCACAGAAAAACGGCAGCGCGAGCAACGAGACGATCGAACACGGCTTCGAGGCGAAGCGCAAGCTGACGGAGGCGAACCTCCGCCTCGTCGTTTCCATCGCCAAAAAGTACGTCGGCCGCGGCATGCTGTTCTTGGATCTCATCCAAGAAGGAAATCTCGGCTTGATCCGCGCGGTCGAAAAATTCGACTACCGCAAGGGCTACAA
>DHWK01000108.1:9158-12695 GCA_002413145.1 bacterium UBP12_UBA5184
CGCGAGATCGTGAAGGTCTCGCAGGAGCCGGTCTCGCTCGAGACGCCGATCGGCGAGGAGGAAGACTCCCACCTCGGCGACTTCATCGAAGATCAAGAGGCCGTCGCTCCGGCGGAGGCGGCGTCGGTCATGCTGCTCAAAGAGAAGATGGCCGACGTTCTCAAGAACCTAACCGATCGCGAGCGCAAGGTGCTGGTCCTGCGCTTCGGCCTCGAAGACGGCCATCAACGCACGCTCGAGGAAGTCGGTCAGGAGTTCGGCGTGACGCGCGAACGTATCCGGCAGATCGAGGCGAAGGCCTTGCGCAAGCTGCGCCATCCCTCGCGCGGCAAAGCTCTGAAAGACTACTGGTCTTCGGAGTAACGATGCTGCGGGAGCTGCTTTTCGCAGGCACCTTGCTGGTCGGAGCGATCGAGCCGCCCGGCGGCCCCCCGAGCCCGGCCGCCTCCGGCGCGCCGGAGGCCGTCGCGAGCGCCACGCCCCAATCCGCAGCGACGCCGAAGGAGCAATTGCGCGAAATCGGCCGAGTCCGAGCGATCACGTCGTTCTGTAAGGCTTTCATCACGCATTTCAACGACTCGGCGAAATTGATGATCGCCGACGATGCCGAGATTTCGTACGTCGACTTCACGCTCGGAACGCTCGAACGGCACTTTCGCCAGATCGACGCCGAGCGAGCCTTGTACGGCGACCGCCTGCGGCTGATGGCGTACGTGAAGGCGCTGCAGCAGCAATTGCCGCCGCTGCAAGAACAGATCAACCAGTTGCGCCGCAGCGCCGAGCTGACGAAAGATCCCAACGAAGCGAAAGGGTCGCGTGAGGTTGCGGCGCAGCTCCAGAAAGCCTACGACCGGCAGCACCAGATCGCGCTCGACACGCTCGGCGTCATCCACGTCATGCTGGAGATGGCTGCCTCCAAAGGAGAAGGGCCGAGTTCGTTCAAGCAGATGCTCGCCGCCTCGGCGCCGATCCTCGGGCCTTCGCCGGCGGTGGTCGGTGCGGCGAGCGACATCGATTTTATCGATACGCAACCGGCGGAACGGCGTGACGTGCGCAGCTATCTACGGATGAAAACGCAGCGCGATCGCATCGGCGACGCCGAGAGCATGGCGACGAAAAAAGCCGAAACCCTGGCGTCCAACTGTTAGCCTTGCTTCTACTCCGAGCCGAGCTAGGCTCCTAGCTGGTTCCTCCGCCTTTAACGGGCTTTACGTCCGGATTCATCTCGGCGAACGCGCCGTTTGCGTTGGGCAGCACCCAGACTTGCAGATCCCAGATCGCGGGGAAGAAGAACGTGAAGCGCACGTCCCTGATGCTCTTCGCGACGCCGGCGGCGACGAGCATGCTCGCCGTCGGATGTTCGAGGCTCGATCCGGCGGGTACCTTGCGGCTGCCCATCCCGCTATAGACCGTCGTTCCGTTGGGGCCTCTGAGCCCAAAATGGTCGTGCGCCCCGATCTTGATCCAGCGCCTGGGATCGACGCCCCACTTTTGCGGCGCTTGCGCCGAGTCGGCTTGAAGCACCGAGAAGTCCGCGCCGAGCAAGCGTCCGTTGACGTCGTACCAGAGTTGGCTCGGATGCGCTTCGTCGACGCTCGTCCAGTGGTTGTTCGCGTATGAAATCGAGCCGCTGCTGTCTTCATCGGTGAAGCGTACGTAACCGGCGCGGCGCGCCGCGTCGGGCGTCGGGAAACGCGCGTTGAGATCGGCGCTCACCCTCGCGACGAAGGGCGCTTCGCTGTCGGTCGGGACGCCGGACATCTTGTCGGCTGCGGCGGCGCCGCCGAGGGCTCCGAAAAAAAGCAGAAGGCTGGCAAGTAAGGGCTTCATGCCGGTTCGTCTGCGCCTTGCGCTTAGCCGGTCCCTGTCGCGTCGGGGCTCGGAGCCGGGGGCGGGGGCCGGGTCGGCGACGGTCGCGGCGTCGCCTTTGGCTTCTTCGGCGGCGGCGGGACCGGCGTATAGATGGGGGACGGCGTAAAGTCCGCGTGCGGGGCATCGTGGTTGAGCAGTATCGGGTGCGGGATGACGATCGCGATCGATTTTGGATCGGTCGCGTCGATGGTCGCCGCGGTCTGCGCCCGGAGTATCGCGCCGGAGGGGAGCACGAAGTCGCGCCCCTTACGGAGCGCGTTGTAGAGCACGGCGCCCGGTAAGAAGATGTCGGTGATCGTGTCGGTGGCCCCGCGCGTTGCGAGCTGTCCGCGGGTGTGTTCGATCGTCAGATATTCGTGGTTCGCGTGAATCGGCAAGGCGCCGTACTTCGGCAACTCGAGCGGCTGGATCGCGATTTGAAGCGAGCCGTCGTTGTCCCCGGCCGTCGCGCGGTGGACGCCGAGAATTCGCAGGGTCGCCGGAGTCTCGGCGGGGGCCAGCGTTACACCATTAACGATCAGAGGATTGCGAAGGTGAATGCGGATCGTCTGCCCGGCCTTCGATTTGTTCGAACCCATCTCGTCGTCGAGCACGAAGTCGATCGGCGAACCGAGCGGTAAGATGAGCGTATTGGCCGGAGCCGCCGTCGGGGCGACCGTCGGCTTTCCGCGCGGCGGTTCCGGTAAGGGCAGGGCGCGCGCGGGAGGCGTCAATCCGCAGATTGACGCCGCAAATCCCAACGCGATCAGCGCATGACGCGCCCGAACGTGCACTACGAGGCTTTTTTCGCTTGCGCAGCCGCTGCGGCGCGCTTCCCTTCCTCGATTAACTGCTTGACCTTCTGACCGCCTTTTTGGCCGATCTCTTCGTAGAATGACGGGCCGTAGCGGTCGCGCGTGGCTTCGCCGCCTTTCTTGCCGCCCTTCTTTCCGATCTGTTCGTAAAATTCGTGGCCGTGAGCCTGCTTCGTCGCTTCGCCGCCCTTGCGGCCGATCTGCTCGTAAAACTCGGGGCCATACTTGCGCTTGACGGTTTCGCCGCCTTTTTGTCCGGCTTCACGGACGGTCATGCCGCCACCGGGTTTGCGCTTGGGAGTCGACATCGGGGGGGTACCTTCCATATCTTTCCAAGGGGGGTTGGCGCCGCTCGGCCTGACGTAGAGGGTCGGGGACGGGGTGCCTGCGATTATTCAACGCAGACGCGCCCCGGAAAGTTGGTTCAGATCAAGTGAAGTTATTCGCGGTACTCGCCCTCCTTGTACCCCTTTCAGGCGGAGCGCCGGCCTCGGCCGCGCTCGAACCGACCGAGCGAGCGGTCCTTACGGCTGAGGCCCGTAGAGCGGTCGATCCGGCCCTCGTGGTCATGCTCAACGGCCGCCCGCGTGCGGCGGCGCGGGCCGCTCTCGCGCTCGGCCGAACGAAGCGTCGGGAAGCGCTGGGTCCCCTTCGGGCCCACCTCTCCGCCCCCAATTCCGAGTTACGCGCGATGGTCGCATACGCGCTGGGTTTGCTCGAAAGCGAAGGCGCGCTTGCGGACGAGCGCCGTCTCGCGCTCGCCGACGCCGACTCCGCAGTTCGCTACGCGGCGGTCGATGCGATCGGAAGAATCGCGGCGGCGCCGGCGGCGCCGCCCCGCGCCGCCGCCCGTACATTAATCCCGGGGGGG
>DHWK01000129.1:0-249 GCA_002413145.1 bacterium UBP12_UBA5184
GTGGAACCTCATGCGAACCCGCATCGGCCGCTCGTTCGCGGCAATTCGCGACAGTGAGATCGCAGCCGCATCGATGGGGGTTCCGATTGCGCGGACGAAAGTGCTCGCATTTATTTGCAGTGCATTTTTGGCGGGACTCGCCGGTGCATTGTACGCGTTTCTCGCAAGTTTCGTTGCGCCCGAAGATTTTGGGATCGATCAAGCATTGTTGTTTTTTGCAATGGTTGTGATCGGTGGCATGGGCTCGAT
>DHWK01000129.1:287-6190 GCA_002413145.1 bacterium UBP12_UBA5184
GGTCGATGCCGCGGAGTCAGAGGGCGCCGACCTGATCATCGTCGTGTTCGCGGTCGTCGTGATCGGTGGCATGGGCTCGATCCCAGGCGCGATTGGTGGCGCCGTCGTCGTCGATACGGTGAGGCAAGCCGCTTCGACGGCGAGTGGACTCTCGCTTGCGATCTTGGGCGGCGTCATCGTGCTCGTCGTGCTGTTTTTCCCGAGCGGGCTCAAAGGATTATTTCGGCGCAGTCGCCGCTCAAGGCCGCCGAGCATCGCACCGCTTCGCGTTTCGAGCGAGGAGACGGGCTAGTGCTAGTGGTTCGTGACGTCACGGTCCGATTCGGAGGACTAACGGCGGTTTCACGATTCGACATCGACGTCCCCGACGTCGGAATCTTTGCGCTCGTCGGACCAAACGGCGCAGGGAAGACCACCCTGATCAATGCCCTGAGTCGCGTTGCTCCGGTTACGGAAGGTCGAATCGAACTGGACGGCATCGACGTTTTACGTTTGCGTTCGCACCAAGTCGTCCGCTATGGAATAGCGCGGAGCTTTCAGAAGGCCGAAATGTTTGCGTCGCTCACGGTTCTCGAGAATATCTTGGTCGGACTCCACGTGCAGATGCGCACGGGGCTCGAGGGCGCGCTGTTCTTGCCGACAACGCAAAGACAAGAGACGAATGGGCGAGAGCGCGCCGAATCACTGCTCCGCGAGCTCGACCTCTGGGACGTCCGCGACATGTCGCCGGCTGACCTGCCATATGGGCATCAGAAGCTTCTCGATGTCGCGCGCGCGCTTATTGCGGAACCGAAAGTGCTGCTCTTGGACGAGCCATTCGCCGGTTTGACCGATGCAGAGACCCCTCGCCTCGTGACATATATCGCCGCAGCCGGCAAGCGCTGTGCGATCTTGATGATCGAGCATCACTTCGAACTGCTCGAAGAGATTGCCGAGCGCATAACCGTGATGAATTTCGGCCAAAAGATCGCCGAGGGGGCGCCCGCCTCCATTCGCGCCGATCCGGAGGTTGTGCGCTGCTATTTGGGCACCGGACGCCAATCCAGGGCCGAGACGCGTGTTGAGGCTTGAGAACGTGCATGCGCACTACGGGCACGTGCACGTGCTGCGCGGCATCAGCCTCGAGGTTCCTGACGGGGATGTCGTCGCGTTGCTGGGCGCGAACGGTGCCGGAAAATCGACGACCTTGAAAACGATCTCCGGCATTGTTCGAGCGTCGCACGGCAAGATCACCTTCGACGGCGAGGACATCACACGGCTCGATCCGTCGGCGATCGTCCGTCGCGGCATCGTCCACTGTCCGGAGGGGCGCCAGGTCTTTCCCAACCTGACGGTACGCGAAAATCTGGCGCTCGGGACATACGCGCGTGGGCGGGCTGGGCAGGTTGATCGCGTCATCCAGATCTTCCCCGCGCTTCGCGACCGTTTTAGCCAGTTTGCGGGGACGCTCTCAGGCGGCGAGCAGCAAATGCTCGCCATCGGCCGCTCGCTCATGGCCGAGCCGCGCTTGCTGATGCTCGACGAGCCGAGTCTCGGGCTCGCCCCGATAATCGTCGAACATATCTTCAACGTCATCGCGGGTTTCCGCGACCAGAAGATCTCCGTGCTACTGGTCGAGCAAAACGCGACGCTTGCGCTGGAGTTTGCCGAGCGGGCGTACGCACTCTCGCACGGAGCCGTGTACTTCTCGAAATCGGCGGTCGAATTGCGGGATTCCGACCTCGTCCAGCGAGCCTATCTTGGTTGACCGTTGTTCTTCGGCTTGGTATAATCAATATATGACATCACATTCCGTATAATGAGATTATTCGGGGGAAACGTACGATGATTCGGAACACGTGGTATGTCGCGGGGCTTGCCCGGAGCTTCACGTACAAACTTGAAAAAAAGGTGATCACGGGCCGCCCTATCGTGATGTGGCGGACTCAGGATGGGCAAATCGTTGCCTTCGACGGCCGTTGCTGCCATAAGCGCTTCCCGCTTTGGGACGGCAAGTTGCTCGAGAATGGGGTCCTGCGGTGCGCCTACCATGGGCTGTGCTATGACAGCAGCGGAAAATGCGTCGATATTCCGATGCAACCGGACTTTCCGATCTCGCCCGCGGCGCAACTCCATCGTTATCCGGTCGTCGAGCAAGACGGCTTAGTGTGGCTGTGGCCCGGCGACCCGGCAAAGACCGACGGAGTCAAGCCGCCGCGCATACCCGAGCTTGCAGACCCGCGGTACGAAGCCGTTATCGTCGACCCGCCAATTCGAATTCGCGCGAACTACCGTCTGTTGATCGAGAACTTACTCGACATCACTCACTTCTTCCCACTTCACGACGGCAACATCGGCGATCTCTCAAACTCGCAAATCCCCGTCGGGCTTGTCGAAGACACAATTGACGGGAACGCGAAAGTCATGACGACGCGACACGTTGAGAACTATCGGTTACCCCCGTATTATCAGCGCTGGTTTGGTCTCGATGTTGTGGACCGCGATCATACGCACGCGATGATCGGGCCGGGCCTCGTCCGTGTTCAACTTCACGTCGCTCCACCAGGAATGCTCGGCACGGAGGCGGAGCGAGGGTATGTCTTGTGCCATACCGACACGCCGATCGATCAGCACCATCTGGAGTGGTACTGGATCATGATCACGAAGGCCGGCGAGCGCTTTTCGTCAGACCCATCGATGACGCTCGCGCAAGGAATGGCATTCGAGTTTCCCGCCGTCGTCGCTCAGGACGAGTGGGCGCTCGCGAAGCAACAGGAGATGCTGGACTTCTCTGACGAGCTCTGCGACGGAAGAAAGTATCGCGAGATGAACGTCCGCTCCGACATTGGTGTCATTCATGCGCGGCGGGTGCTCGCGCGCATGGAGAAAGCCGAGGGGAACGAGCTTTTCGGGACGCCCGCGTCGTCTTTGGAGATGGCGAAATACGCGACGGACGTCGAGGTTGCGCAGGCAAGAGGATGAAGATCGTCGTTGATTTCGATGCGTGCATGAGCAATGCCCAGTGTATGATCGCCGCGCCGGAAATCTTCGAAGTCCGCGACGATGGTCTTTTGTATGTCTTGCAAGAGGAGCCGCCCGAGGATCTGCGCGCAAAAGCCGAAGACGCGGCGCGCCTTTGCCCAACCCAAGCGATTCGCATCGAGGGATAGGTGCGCTCGGTTGTCGTCGTCGGTGCTTCGCTTGCCGGCCTCTCGGCCGCGCAGGCCTTGCGGTCACGCGGCTTCGATGGGAAGGTCACGATCGTCGGTGACGAGTTGCACATGCCGTACCAGCGTCCGCCACTTTCGAAACGGTTTCTGACCGGCGAGGCCGAGCGTGGTCGGCTGGACCTACCCATGCGCCGGCCGGAAGATTTCGATTGGCAACTCGGGACGTGCGCGCAACGCCTCGATCTCGAGCGACACGAGGTCGAGACCAGCGGTCGACTTCGGCTTCCGTTCGACGGTTTAATCGTCGCCACCGGTGCGCGGGCGAAGGAATTGCCGGGTGGCGCGCAGCTTGACGGCGTCTTTACGCTCAGAACCATCGATGATGCGATCGCGATCCGGCGCCGCGTTGTCGGTGGTGCCCGCAACGTAGTCATCGTCGGCGCCGGATTCATCGGTTGCGAGGTCGCCGCCTCATTGCGAGAGCTCGGCTGCGAGGTGACGCTGATCGATCTCGATCGTTTCCCAATGCAACGCGTGTTGGGAGAAGAACTGGGAGCAGTTTGTCTGGAAGTACATCGTGCGCATGGCGCGCGCCTAATCATGGGCGTTGGCTTCGCGGGATTCATGGGGGCGTCGTCCGTGCAGGGCGTGCATCTCTCCGATGGGCGCACGATTGAAGCGGAGATGGTCATCCTCGGCGTCGGCGTCACGCCGAATGTCGAGTGGCTCGAGGGCTCGGGAATGGCATTGAACGACGGCGTCGTTTGCGACGAGAGCTGCGCCGCAATCGGCGTGAACGGCGTCGTTGCGGCGGGCGACGTCGCCCGCTGGCAGCATCCGCGCTTTGGCTCTATGCGTGTCGAGCACTGGGACAACGCGATTGCGCAAGGCCGCGCCGCTGCAGATACACTGCTCGTTGGTCGTGAAGAGGCGCAAGCCTTCGGAATGATTCCGTGCTTCTGGTCGGATCAATACGACTGCAAATTGCAGCTCATCGGAGCTGCGCGCCCATCCGACACGTTACGCGTTGTTGAAGGCAACGTTCATTCTCGCCGTTTCGTCGCCGTGTTCTTGAGGCAGGAGCGCGTCGTTGCTGCGTTTCTCTTCAACAGCATGCATCGCATCGTCGAATATAAAAAAATCGTAGATAACGGCGAATTGCCGTTCGAGAGCAAGAGCGCATGAGCGCTCTCCACACGCCTCTTGCGGGTATGCGAGTGCTTGAGTTCGGTCACATCGCGGCGGTGCCGTTCTGCGGGATGCTCCTCGCCGATCTTGGTGCGGACGTGGTGAAAGTCGAACCCCCGCTCGGCGATGGCCTACGGAGCTGGCCCCCCATCGTCGAAGCTGCCGACGGCGACCGGTACAGCTTGAATTTTGCGGCCCTCAATCGCGGAAAACGGAGTATCGTCGCCGATCTGAAGAACGCCGATGATCTCACGCGAACGCGGCGACTCTGTGCCGTCGCAGATGTCGTCATTGAGAACTATCGTCCCGGCGTCCTCGACCGGCTCGGAGTCGGTTTTGAAGAGGTTGCAAAACTCCAAAATGAAATCGTCTACTGCTCGATCTCCGGCTACGGACAGCGCGGGCGCTACGCTCGCAGAGGCGCATTTGACGTTGTGATTCAGGGAATGTCGGGCTTGATGAGCGTCACCGGCGAGGAAGATGGCCCGCCGGCAAAATGCGGCGTCCCAGTCGGGGACTTCACGGCTGCGCTATATGCAGCATATACGATCTTAGCTGCGCGCGGGGTAGCGCAGCGCGAGCATCGTGCGATCCATCTCGATTGTCCAATGCTCGATTGCCTTTTGGGGATTTCAGGATTGCAGACGAGCGAGTACTGGGGGACCGGAATCGCTCCGAAACGCCTCGGCTCCGCGCACCCCCGCAATGCTCCCTATCAAATTTACGACGCGAGCGATGGGCCGTTTGTCGTCGCCGCCGGCAACGACGCGCTTTGGGAACAGGTCTGCGAAGCGACGGGAGGAAGTGAGCTGCTCGACGATCCTCGTTTCGCTACGCTCGCCGAACGTGCGAAAAATCAGAAAGCGTTGACGGCAATCTTGCAAGATATCTTTCAAAAACGAAGCGTTGCGCAATGGATCGAGGTTCTAGAAGAGCGGGGCGTCCCGTGTGGACCCGTCAACACCTTTGCGGATATCCTCGGTGATGCGAGCCTTGTCGCGAGCGGCCTCATCCAAGAGTTGGCCGTGCCGGTTGCCGGCAAGACAAAGACGGTGAGCTATCCGGTACAGCTGAATGCCACTCGCATCCGCGTCGGGCAGCCACCGCCGCGTTTAGGCGAACACACAAACGAAGTGCTCGCCGAGTGGACGTCCACGCCTACCTCTGCAACGGCTGCCGGCGGTGCCTAAGTTGCTGCGTATTGAGCGCGATGCACCGAGATCCGGTCTCTGGCGCTTTTGGCTCGACGATCCTCCGCGCTCAAATGCCCTCTCGCCACTGTTGGTCTCTCAGCTTTACGCGGGCTTGCAGGAAGCGTTTGAGAGCGATGCCCGCGCCATCGTCATCGCAAGTTCAACCGAACGCTTTTGTGCAGGCTTCGATCTCAGCGACATCGATCGTGTTCCTGACACCGAGCTGCGTGAGCGCTTTGAAGCGATTGAAAGCCTCCTCGAAGCGATTCGGCGGGCGCCGCTGCTCACGATCGCGCTGGTACGGGGCGCGGCGCTGGGTGCAGGGGCCGATCTTGTTGCGGCATGCGACTACCGTCTTGGGACGAGCAACGCC
>DHWK01000129.1:6259-13215 GCA_002413145.1 bacterium UBP12_UBA5184
GTCTTGGGACGAGCAACGCCCGCCTCGCGTTCCCGGGGATACGCTTCGGCGTTATCTTAGGAACGCGTCACCTTACTGCGGTAGTCGGCGGACAGAGGGCACGCGAAATCTTGCTCGAGGGGAAAGCGCTTGATGCAGCGCAGGCATGTGCCGCTGGGCTTCTGAGCGGCGTCTACGGCGCGGATGCACTTGACGCGCGAGCCGCTGAGATTCTCACGCACGCCGAAGCGCTCGACGCAGGAGCATTGCGAGCGCTCCTGCGCCTGACTCGAGACGCAGCGTCGCAACGCGATCTCGATGAATTGATGCGCTCGACGGCGCTTCCGGGGCTCGGCGAACGGATGCGTACCCATGCGCGCAGGGCTGCGCAGCAACGCGTCGCGCGGCGAGCGACGACGCAGGGCGGCGGGCGAAGGACATGAAGGCTGCGCGGACCAGCTCGGTCTCGAAAGCGCTCGCGGTTCTTGAGTGCGTTGGGCTTTCGCAACGACGATCGCTGGCCGAGATCGCTGAGCAAGTGAAACTTCCAAAGTCGACCCTCCTGCGCCTCATTCAGGGGCTCGTTGCGCAAGGCTTCTTACGACGCACCGCGCACGGCGAATATGCTGTCTCTCTCAAGATGTGGCGAATCGGCTGCAACGCGGTCAACTCCGAGGCGCCGCGCGACGAAGTCATTCCAATCCTCCGCGACCTTGTCACACGGACCGGTGAAACCGCACACTATTCCGTTTACGAAGACGGGCACTCGGTCTACGTCGAGAAAGTCGACGGACTGCATCCGATTCGCGCCTACACGACGGTCGGCGGCCGCTCGCCGGCGTACGCAACGGCGACCGGTAAGGCCCTTTTGTCATGGCGCGAGGAGAAGGAGATTGCAAAGATCGGACGTCGCGCCGAACGTCATACCGACCAGACGCACGTAGGAGCAGAAGAAGCGCTAAAGCACGCCGCCGAGATCCGGCGCGCGGGGTACGCTGTGAATCGCGGAGAGTGGCGGGCTTCAGTTTGGGGAATCGGCGCGCCGGTCTTTGATCGATACGGACAGGTGATCGCCGCGGTCGGGATCTCCGGACCGCGCGAGCGCATCGAGCCGAACGTCGAAGACTTCGCCAAGTACGTTCGATCAGCTGCATGCGAAATCTCGCGACGTCACGGCGCGTTGGAAACCGTCTCCGCGCCGTCGAAGCACGTTGCGCGCGTAGGTTCAAAAGCGCCGCGCCGCAGGAGCGCTTCGCGTAGCGCGTGATCGCTTGGTGCCCCCCACGGGTAATCGCAAACCTCGCCATCCGCGTACTGACATCGATCGCAGCATGGTACGAACGTTTTGGTGCGGCGTGCGTGATTGCGACGGTGAACAGCCGATTGTGAATGAAATCGAGCGTCCAACCCTCGAAGGGACGTGTCCCTCGGCGAAGGCAACGCGTGCGAACGATCTTCGCGCGGCCACGCCCTGACGTTACGCGCCTACGGCGCAACGAACCGCGGCGACCTCTCGATCATCGACGCCGAAGTCGTTGGCAAAGGTCGATGACCGCGCGCGCGACGTTTTCGGGACGGTTCTCGCGCAATGCGCTCGACCGTCGAGAGCCTAGTGGCCTAAGATGACCCGCGACAACAACGGGCCGCCAGCGGGCCCAGGATCGGCGTCGAGCCTTCGGATGATGTTTTTCGATACGTCCGCGGGGCCGATCGCGCGCCGTGGGCCAGGGATCGCACGTAACGGGGATCGGGCGCAGCGGAGACCGCGCGCGCGCGGGGGCAAAACATCGGCGCCAAAACCTCGCGCGCGCGCACGCCTGGTACTCCGCCTCGGCTCTTGCTAAGATGAGGGCAACCCGTTGCACAAAGCCGGCGACGGCAAGATCATCCAGCGGCTCGTACCCGAGATGATCACCGGCGACGCCGATGCCAAGCGGCAAGAATCGAAGCATTAGGCGCTGCGCGCCGACGAGTTCGATGCGCGCACCGACGTTGCCGGCGATCCAGGTCGCGCTATCGTCGCTGGCCTCGAGCGTCAGTTGGTCCACAACCTGCTTGCTGAGCAAGCTGCGAACACCAGCGTCGGTAGCTGTTACAAACTCCGAGAACGTCATTACGCATTCGAACCACGCCGCCCGTAGGAGGGTTGCGTGCGGATGCTGGCTGCCAACGACGTCAAAGGCGCTCAGGTCCACCTATGTGATTGGCGGATTACTTGATGCGCCGCACGGGACTGCGCGCGCTGGTCGAGGCGAAGCGTCGAGAGTGTGGCGAGCGCGGTCTCGCGAACGTTCGGCGTCGAGATGAAAAACCGCACGCGGCCCGCCCCCGGCCCGGGGCGCGGCCATTTCTCCGTCGCCGGCGCGACCAGAAGGGCGCGGCGCGAGCGGCAAGCCGAGGCCCTGCTCGAGTTCTACTGGCTCGCGGTACACGATCCCGACGAAGCCTTCGGCCGGGGGTGAGGCCTGGCTAAGGGCGCGCACCCCGCGAAGCCACGCAACCTGCCGACGCAATCCTTCGTGCATCTCGATGACCTCGATGACCTCGCAGGGGTTTTGCGAGTCACCTCCTCGGCTTCTCCTGCCCAGGCGAGAACCGCCGGATGAAGGTGGGGGCGGGGCGCGGCCCCCCAAACAGCACCGCCTGGCGGTACGCGAGTAAGCGGGCGCATCGCGCTTCGAACGCGCGCCCCTTTGCGCGCCAGATCACGCTGCGGCGCTCGCACTCGGCCTCACGCTCCTAAGCGGCTTTGAAGCTCGGCGCTGAGCAACTGCCCCCCCGGCTGCGATGCTCTTGGCCGCAATGCTGCGCCACCCAAAACGGCCCCCCGCGTCGGGTTGCGTGGCGCTGCGATCGGAGCGGCTTACGGACTCAGAAAGCTAGCCGCACGCCAAAGCATATTCTGATTAGAGCGTTTCCCTGCGGCGGGCGCACATTTTACTTGGAGCGTTTCCTACGGCGGCGCACTTTGCGACCGGCTCTTTCGGTACCGCCGGCTGTGCGTTTGATGCGACGGTTTCGCATCTGCCCGAGTGCAAAAATGTAGTCGTAGCAGTAGTTAGCTTGGTACTCGTTGTTTTCAATGCAGCGGACGTTATAAGTTGAAAGCATGCAATAGTCAGCGACTTCGCGTTGCGTCAGATGCTTCTTGATGCGCATCCCTTTCGCCAATGCACCAAGCGTCTTATACTTGCGTTTTGCGGTTGTGATATCGACAGGTGGCATAAACACTCCCGAGTCGTCGCGGTGATCCTAAATGATGACTGCCGCCGCTGTATTCTGCTCGTGACCTTCAAGGAGCGCTTTTAGAGATCGTTCGCAATCGTGGAGGGATGTTTCGTATGAGCGGAGCGAAGCCTCTGCTTTATCGCGAGTGATATAGAAACGCTTTAAGGAACGCAACTTATCAAGGACATACTGTTTCCAGGGGTCCTTCGATTTCTTCGGTCGATAATATCGCTGCATCAGTTCCGATGATGGTGACGTTGCTTCAGGGCATGCGAACTCGGAGCTCGGCGATTCTTCGCGTTAGGCAGTCCCTACACCTGAGCGCATCGGCTTCACGCCATCCGCGGCTGCAGGGGTTGAATACGCACTCGGCCTGGGCGCAAGCCTAGCCGGGCGCGAAGGGCGAACACGCTGCGAGGGACAGGCCGGTCGCTTTCGCGATCTCGCCAAGCGAGAAGGCGTCGAGCTTCGGCGTCACCTCGCGCAGGAACCAGGCGCGATCGCGCTGCTCGGGATGTTCTTTCGCCCATTGCCGGTTGCGACGATGGTGCGAGGCGTTCGCCTCGCCGCGTTGCGCGTTTGCCTGAGCGCTCGGTGAGCAGTGAACAGATCGTTGCTGAGCCAAACCGACCTCCCATGAACGAGGAACGCGAATGGACGGTCGAGATTCGGCTAGCGTACACCGTTCTTCCGCTAGATTTCGAGCGCCGCGTGATGCTCCAATTTCGCGGCTCTCTCGTCACTTCCGATGCCGGCCTGCTCACCTATCGTGAACTCGACGACGCGCTCGGTCTGAGCATAACGGCTGGAGAAGCACTGGCTGACGCGCGTACCGGCAAGAACGGCCGCCATGCATTGGTCGGCATGTTGCGTCAGTCGGTGTTCGGCCGCCTCGCGGGATACGAGGATGTGAACGACGCCGAGCGTCTGCGCCACGATCCGGCGATGCGCTGGATCGTCGGCGGCAGAGCGGCTAAAGGTCGCGCAGCGTCGCCAAGCCAGATGGGCCGGTTCGAAACGCGATGGCTCGCAGCACCTGAAAATCTTCGGGCCCTTGCCGATCTATCCGGCCGGTGGATCGACCGTGTTCGCCGGTACCGGTCAACCGAGGAGATCATCCTCGACATGGACTCGAGCGTGAGCCCGACCTATGGCGAGCAAGAGCAGAGCGTCTGGAACGGCCATTTCGGTTGCACTTGCTACCATCCGCTCTTCGTCTTCAATCAGTATGGCGATCTGGAACGATGCGCGCTTCGCCCCGGCAACGTTCACAGCGCCGATGGGTGGGAAGCGGTTCTCAAGCCGATCGTTGCACGTTACCAGGGAACGGTGAAGAGCATCGCCTTTCGCGGCGACGCTGCCTTCGCTCAACCGAACATGTACGAGTTCTTGGAAGCCGAAGGGATCGAGTACGCGATCCGCCTACCCGCAAACCAGGTCCTGCAAGAGCGTATCAGCGATTTGCTCAAACGACCGGTCGGGCGTCCCGCGCACTACGTGCAGCGGTTCTACAAGAGTTTCCGGTACAAGGCGGCGAGTTGGTCGCGCCCGCGTCGGGTTGTCGCCAAAGTGGAGTGGCACCCCGGGGAGCTGTTCCCGCGCGTTGGATTCCTCATTACGAACTTGCGCTATGCGTCGAAGAATGTCGTGAGGTTCTACAACAAGCGGGGGACGGCCGAGCAGTGGATAAAAGAGGGCAAAGGCGCGATCAAGTGGACGCGACTTTCGTGTCGCTCGTTCGACGCGAACGCTGTCCGCCTTCAACTTCATGCGCTGGCATACAACCTCGGAAACTTCCTTCGCACGCTCGCGACGCCCGAAGCGATCAAGGATTGGTCGCTCACGAGTCTACGCGAGAAGCTGATCAAGATCGGCGCGAAGGTCGTCAGCCACGGCCGCTACGTCGCCTTTCAGATGGCCGAGGTCGCCATCCCGCGCCAGTTGTTTGCGGAAATTCTGCGGCTGATTGCGCAACTACGCTCGCCCTCGGCTCCCGTGGCGACATGAGGCATTCAACGGCCATGCGTTCGACGGCAAACGACGGCAGAGGTGCGCCTTGATGAGCGTGAAGCCGGCTTCTTCAGCGCGCTGCGGCACGCGAGTCCGCCTCCTGCGCCCAAACCTCGCCACCCAGAGCGCCGGGCCAGGCCTTCAAGGCCGGAAACCGACAATCTGGAGTCGAAAAGCTCGGCCATCTGGGGGATACCGGCTAAGGCCGCACTGTCGGAGCTTCGGCGTTACCTGTGCGAGGGCACTGGTCGCTCGTAGCGAAGTGGCTTCGCTGTCGCTTTTGGGAGGACACGTCACGAAGCTCGGCCCCGTCTCGTCGTGGATTGTTCACATCGTCGGCTGCGGCTCTTTGATAGTTTTGCTTGCCGCGATGACTTGTCCAGCGTTTGGCGCGCCCGTCGCACGCACGGTTGCATCGTTGACGGCTACCGAACTCGCAACTTTGCCCGACGCCACCCTGATAAAGGTCAATGCGGGCCCAACGGTCTCGCTTGGAATCCTACGATCGCAACACCAGTCCCGGTTACACCGCTTCGCCATGGCAGCATTCCATGTAATTGATTTCGTTGAGGGCAATCCCGACCGCCCCATTATCGTGGGCTCCGTTTACAACGCCACCGCACCGAGAACGAGGACGGCCGTGCCTTCTGCGCTTAACAAGAGCCTGCCGGTCCCCATGGATTTTTCAGTAACGCGCTTCGGAGTCCCGGGGCCGCTGCCGGCAGATTTTGTTGCATTCTGCAAAGCCGCAACTGCCACGGCTTGTTTGTACTTGCCCAGCGGCGTACCACTCGCCTTCGGATCTGGTGCTGCCGTGGACACCGACCCTTTAGTCATCGATGCGGGATTGTGCTCAACGCAGGGCGGTGCAGAATCGGCCTCGGGCTGCGCGTACAGCTATCCGCTAAAGTACAACGTGAACTTCAATCCGGGGCAGCGAACGTCCCAGGGTTACAATCTGATGCAATCGACTAACTGTCCGTCGCCATTTTCGGATACCGTCGATCCAAAAAACGGCGCTGTTTCTTTGTCTTATAAAATGAGCGGAGCCCCGCATCAGCCATTCGTTGGGCCTCCTACATTTTCGGCACTACAATCCTGCGTCGTCCGCGTTTATCTCAACCAGTAGATCTGGACTAAGTGTGCCTAACGTGGAGGCGCCAGCTAACCCACGCGACCCGTAACCCGCAACCCGCAACGCGGCTCCAACGTGCGTCTCACGGTGCAAGGGTACCAGCCCATAGACGGAATCGTCTCCTCGATTAGCTCGGCGGTGAAAATCTGACCGCTGAAAACTGAAAAGGACGTAGCAAATAACGCAAAAAGTGACGAGGCATCGGGCGCTCGCGCTCGATGCCGGCGGTTCGACGGAGAAAGGCGCTCGACGCTAATACCTGGGGCGCGACGCGAGTGGCGCGGCGCCTAAGGGCGTCTCGTTCCCTTCGACGAGCGCGAGGAACGCCTCCCAATGGCGCGGATGTGGCACGCGCGTTGCGGCGCGGAAGCGCGAGCAGGCCGCGAGGGAAAGGCCCGTCGCCTTCGCGATCTCGGCGAGCGAGAACGCGTCGAGCTTCGGCGTCACCTCGCGCAGGGACCAGGCGCGATCGTGCCGTTCGGGATGCTCCTTCGCCCATCGTCGGTTGCGGCGATGGTGCGAGGCGTTCGCTTCGCCACGTTGCGGATTAGCTCTATGGACGAACAGCGCAAGTGGAATAACCCTCGGCGGGCAGTTGAAAGTG
>DHWK01000173.1:0-1023 GCA_002413145.1 bacterium UBP12_UBA5184
AGATGTGCGATGAGTGACGCCTGCGCGAACTGCAACGGAACCTGCTGCTACAATGTCAGCGTGCGCGTAACCGGGTACGACGCCTGGCGCATCAAGCGCGCGCAAGCGCTCGAGTTCGAACAGTTTTTGCGCGCGCAGCCCGAGCCCGAAGCACAGGCCGGCAGTTTTTTGATCGGAAGCGAGCGGTTCGCGCTCTACCTGGGGAAGAACCCGCGCAATCCGGACGTCTGCACGTTCTTGATGCATCTGCCCGATGGGATCATGCGCTGCGGCATCTACCCCGAGCGCCCCCGCGTCTGCGCCGTCTATCCGATGACGTTCAAGAACGGTTCGGTCGACCTGCGCACCGACGTCGCATGCAAGCCGGCCAATTGGAATCTCGCGACCATCACCTACCCGATGTGGCGCCGCAATCTCCTCGAGCATTTCTTCGAGGGGTTTGTGAACGCTCGAGTCGCGGCGCGTTGGGACGAAGGCTCCGCATACGCGAAGGCCGCACTCGCCGACTATTACCGCTACGCCGACGATGCCTTCGAGGGGATCGATGCCGCGCGGATCGCGCGTGGAGAGGCCTTCGAGGACCTCATCCTCCATTGGCAGGACGCGGCGCCGGCCGAGCAGCTCGACGCCGCCTACTTGTCGTTCTTCGCCGAGGTCGACGAGATTTGCCGCGCGTCAATCGCGCGCCGAGACGCTCGCCAGTAGCGAGGCCTCGTTGGCCGTTTCGGGATATTCGCCCGTCAAACAGCCCAAACACATCTCGCCGCGCTTGCGGGCGACGGCCGCGAGCAAGCCTTCTTTGCTCAAATAACCGAGCGAGTCGGCACCGATCGCGACGCGGATCTCCGGCACGGTCATGTTCGCGGCGATCAACTCCTCGTGGGTCGCCATGTCGACGCCGAGGTAACAGGGGTGGATGATGGGTGGCGAGGTGATCCGTACGTGAACTTCCCGCGCACCGGAGTCGCGCAGCAGTTTCACGATGCGCGGGGTGGTCGTTCCGCGGACGATCGAATCGTCGAC
>DHWK01000173.1:1183-1462 GCA_002413145.1 bacterium UBP12_UBA5184
GTTGAACTTGAGTTCGACGCTGCGGTTGCGCATGCGCTGGTCGGGGCTGATGAACGTGCGGCCGATGTAACGGTTCTTGATCAGCCCCTCGATATACGGCAGGTCGCTCTCCTGCGCGTAGCCGATGCCGCCGGGGATCGCGGAGTCGGGAACCGCCATCACGACGTCGGCCTCCACCGGATGTTCGCGCGCGAGCTGGCGTCCCATTTCGAGCCGCGCCATGTAGATCGAGCGGCCGCTGAGAATCGAATCGGGCCGCGCGAAA
The DNA here is from genome assembly GCA_002413145.1 of bacterium UBP12_UBA5184. Taxonomy (GTDB): domain Bacteria; phylum Vulcanimicrobiota; class Vulcanimicrobiia; order Vulcanimicrobiales; family Vulcanimicrobiaceae; genus Zemelea. The sequence continues at coordinate 1,449 of DHWK01000173.1, forward strand.
TAGATGTACTCGAA
>DHWK01000173.1:1599-1961 GCA_002413145.1 bacterium UBP12_UBA5184
CGCGCGAAATAGATGTACTCGAACATGCACAACGCCTGCGGCTTGGGCTGCGCCATCTTGTCGACGTGCAGTCCCTCGCCGTCGACCCACAGGATTTCGCCCGGCTCGAGCTCGCGTATGTACTGCGCGCCGAGGGTCGCGAGGGCGCAGGACTCCGAGGCGAAGACGTAGCCGCCGCCGGGATTGCGGCCGTAACAGAGCGGCCGGACGCCCCACGGGTCGCGGAACGCATACAGGGCGTCGCGCGTCGACATCACGATCGAATAGGCGCCCTCGGCGCGCGTCATGACGTCGCGGACGCGCGCCGGCATGTCGTCGCCCGGCGCTTGCGCGATCGCCTTGGCAAGTACCTCTGAGTCCGA
>DHWK01000173.1:2041-4573 GCA_002413145.1 bacterium UBP12_UBA5184
GCTTGCGCGATCGCCTTGGCGAGTACCTCTGAGTCCGACGACGCGTGGAGCATCGTCTCCGGCAGCAACGAATCGCGGAGCTGCTCGGTGTTGGTCAGATTGCCGTTGTGCGCGAGGGCGACGTCGCCGAACGAAGCGTTTTCGAGCAGGGGCTGCGCGTTGACCACCACCGACGAGCCGGTCGTGGAATAGCGCGTGTGGCCGACCGCGATGTAGCCCTGCAGCCGAGCGAGGATCTCCTCATCGAAGATGCTCGAGAGCAAGCCCATCTCGCGATGGCAGACGATGGTGCCGCCGTCCGAGACCGCGATGCCCGCCGACTCTTGCCCGCGATGCTGCAAGGCGTAAAGACCAAAAAAAGCGAGCCGCGCGACATCGAACCCGGGCGCGTAGACCCCGACGACGCCGCACGCTTCGTGCAACGTGTCGCCTCCCGGGAGCGGAGCCTGCTCGTCGAAGGCTCGTGCCATTAGTTCATGCTTCGCTGGGCGTGCGCGAATCCCCGGCGGCTCAGTTGCGCCGCCGACCGCCGAAGATCTGCAAAAGCGCCAAGAAGATGTTGATCGCGTCGAGATAGATCGAGGTCGCGATCTGTACCGCCGTCAGCCCGTCGCCCCCGGCTTTGATGCGCGCGAAATCGACCAGGACCAGGACGCTGAAAATTGCGAGGGTGAGCCACGCGTACGTCTCGGGGTGGATGAAGCGGACGAAGATCGAGACGAAGCCGACCAGCACGAGCAGTAAGAGCGCGCCAAGCGCGATCCCGGAGAGCCGGCGGTAATCGAAGCTCGTCAGGTAGACGATCGCCGCGAGCGTGAGCATGCCGAGGCCCGTCGTAACCGCGGCGTCGACGACGATGCCCGACCCCCCATCGGTTCGCAGATACGACCCGATGATGGGACCGATGCCGACGCCCTCGCAGAGCGTGAAGATGTAGAACATCAGCAGCGAGAGGCCTTCGTTGTTGCGCGTCGCGTTGATCGCGATCAAAAAGCCAAAGCCGACGAGCATCGCGATCAGCGAAAGCCCGTACGGTAGGTTCAAAGCGGCCGTCAAATAGGCGGCCGCGGCGGTAATCAGAAAGCCCGCCCCCGTTATTCCGAGGACGTGACCGAGCAGCGAGCTGGTCGAGACGACCGCCGGGCCCGAAGCTTGCCGATACTGATACATAACGCTTCCCACTACCCGGGCTCGACGACTGGGGTTTCGGCCGCGATATCGCGCCGGTAGGTGAGCGACGCGGCGGCGGCGCCGATGCGACGTCCGACTTCGGCAACCGCTCCGTAGGCGTTCGCGCGAGCCTCTGCAAGGGTCGAGCCGAGCGCGGTGACGGTGAGAACCCGGCCGCCTTTCGAGTCGACGACGCCATCGCGCAACGTCGAGCCGCCCCAGAACGCCGTCGCTCCGCCGGGGAGTCCAAGATTGGCCGGTAAGCCGGCGAGCGGGACGCTCTTGCGCGGATAGTCGGACGTCGCCAGCACGACGCCGACGCAAGCTTCGTCGGCAAGCGAGAGTGCGTCGAGATCGAGCTCGCCGCGCGCGGCGCTCGCGACCGTGCGCGCGAAGTCGCCGCGAATCCTCGGCATCAAGACTTGCGTCTCCGGGTCACCGAAGCGTGCGTTGAACTCGATGACCATCGGTCCGGCGGCGGTCCACATCAAACCGCAATACAAGACGCCGACGTAACGTTCGTTCTCGGCGGCGAGTCCGCGCGAAACCGGCTCGAGGATTTGCTCCTGAACGATCTCGTCCAGCGCCGCGGGGAAGCCGGCAGCCGGGGAGTATGCGCCCATCCCGCCGGTATTCGGTCCCGTGTCGCCGTCGCCGGCGCGCTTGTAATCGCACGCCGTTCCGAACGGCACGAACCGCTTCCCGTTGCCGATGGCGAAGACGCTCACCTCGCGACCCTCGAGTCTCTCTTCGAAGATCAGGTCCGAGCCGCCACCCGGCATACCCCCCGCGCCGTACCATTCGCGCACCACCGCGCGCGCCGTCACGACGTCGGGCGCGACGACGACGCCCTTGCCGGCGGCCAAGCCGTCGGCTTTGACGACGCACGCCCCCTCCCAATCGTCGAGCACGCGCTCGGCGTTCGCGAGCGAATGCACGACGCGCGCTTTCGCGGTCGGGATGCCGTGACGTTCCATGAAGCGCTTCGCAAAGATTTTGCTCGATTCGAGCCGGCCGGCACTTCGGTTCGGCCCGAACGTCGCGATCCCGGCCTCCCGCAATCGGTCGGCGACGCCCGCGGCGATCGCGGTTTCGGGGCCCAGCACCGCGAGGTCGATCTTCTCTTCTCGGGCACGCGCGACGAGGGCCCGCCCCTCGGTCGCCGCGATCGGCCAATTCTCGTGACGCAGCGCCGTCCCCGCATTTCCGGGCGCGAGAACGACCGCCTCGCAAGACGGCGATTGCGCCAGACGCCACGCGAGCGCATCCTCGCGCGCACCGTTGCCGATTACGAGGACGCGCATCGCTCGTTCCGCGGGCGAGCTATTCCCATTCGACCGTCGCCGGCGGCTTCGACGTCAC
>DHWK01000021.1:0-228 GCA_002413145.1 bacterium UBP12_UBA5184
CAGCTAAAGAGGGCTGGCGAACGGGGCTGGCTGAAACGGGCTGCATGCGCATCGGAATCAACGGATTCGGCCGTATCGGCCGAAACTTTCTCAAGGCGCTCCTCGAGCACCATCCCGATATCGAGGTTGCGGCGGTCAACGACCTGACGAGCGCCGCCGAGTGCGCGCATCTTTTCAAGTACGATTCCAATTACGGGACGTACGGCGGAACCGTCGAGCATTCGGAGG
>DHWK01000021.1:438-2425 GCA_002413145.1 bacterium UBP12_UBA5184
TCGAGTCGACCGGCTTCTTCACCGACGCGGCCAAAGCGCGAGCGCACATCGACGGCGGCGGCGCGCAGAAGGTCATCATCTCCGCGCCGGCTTCGGGCGAGGACATCACGCTCGTGCTCGGCGTGAACGACGCCAATTACGATCCCGAGAAGCACCACGTCATCTCGAACGCGTCGTGCACGACCAACTGCCTTGCGACGGCGGTCAAGCCGCTCAACGACGAACTCGGCTGGGTCAAGGGCTTCATGACGACGATCCACTCCTACACCAACGACCAGAACATCCTCGACGCGCCCCACAAGGATCTACGGCGCGCACGCAACGCCGCCACCAACATCATCCCGACTTCGACCGGCGCGGCAAAGGCGCTTTACCTCACGATTCCCGAGGTCAAGGGGACGTTCGACGGTTTCGCGCTGCGCGTTCCCACGCCGACCGTGTCGATGATCTATCTGGTGGCACAGGTCAAACGCGCGACGACGAAAGACGAAGTCAACGCGCTCATGCGGCGCGCCGCCGGCGGGAACATGAAGGGCCTCGTGCAGTACTGCGACGAGCTGCTCGTCTCAAGCGATTTCAAGCGCTCGCCCTATTCCTCGATCGTCGATGCCGGGCTCACCAACGCCAACGGCGACCTGGTGCAAATCGGCGCCTGGTATGACAACGAATGGGGCTACTCGTGCCGGCTCGCCGACGTCACGCACATGGTGCTCTCGAAACTCCCCGCGAAGGTCGGCTAACAAGACGGAGATGCGCTTTCGAACGCTGCGGGACGTCGAGGTTCGCGGCAAGCGCGTCGCCGTCCGAGAAGACCTCAACGTCCCGCTCAAAGACGGCCGGATCGCCGACGACACCAGGATCCTCGCCGCGCTCGAAACGCTGCGCTGGCTGCGCGAACGCGGCGCGCGCACGATCGTCCTCTCCCACCTCGGGCGTCCCGGCGGCAAGGTCGTCCCGCGCCTGTCGCTGCGCCCGGTCGCCGAAGAGCTGGGACGCCGCTTGGGCGGCGCGGTCGCTTTCGCCGACGATTGCATCGGACCGTCTGCCCGAAACGCGGTCTCGGCGCTGCGCGACGGAGAGACCGTCGTGCTGGAAAACGTTCGCTTTCACCCCGAAGAGGAAGCGAACGATCCAGACTTCGCGCGCCAACTGGCTTCGCTGGGCGAACTCTACGTCAACGACGCATTCGGAACGGCGCACCGCGCGCACGCCTCGACCGAAGGGATCGCTCACGATCTGCCGGCAGTCGCCGGATTCTTGATGGAAGCCGAACTGGCGGCCCTGGCGAGACTGACCCAAAATCCGGCGCAACCCTTCGTCTGCGCGATCGGCGGCGCGAAGGTCAAGGACAAGGTCGGCGTCTTCGTCCATCTTCTCGAGCGGGTCTCTGCCTTCTGCATCGGCGGAGGGATGGCGAATACGTTTTTGGCGGCGAGCGGCGTCGACGTCGGGACGTCGCTGCACGACGACGATCTGGCACCGGCACGCGACGTCTTGACGCGCGCAAAAGCGCGCGGGGTCAAGCTGCACGTGCCGAGCGACGCCGTCGTTTCGACCTCGTTCGCGGCCGACGACGCCGCCGAGACGGTCGACTTGGCCGACGTCGGCCGGCGGATGATCCTCGACATCGGGCCGAAGACCGCCGAGAACTACGCGACGGTCTTGCGTGCGGCGAAAACGATCGTCTTCAACGGCCCGATGGGCGTCTACGAAAAGTCCGCGTACCAGAACGGGACGCGCGTCGTCGGATTCGCGATCGCCGAGGCGACGAAGCACGGCGCGGTCAGCGTCGTCGGCGGCGGAGATGCGGCGGCGGCGGCCCAAGAGTTGGGTTTCGCCGACGGGATGACGCACGTCTCGACCGGCGGCGGCGCGACCCTCGAATTCCTCGAGGGCAAGACGCTGCCCGGCATCGCCGCCCTCGAGCAATCGGCGCAAAGCGTGGGCGCGTGATGCGCCGGCCCCTGATCGCCGGCAACTGGAAGAT
>DHWK01000021.1:2479-2829 GCA_002413145.1 bacterium UBP12_UBA5184
GGCAACTGGAAGATGCACAAGACGGTCGCCGAGACGCGCGCCCTCGTGCGCGAGCTGCGGGTCGCGGAGATACCGCGCGCCGTGCAAGTCGTCGTCGCGCCGCCCTTTACCGCGCTCTTCGCCGCCCGCGACGAACTCCGCGGATCGGCGATCGAACTCGCCGCTCAAACGATGCACCATGCCGACTCCGGTCCGTTCACCGGCGAAATCAGCCCCGTAATGCTGCGCGAACTCGGCGTCGGCTGCGTGATCCTGGGCCATTCGGAACGGCGCGCGTACTACAGTGAAAACGACGAAGACATCTCGCTGAAAGTGCGCGCCGCGCTAGCGCATGGGATCACTCCGATCGT
>DHWK01000021.1:3106-3287 GCA_002413145.1 bacterium UBP12_UBA5184
GATCTGGGCGATCGGCACCGGTCAGACCGACGAACCCGAGAGCGCTAACGCGGTCATCGCCGAAATACGCGCCGCCGTCGAGGGCTTGCAGGACGCGCGCATCCTCTACGGCGGTTCGATGAAGCCGGAGAATGCCGCGGCGCTCATGGCGCAGCCCCAGATCGACGGCGGGCTCGTCGGC
>DHWK01000025.1:0-324 GCA_002413145.1 bacterium UBP12_UBA5184
AGATCGCCCGGCAGAAAGCCGAGTTTCTCTCCGGCCTCGACCGCGGGGCGCGACAGGACGATCCGCGCGACTTCGCGGTGCCGCAACGCTCGCACGGCCATGACGATCGCCAAGAACGTCTTGCCGGTACCGGCGGGGCCGATGCCTAGCGTGAGCGTGTGATGCTCGATGGCATCGACGAAGCTGCGTTGGCCGGCGGTCTTAGGACGAACTTCTTTGCCGCGATGCGTCGCGAGCAAGGTCTTGGGATGCGAACGGGGCTCGCGCTTGTCGGCGAGCGTCTCGCTCGCGGCGAGCGCGACGTCGTCGGGGGTAAGGTGAGCG
>DHWK01000025.1:448-16870 GCA_002413145.1 bacterium UBP12_UBA5184
CCTCCACCGCGGAGCGCATCCGATCGAGGATTTTCTGCGCCGCCGCGACGTCGTCGGGCGAACCCGTCAGTCGCAGCTTGTCGCCGTCGAGCCGAACGATCACCGGAACCAGCGCTTCGAGTGCGCTCAGATTACGGTCGAGGTGGCCGCAGAAATTCAGCGGATCGCGCAACCCTCCAAGTTCGAAGATACGCTCGGATCGAGCGCTTTCCGGGGTCAAAGAGTTTTCAACGCTCGTTGTAGGGCCGTAACGAAAGCGGCGGCCGCAAGACTTCCAGAACCACTAAGGCGGCCAGCAAGTGATGGCGCTCGCCGAAGCCACTGAGCAGCCCGCGCAGGTGTCGCGCATGCAGCGCCCCGGGATGCGGCGCGTTGGCGAGCATCGGATCGGGGCCGAGCTCCGCCAAGCGCCAGTCGTCGGGTTCGGCAAGCGGCGGCAGAGTGGGGCGAGCGCGCGAAGCGGCCGCGCGCTCCGTCTGTTGCTGCGTCGCCGTCGGCCGGATCAGCCGCGTTGGGGCTTGCCCGGAACCAGGGACGCCGATTCGGTCCCCGAGCCGCGCTTGCCGTTGCGCTTGACGCTGCCGAGCCGCATCGGCGAGAGCCTGCACCAGGGCGCCTGCGATCTCATCCATACGCTGGACCTACGACTTCGGCGGCGGCTGGGTGGAGATCTGCTGCGTCCCGCTCGAGGGTTGCTCCGGCGCGACGCCGGCCCCGATTGCGCCGCGCATCTCGGTATCGGCCTTGATGTTGTTCAACTTGTAATAGTCCATCACGCCGAGGTTGCCTTCGCGGAACGCTTGCGCGATCGCTTCAGGGATCTGGGCCTCGGCCTGCACGACCTTAGCGCGCATCGCCTGCGTTTCAGCCTTCTGCTCTTGCTCCGCAGCCAGGGCGCTATACTGGCGCTCGGCCGCTTTGGCTTGCGCGATGCGTCGATCGGCCTCAGCCTGGGCGGTTTGCAGCTCGGCGCCGATGTTCTTGCCGACGTCGACGTCGGCGATGTCGATCGAGACGATTTCGAACGCCGTCCCCGCGTCGAGTCCCTTCGACAATACGGCCTTCGAGATCCGGTCGGGGTACTCGAGAACTTCTTTGTGGTCGACCGCGGCGCCGATCGCCGAGACCACGCCTTCGCCGACGCGCGCGACGATCGTCGGCTCGCCCGCACCACCGACGTAGCGATCCAAGTTGGTCCGCACGGTGATGCGCGCCTTGACGTTCAACTGGATACCGTTCTGCGCCACGCCTTGAAAGATCGGCGTCTCGATCACCTTCGGATTGACCGACGTCACGAGCGCGTCGAGGACGTCGCGTCCGGCGAGATCGATCGCGGCCGCGCGCTGCCACTCGAGCGGAATCTCGGCGCGTTGCGCCGCGATCAGCGCGAAGGTGACTTTTTCGACGTTGCCGCCCGCCAGAAAATGCGACTGCATCTGGTCGACGGTCAAGGGCAGCCCGGCTTTGCGCGCACGCACCAAATTGGTGACGATGACGCTTGGCGGAATGCCGATCAGTCGCATGCGGATCAACGAGATCATCGAGAGCGGAACCCCGGCCGCGAGCGTTCGGATCCACATTCCAATCGGGAAGTAGTACAGGAACATGAAGAACGCGATGATGACCGCGAAGACGACGACCGAAAAGACGATTGGTCCCACGAAGTGGCTCCTTTAGCGCGTTAGGATGGAGTCGCCGGCGCCAGGCTCTCGGGCGCGATCGGCTCGACGAAAATGCGCGCGCCCTCGACGCGCGTCACCCGGACCGGCGTCCCGGCCGGAACGAAGTTCCCCTCGGTGAGGACCGCGACGCGCTTCCCATCGATCGAGGCGACGCCCGCCGGGCGCAGATACGATGCCGCGACGCCGCTCTGTCCCATGAGCTGACGAAAATCGCTGCTCGCGACGTAATCGGGCCCCTGTGCCGCGGTGAGCGTAATTCGCTTGAAGAACGCGCTCTCCGGAAAGATCTTGGTCGCCCCCCAGAAGGCGACGATCGTCAGCACGATCGCGATCGAGATCGATTGGATGGCAACGAAGAAGAACGCGATCCCGAAGGCGAGGACGACGGAGACGAGCAGGACGACCAGTCCCAAGGCCCCCGCAAAACCGTGCCCGGGGATGACGTGCAGCTCGAGCAAGATGAGGATCAGGCCGACGACCGCGAGGCCGATCACCAGACCGTTGGAGAAGCCGGCGTAAACGTGCGCCGCAAAAAACAGCGCGAGCGCCGCGATCCCGATCGTCCCGGCGATTCCGTGCAGCGTCTGCATCTCGATGAGCAAGCCAAGGACGCCGAGCGAGAGCAGGATCGCGCTGATCTCGGGGCTCGTCGCAATCCGCGCCAATTGTTCGGCCCAGGTATAGCCGACGCGCACCGGGGTGCCGCTGATCTTGGCGGCCCTGAGCGCCTCGTCCAAGGTCGCCGCGACGGCGTCGGCGATCTTCGCTTTGCGTGCATCGTCGGCCGTGAGCGAGAGTATCGCACCCGAACGCTTATAAGCCGGCGCGTCGACCGTCTTGTCGACCATAGCCTCCGCCAAGACGCGATTGCGTCCGTTGCGCTGGGCGGTCGCGGCAAACTCGGCTTTGAGCGCGGAGACGGTCTTGTCGGTCTTCGGGATCGGCTCTGCGGCCCCGATGCTCGCCCCGGGCGCCATCACGATTTTTCGGGCCGAGAGCGTGATCAGGGCGCCGGCCGAAAAGGCCCGCTGCGAGACATAGGCCAGCGTCGGAACGCGCGCGACGAACATCGCGTCCCGAATCTCGAAGGCGGCGGAGACGAGTCCGCCCGGCGTATTGATGTCCAGGACCAGCCCCGCCGCGTGATCGGCGTTGGCCTGATCGACGGCGCGCTGCACCAGATGGGCCATGCCCTCGTCGACGGTTCCCTCGATTGGGACCACGACGATCTCGCGAACGGGCTGGGCCCGAACCGCCGAGGCGATAAGCCCCGCGAGGCCGGCGACGATCGCCAGCCCGTAGACCGCCCGAAAAAGGCGCTTCATGCCGTTTGCTACTCGCACCCTCAACGGAGGTTGCGGACCGGTCAAGCGAGCGCCTTTAACTCCTCCATGACGACCTGACGGATGGCGTTGCCGTCGGCCTCGCCGCGCAGCTGCGGCATGACGAGCTTCATCGCGGCGCCCTGGTTGCGCTGATCGGGAGCGAGCGTGGCGAGCGCCGCTCGAACCACCGCCCTGATCTCGTCGTCTGATTTTTGTGGCGGCAGCAGGGCCTTCAGGATCTCGCGCTCGCGCGTCTCCTTGTCGACCAAATCCTGGCGACCGCCTTTGCCGAATTGCTCGATCGAATCCGTGCGCTGCTTGACTAGCTTGCGGACGATCTCGACCTGGTCGGCGTCCTCCGGCTCTCGACCGGCTTCGATCTTGCGGTACGAGAAAGCGGAAAGTGCGGATCGAAGCGTGTCGAGCCGCACTTGGTCTTTCGCGCGCATCGCCTCTTTGAGTTCGGCGCCGATGCGCTCTTTGAGCGTCACAGGGCTATCCTCGAAGGACTAGGCGCGACGCTTACGAGCGGCCGCCGACTTCTTCTTGCGCCGGACGCTCGGTTTTTCGTAGTGCTCGTGTTTGCGAGCCTCGGCCAAAACACCGGCTTTCTGGGTGGCTTTCTTGAAGCGGCGCAGCGCACTCTCGATCGTCTCACCCGGTGCAACGCGGACTTCCATTAAACAACCCTCCCTTCGGCCTGCGCGGCGCGCAGCAAAACTTCGGACCTTCGAACGTCCTACAACCGGGATAGGGTACCATACGCCCCGCCGAGCGTCAATTTTCGGAGTCAGGGCTCAGCTCAGTTGAGCGCTCCGCTGCCACTCTCGAGCGCGAGCCGCCGCAGCGCGCCGAAGCGCACGTCCAAACGGAGCCGCTGACTGATGTAGTCGCGCTTCTCCGCCGGTTGACGGCGCAGCGTATTGAGTGCCGCGCGGTCGTCTCCAAGCGCCAGCTGCGTCGCGGCGATCTCGACCGGGTCGACGTGTTTGCGCGTCAGGTGAAGGGTGGCGAACTCGCGCCGTGCCTGCGCGCGTCGACCGAGCAACGCCGCAAGCCGTGCGCCGGCCATGACCCGGCTCTCGCGCGAGATGATCGATTGGAAACGGCGCAGCCGCTCGAGCGCCGCCCGATAATCTCCCCGGGCTTCATCGATGAAAGCAAGCGAGAGCGCCGCTTCTTCGTCGCGCGGGTCGAGCAAGAGCACGGACCGATACTGCTCCGCCGCCACGTCGAAGGCGCGCCGGTCGTACTCGACGCTACCCAGCCAACGCGCTGCGATTTTGGAAATCGGATCGAGTTGCTCGCCCACGATGAATTCGGCCCGCGCCTCGTCCAAACGATGTTGGTTGACCAGGCAGATGCCGAGCCAAATATGGGCGTACGAGTCGAGCGGATCGAACGCGAGCGCCCGCCGGAAGAGCCGTTCGGCGCGAACTTTGCCGTCCGCTTGCATCTCGGCGACGAGCCCGAGTACCGAATAACCGTCGGCGTTGCGCCAATCGCGCGCGAGGGCCGCCCGTGCGAAGCCGTCCGCCCGTCCGAAGGCTCCACGCGCGAAGGCTTTGTCGTCGGAGTAATTGCCGCGGATGACTTCGACCATCGCAAGACCCGCATAGCCGCGCGCGTCGGAGGGCGCGAGCTGTACGGTACGCCGGAAATACGTCTCGGCGATCTTCAAGCTCGCACCGTCGCGCCGTTCCCATTGCAAGCGGCCGAGTTGATAGGCTCGTTCGGCCGCAATCGGGAGCGGCGCGCGCGCGATGTGCAAGGCCGCGCCGGCGCTCCCGGCGAGCGCGCAGACGGCGGCCGCGAGCGATGCCCAGCGTACGATCCAGCCCGAGCGGCGAACCAATTCTCTTCCGGCAAACGCGGCGTCGGGCGGAGGGACGATCAGGCGGTACCCGCGGCGCGGTGCGGTTTCGATCTGCACGCGCGGGTCGGCCGCCAGCGCGTGACGCAAGAGGTAGACCTGCTGCGTGAGGTTGCCGTCCTCGATGAAGCCTTCGGGCCACAACGCGGCGCGCAGCGCCTCCTTCGAGAGGACCGTCCCCTCGGCGCGCGCGAGCACGCCGAGCAATTCCATCGTCTTCCGCGAGACGCGCACCGTGGTGCCGCGGCGCTGCAACGTCAACGCGTTCGGATCGAATCGGAACGACCCGAGCCTGAGCGGTCCAGACATCCTGTGCGAGAGGTTCGGGGTCCCCGCAAACACCATCCTGCGGGCGCGATCAGCCCGGTGGCCACCTCATCGGCCGGCCGGCCAGTACGTGCAGATGCAGATGGAAGACGGTCTGCCCGGCGTCGGCGCCCTCGTTGACGACGACGCGGTACCCCCCGGGCGACGCCTCGCGCCCATATTTTGCGGCCAGCGCGAAGAGTTTTCCGATCTCGTGCGGTTCGGCCTTTGTCGCGAAGTCTCCGAGGTTGGTCACGTGCCGCGTCGGGACCACCAAGAGATGCGTCGGCGCCTTGGGGTTGACATCCCGGAAGACCAGCGCGTCCGCGTCGCGCGCGACTTCGGCGGCCGGGATCTCGCCCCGTACGATCTTACAGAAGATGCAGGTGGGTTCGAAACTCACGAGCCGTTCGCTTGATGCATCAATTCGAAGTTCAAGACCGAATCGGGTCGCGGCACGACGCCGCCTACCGAGGATTTCGCCGCGAACGAGACGACCGAGTGGACGATCGGGACCGCCGGCGCTTGAGCGTGGATGAGCGCATTTGCTTGCGCGTAGATCGCAGCGCGCTTCGTCTCGTCGACGCTCTGCTGGCCGGCCAGCATCAGCTTATGAAACGCCGGGTCGCGCCAGAACGAATAATTCTGTGCGTTCGGTTTGACGGCGCTGTCTTGATCGAGCAGGTCGTACATGAAGTTGTCGGGATCGCCGTTGTCTCCCGTCCACCCGATCAGACACATCGGGTGCTCGCCGTTGCGCACCTTGGAGAGGAAAACGCCGAATTCCAAGGGCTGCAGCGTCACGTTCACGCCGATGTCGCGTAGATTGGCCTGGATCGCCTCGGCCATCCGCTGCGGCTCGGGCATGTAGGGCCGCGGCGACGTTGGATAATAGAGCTGCGTCACGAATCCGGCGGGAAGGCCGCCTTGGGCAAGCAGTTTTTTCGCCGTTGCGACGTCGTGCGGATAGGCCTTGAGCGATGGATTTTCGCCCAGCATCCCCGGCGGCGTCCAATTGTCGGCGACCTGGGCTCCCAGCGCGTAGAAGCTTTTGGCAATAACGGCCTTGTCGATGGCGTAAGCGATCGCGCGTCGCACGTACAGGTTATCGAACGGCTTCTTGTCCGTGTTCAGCGCGAGGTACGTGACGTTGTTGCTGGGCTGGCGGTAGAGCACGATGCCGGTCTGCTTCGCAAGGTCGTGCGCATCGTCGGGCCGCGGATCGACCAGGATGTCGATGTCGCCCTTCTTCATCGAGAGGACGCTCGTCGACTGATCCGGGATATCGCGCACGATCACGCTCGAGTAGGCGATCTTCCCGCCCTCCCAGTTAGGATTCGCACGCAGCGTGATGTGGTCGTCTTTGACCCACTCCTCGACTACGTAGGGCCCGCTCGCGACCGGCTTGAGGCCGAAGGCTTGGGGATCGCTCTTGATGGCAGTCGGCGATCCGATCGCGAACGACGGCATCGCCAGGTTACGCAAGAAGGGTCCGAACGGCGATTTCAAGCGCATCCCNNTCCTCGCCGAACCGCCGGGCGTATGACCGCACAGACGCCTCGACCGCGAGCGCGTGCCGGCGCAGCGCCTCGCTCTGCGTGTGGCGCGTGAGCGTGTCCCAGGCTCGGCCGCGGGTGAGTTCCATGGGCTGCGCTAGGGTACATCGATGGCCGGCACGGCAGTCGCCGACACGCTCGCCGAAGCCTTCGTGATCGAGGGTGGGAGGCGGCTCGAGGGCCGCGTTCGCGCTGCGGGCAACAAGAATGCGGCGCTCCCGCTCCTGGCCGCGTGCGTGCTCGCGCAGGAGGAGGTGAGGCTCGAGAACGTCCCGCGGATCCGCGACGTCGAGACGATGATGGCGCTCCTCAACGACATCGGCGGGGGGGAGGAGTGGACAGGCCCGAACGAGGTCCGCGTCAACGGCGCGCCCGCAACCCGGCACGAGCTCTCCGAGACCCTGTGCAGCCGGATGCGCGCCTCCATCCTGCTCGCGGGGCCGCTGCTGGCGCGCTTCGGCCGCGCCGTCGTGCCAGCGCCGGGCGGGGACCCGATCGGGCGCCGGCGCCTGCACGTCGCTCACAACGCTTTTCTGGTCGAACCCGCCAAACTGACTCGCCCAATACGGATAGCCGAGATTGCCGTGGTAGGGATTTTTGGTGAGCCTCCAGCGATCGAAATTGAACTTTACGGCCCCGGAGTCAAGGGGCGTTCCGTCGCTGAACTTGAGGCCCGGCTGCAACACGAACGTCCAGGATTTTCCATCCGGCGACGAGGTCCACGATTTCGCGAGGCCGGGGACGACGTCGAACGTCCCGGGCTTGAAGCGCACCAGGTTCTCGAAGACTTCGCTCGTGATATTCAGCGAGAGACCGTCGGTCTCGCGCGAAGGATCGAGTCCGATCGCATCCTTGACGCGGGCGACGACGAGCTGCGACGACGGGCTGCCCGACGGACCACCGCCGCACGCGCTCAGCATCAGCGCTGCCAGCAGTCCCAATGCGCGAGAGCTCCTGTTCACACTGCGTACCTTTCTTCGACTGCCGCGCTTCAGTGGGTCTTGATGACGAAGGTCCAGCTCTTGGTAGCGGTGTTTCCCGCCGCATCGGCGACCTTGACGGTGACCTTGACCTCGCCGTCGGGATAATCGACGCCCGGCGAGTAGGCAACGAACGCTGCGGTGCGCGTCGCCGCCGACGTCACGTCGTGTCCGTTCACGATCAGCACGACGCTGGAAACGTTGATCGGAATCTGCGCCGGCGTCACGAACGTCGCGTAGACGTTGGGGCGCGGATTGTCGACGGTCTGTCCGACCGGCGGCGCGATATCCGGGATCTGAGGCGGCGTCGTCGCCGCGGAGAGCAGCGTCCCCGCCTCGGCCCGCGGCGCTTGCGCCGCGCCGACCGCCAGATGTCCGAAGATCGGCACTTGATTCACGTTGAAGCGATCGGGGATCGTGTACGACCCGCGATAGACGCCCGCGGACTCCTCGTGCATCTCGAGACCGGTCAAGAAGTCGCCGATGTCGTAGGTCGCGTGGCCGCCCGGCGTCCCCTCGAGCGTCGCGGTGAAGCTCTCGCCCGCACGCAACGGACGGGCGACGGAGATGCCGAACTTCGCGATCTTCGCTGCGCCGGCCGCCGGTTGGGGGCTCGGCGTCGCCGAGACCGTGCGAGAAGCGATGACCTGGCGCAGTTCGCCACTGAGCGGATTGCGCCGCACCGTGATGTAGTCGCCGACCGCGAGATCGGCCAGGTGCGCCGCCGAGCCGTTGAGTAGGATATCGGTCGCGCGCGATGGCTGCACGACCTTGCCGTTTTGCAGCACCATCGCGTTCGGCGAGAGGGCGGCGATCGTTCCGTTATCGGAGCTGTAAAAATCGTGGATCTCGACGACGCGACCGTCCCGGGCCAGTACGACGGAGACTTGATCGCCCACGTGCAGATCGCCGAGCGCCGACTTTACCTGCGAATGGACGGAGACATCTTCGACGTAAATGAGCGCGTCGGAGTTGATTGAAATCGTGCGCGCCCCGCTACCGGCCGGCGTCACCGTGATCGAAGGAGGCGCGGACAGAACGTCGATCGCCGAGACGATGCCGTTGAGGGTTGTGCCGCCGTCGGCGCGGCGCGATTGCGGACCGCTCGGGCGGCCGATGAGCGCCGATACGACTTGCACCCGCGCGCCCCGCTGGTCGTAGTTCGCCGTCGCGCCGAGCGCGACGCTCAAGAACTTGAGCGGGACGTAGGTCGTGCCGTCGATCTCCTCGACCCGCGAGCCCAGGGCGACCGGCCGATCGTTGAGCAACATGCTATCGCTGCCGAGCGTCGCCACCGCCGTGCCGAACGGAACGTGCAGCGTGATCGAGTCGCCGCTGCGCACGATCGGGATTCCGAGCGCGTCGAAGATCGGGCGTAACGGCACCAGCAGGCGGCCGCCGAAGACTCGCGGCGGCGTCTCGGTCGGCAGCGTCCCGCCGTTGAGCACGATCGCGATCGTTCGAATTGGCCGTTCCGTCGCCGGTGGGGAGAGCGGCGCCGCCGCAACTGGGATTGCAGCCAACGAGAATCCAAACGCGAGGAAGATCGCGACCTTCATCGTCTGCGGTTTTCCGCCAACACTTCGCGATATACCTCGGCCGTCAACTGGGCGCATCGGTCCCACGTTTGCGTCCTCGCGAAGGCTTGCGCCTCCTCGCGCGGGCCGGGCGAACGAGCGGCTCGCTCCATGAGCGACGCAAGTGCGCCCACGTCGCGCGGGCGGAAATGCTCGACGTAGGGCCGCAGGCCTCCCGGCACCGCGTCGCTCGCTCCGATCACCGCCGTGCCGACTGCGGCCGCCTCGAGGAGCGGAAGACCGAAACCTTCGCGTAGCGACGCAGTCACCAGCGCGAGCGCGCTGCGATACAAACGCTGCAGAACTTCGACGCTCACGTCTCCGGTAAACTGCAACGCGCCCTTGTTGCGCCGCGGCCTCGGCGTGCCGGCCGCAAGGTCGTCGCGGCCGGTGAGGACGAGATCGATGTCGAGATCGGGCGGCAACCTCTCCCAGGCCGCGAAGAGCGTCGCGAGGTCTTTGTGCGGCCGGTGGTTCCCGACGTACAAGAAGTACCGACGCGCCGACGGCTGGAGCGCCACGTCGTCGAGATAGGGCGCGCCGACGCCGAGTGGAACCACGCGCACCTTGGCCGGCGAGACGCCGAGGAACCGCTCGAGGTCGTCGCTCGTCCGTTCGTCATCGGTGATAACGCGAGCCGCGCCGGCGCAGACCGCGCGCACGACGGTTGCGTAGTACGGCCGGACGCTTCGTTTGAAGTACTCCGGAAAATGCAGGTGGATCAGGTCATGAATGGTTACGACGTAGGGACGCGGGCCGAAGAGCGGAGCGTAGACGGAAAGAAAGTGAACGAGTCGCGCACCGATGCCGCGCAAGCGCCCTGGAAGGCCGATCTGTTCGTCGAGGCTCAAGCTCGTCGAGCGGTCGAGCGTCACGAAGGACAAGTCGGGCGCGACCCGCGGCAGATAGGCGGGCAGCTCGTCGGCGTAGGCCTGCATCCCCGCCGACATGTGCCGAGTCCGAGGCCGGTCGAGGGCGACGTCGGGGCGCGCTCGTCTCAGCGCCGGACCGCTTTTGAGAGGACGACGACCGGATAGAGCGCCGAGGCGAACGCGATCACCGCGCCGCGCCAACCATCGCGGTAGCCGCGCCGCGCGAAGAACAGCCAAGGCAGCCGTGCGAACGCGGTGATGACGGTGCGAATCGCACCGAAGCGCGTCGGTTTGAACCCGAATGCCTCGAGGCTCGTGTAGCGATCGAATTTCGCCCAATAGGCGGCAAGATTGGGGTACGAATCGTGGAGCAATTCGCCGCCGAGTTTTCCGACGTCGCCGTAGACCAGCCACTCCTCGTGGACGTCGGCTTGGCCGCCGGCCGCCGGCCGCGGAACGAGATAGGCGCGCGTCGTTCGAAACAAGCGCAGCGGCGTCTCGTCGCCCCAGCCGCATCCGGTGATGGGCCGACCGCAAAAGAACGTCGTGCGGCGCATGACGTACCCATCGGTCCCGGGCGGGGCATCGAGGGCCAGCAAGGCGGCGCGCAAGCTCTCGTCGAGCGTCTCGTCGGCATCGAGCATGAACGTCCACGGCGTCTGGATGAGATTCAGCGCGTAGCGCCGGGTCGCCACGAACCCTTCCCAGGGGCGAACGACAACCTCGGCACCGTGCGCCCGCGCAACGTCGACCGTCTCGTCGGTCGACTCTGAATCGATGACCAGGACGTGCGCCCCCACTGGAACGCTTTCGAGGACGTGCGGTAAATTCGGAGCTTCGTTCCGGGTGAGGACGACGAAGCTGAGATCGCCGGGATTCAGCTGGAAGAGACGGCGGGAGCGGGGGCGACCTCACCCCGCTCGCCTTCGCGAACTTCGCCGTGCGCGAGCGCGGCGCCGATGAAATCGCGATAGAGCGGCGACGGTCGCGTCGGCCGAGAGTTGAATTCGGGATGGGCCTGGGTTCCGACGAACCACGGGTGCAGGCTGGGCGCGAGTTCGATGCACTCCACCAGCGTGGTCTGACCCGACCGGTGGTGGCCCGAGAAGATCATCCCGTGCTCTTGCAAAAGCGGCTTGTAGCGGTTGTTGAATTCGTAGCGATGCCGGTGGCGTTCGCTGATCTCGAGTTTTCCGTAGGCGCGCGCGGCCAAGGTTTCAGGTTCGAGGACACAATCGTACGCGCCCAGGCGCATCGTCCCGCCCATCAATTCGAGGTCACGCTGTTCGGGCAAGAAATCGATCACCGGATCGGGCGTGGTGACGTCGACCTCGGTCGTCATCGCGTCGGCGAGCCCGCAGACGTGGCGGGCGAATTCGACGCAAGCTAACTGCATGCCGAAGCAGATCCCCAGAAACGGAATCCTGTTACTGCGCGCATACTCGATCGCGCGCATCTTGCCTTTGACGCCGCGCGAACCGAAACCGGGAGCGACCAAGATCCCATCGACTCCCTGCAATGCCTCCGTCCCCTCGTCTTCGACGGTCTCCGAGTCGACGCGCTTGATCTCGACCCGCGCGTCGTGTGCGATGCCGGCGTGGTAGAGCGCTTCGTTGATCGAGATGTACGCGTCGCGCAGCTCGACATACTTTCCGACCAACGCGATGCGGACGCGCTTGCTCGGGTGCAGGACGCGGTCGACCATCCCGGCCCAGCCTTCGAGGTCCAGCGGCGCCGGCTCGAGTCGCAGCTTGCGCAGGACGGCCTCGGCCAGCCCCTCGGCCTCGAGATTGAGCGGCACCTTGTAGATCGTCTGGGCGTCGCCGTTTTGGACGACGTTGCGCGGCGGGACGTCGCAGAACAGGCCGATCTTCTCCTTGAGTTCGATGGAAATCGGCTCTTCGGAGGCGGTCCGGACGACGATCGCATCGGGCGATATCCCGATAGCGCGCAACTCGCGCACGGAATGCTGCGTCGGCTTGGTCTTGAGCTCGCCGTTGGCGCCCATCAGCGGCATGAGCGTGAGGTGGACGAACATGACGTTCTCGTCGCCGACGTCGTAGCGCACCTGCCGGATCGCTTCGAGGAACGGTAACGATTCGATGTCGCCGACGGTCCCTCCGACCTCGACGATGCAGACGTCGGCGCCGCTCTTCTCGGCGACGCGGCGGATCGAGACGCGAATTTCGTTGGTGATGTGGGGGACGACTTGGACGGTCGCACCGAGGTAATCCCCGCGCCGCTCCTTGTCGATGACCGAGGCGTAGATCTGTCCGGTCGTGACGTTGTTGGCACGCGTCAGGGGTTCGTCGATGAAGCGCTCGTAGTGACCGAGATCGAGATCGGTCTCCGCGCCGTCTTCGGTTACGAAGACTTCGCCGTGCTGATACGGGTTCATCGTCCCCGCATCGACGTTGATATACGGGTCGAGCTTCTGAATGGAGACGCTCAGACCGCGGCTCTTGAGCAAACGGCCCAGGGATGCGGCCGTAATGCCCTTCCCGAGCGAACTCACCACACCGCCGGTAAAGAAAACGTACTTCGCCACGATGGGTTGGACCATTTCGGCGCCCGCCTTGCGAACCCCGCCGTCGCCTTTCCGAACGCTTCGCGGTCCAGTTCCTCCTGGACGAGCGCTCTCTCCGGCGCCGCCGCCTGAGGCCGCTCGCGGGTACGCCCACGCTCTGCGGCCTCAGGCCGGCGGCGCTAGCAAGCCTACGAAAATCGGCAGTAACGTTTTCACGCCCCTTCAATGCCGTTGCTTATCACGGCGACGGGAGATATCGAACGTGCGGCGAGCGACGAAGGGTTGGGGTGAGAGAATTGCCTGCTGCCGGGCTTAACGGGCTAACGAAACTTGGATGTAGCGGTCGCAGCCGGCGTAGTCCTCGCCGATCGTGATCAGCGCGTTTGGAAACGCGCCTTCGATGAGTTTCGCAAGGGGTTCGATCGTTGCGGGCGCCGCTTCGAGGAAGAGGCTCGCGCCGGGTGTGGCGACGCGCGGAACTTGCGCGAGCAGGCGGCGATAGGGCCCCAGGCCGTCGCGGCCACCGTCGACGGCGATCCTCGGTTCGAAGGCGACCGGGTTGGGGGCTGAGGGGATGTCGGCGGTCGGAACGTAGGGGAGGTTCGCGACGATACAGTCAGCCTGCACGCGGCCCTCGAGCGGCTCGAGCAGATCGCCGTGCAGCAAGCTACAACGCTCGGCGACGGCGTGGAACGCAACGTTGCGCTGCGCCACCGCGAGCGCCGCCTCGGAGATCTCCGTCGCAAAGATCCGCAGGTCGGGGAGTTCGCGGGCGAGCGTGACGGCGATCGCGCCGCTGCCGGTCCCGACGTCGACGACGACGCCGCCGGTCTTCTTCACCCCGCGCAGTTCGTCGAGCGCGGCTTCGATCAGATGTTCGGTCTCCGGGCGCGGAACGAGGACATCGCTCGTAACCTCGAAAGGGCGGCCGTAGAACCAAGCGTGACCGACGAGGTAGGCGATCGGGACGCCGCGCGCGCGTTCGGCCACAAGGACTTCGAAGTTTGGGCGCTCGCCGATGTCGTCGTCGGCGTGCGCCAGCATGTAGCCGCGCTCGAGGTCGAGCGCAAACGCCAGCAAGATCTGCGCGTCGGCCGGGGCCGATTCGCTTCCCGCCAAGCGCGCGCGGGCTGCCGCAAGGTGTTCGCCGATCGTCCTCGGCGCCTGCCCGTTCAGGTGAGTGGGGCTTCGCCCGCGAGGAGTCGCGACTTCTCATCGGACTGAAGTTTGGCGACGATCTTCCCGAGATCGCCGTCCATGATGGTGTCGAGGTTGCCGAAGTTTTCGTTGATGCGGTGATCGGTCAGCCGGTCCTGGGGAAAATTGTAGGTCCGAATCTTCTCGGAGCGATCTCCGGTCCCGACCTGACTCTTGCGCAGGTTTCCGACGGCTTCGGCGGCCTCGCGGCGTTTGTGCTCGAGCAGCACGCTGCGCAACATCCGCATCGCGCGGTCACGGTTTTGTAACTGCGAGCGCTCTTGGCTGCACGAGACGACGACGCCGCTCGGCTTGTGCGTGATCCGGATCGCCGACTCGGTCTTGTTCACGTACTGTCCGCCGGCGCCGGAGGCTTTGTAGGTGTCGATCTGCAGATCTTTCTGGTTGATCTCGATCTCGACGTCTTCGGCTTCGGGGAGGACCGCGACGGTCGCGGTGGAGGTGTGGACGCGGCCCTGCGATTCGGTAACGGGGACGCGTTGGACGCGATGGACGCCGCTTTCGTACTTGAAGAACCGGTACGGTTCGCCGCTCTTGATCGCAAGCACGACCTCCTTGAATCCGCCGGCTTCGCTTTCGCTCTGTTCGAGCGTCTCGATCTTCATGCGCATCGACTCGGCGTAGCGCGCGTACATTCGTGCGAGTTCTGCGGCGAAGAGGCTGGCTTCGTCGCCCCCGGCGCCGGCCCGAATCTCGATGAAGATATCCTTGGTGTCGTTGGGATCGCGGGGCAAGAGCAGCTCGGTGAGTTTCGCCTCGAGCTCCTTACGCCGCTCGCGCAGGGTTTTGGCCTCCTCTTCGGCGAGGGCGTGCATCTCCGCGTCGGTCTTCTCGGCGAGCAGCGCGTCGTTGGCTTCGATCTCACGTAAGAGCTCGCGGTAAGCGCGGTAGGCGTCGACCGTCTCTTCGATCGAAGAACGCTCTTTGCCGAGCGCGATGAAGCGCGCCTGATCGAAGGCGCCGCCGGCTTTACCCAGCTCGGCGTCGATGTCGTCGAATCGTTTCGAGAGCGTCTCGAGGCGGTCGAGGTTGATCATCTTCGTGGAGGCATTCAACAAAAAGGACGAGCCGCATCGCTGCGACCCGTCCGGTGAGTCTTGGGGGCGTTACGCTTCGGCGGCGGCTTGTTCTTCTTTGACGCGCTTGCGCTCGGCGGCTTCGCCTTTCTTGCGCTCGGCGGCAGCCATGCGCTGGTTGAATTTGTCGACGCGGCCCGCCGTGTCGACGAACTTCTGTTGCCCGGTGAAAAGGGGGTGGCACGCGGAGCAGATCTCGACCGCGATCTCCTTGAGCGTCGAGCCGGTGGTAAAGGTGTTTCCGCAGGCGCAGTGGACGCGCGCGGCAGGGTGCCAATTGGGGTGGATTTTCTGTTTCACAGCCGTCCTATCATAACACCGGCCGCAAGCGCGGGGGTTCGCCGGACCGGACGGCGTACGCCGAGGCGTGGACGAGCGGGGAACCGAGCGGAAGCGCCCGTCGGCGAGGGACGCTTGGGCCGCAATCGGTGTGGCGCTCGCGCTCTTCGCGGCGCTGAACCTCGGCGTCTTCTGGACGCCCCTCTACCGTTCTATCCTCGCTCCGGACTCGAGCGCCGGGTCGTTCCAAGCGATGGTCGACCGGCTGCAAGCGCTACCCGCCCGCAGGGACGGCGACGTCCTTGTCCTAGGGGATTCCCGGGTCTACTCGGGCCTCGACCCGCGCCGCGCCGCCGGTGAAGGGGGTCTGCGCTTCATCGACGCGGCGGTCCCGGGGACGACGCCCCGCTGCTGGCTCTACCTGGTGCGGGCGGCCGATCCCGGCGCCGACCGCTTCCGCGCCGTGGTCATTCCCGTCGACACGTACGCCGACGACGACAGCGCGATCGGAAGCCTCGACGGCGACGAGCGACCTTTCGATCTGCGCTACCTCGTCTTCGCGACGCGTCCCGCAGACGTGTGGCCGCTGGCCGGCAGCTTCGGCGAGCCTCGAGTGCGCGTCGCCGAAGCCGTCGCATTGCTTCTGCGCGGGCCGCTCTTACGTGACGACTTGCAGGCGCTGCTAACCGATCCGCTGCGGCGCAGCGCCGCGCTGCGAGCGGCCCGGGCTCAGCCGGCCGACTCGTTCGAAGCGGGGCATCCGCGCGGCGAATCGCTCGCCGGCTTGCGCGTCGACTTCGCCCACGATCGGATAACGTATCCTCCCGGGGTCGCACCGGCCGAGCGCGCCGAAATCGAGCGAGCGGTTCTGCACCGGCCGCAGCCGATTCCGTCGTACGCGCGCTACCGCAGCGAATGGCTCGGCGCGATCGTCGCGCGTTATCGCGCTACGAATACGCCGGTCATCTTCGTTCGCATCCCGACGCGCCCGCTGCACCGCGACGCACCCTTCACCGGGCCGAGCGGCTCGCTAGCGACCCTCTCACGCACCGGCGCCCGCTTCGTGCCGCAGGCAAAGTACCTCGGACTCGAACGCCCCGCGCTGTTCGCCGACCACGACCATCTCAACGCCCAGGGTGCGGCCCGCTTCC
>DHWK01000025.1:16953-17257 GCA_002413145.1 bacterium UBP12_UBA5184
GCTCCGCGGCGCGCCGGGCGTCGCCGTCGCAAGCGGAACGCCGCCCCGCGTGCCGCGCCCCGTCCCGCCCTCCGCGGCGTTTACCGTACCGCACCTCGCACTCTTTTTCGGAGCCGGCGTGCCGCTCGCGTTTCAGTCGTACGAATACTTCCTCTTCTTCGCGATCGTAGCTGCTGTGTTCTACACGCTGCCGCGGGGCGCCGGCCGGATCGCCTTACTGGGCGCCAGCTGGTACTTCTACGCGCGCTGGAATGCGTGGTACGTCGCGTTCTTGCTCGGCTTGACGGCCAGCGACTTCGCCATC
>DHWK01000025.1:17494-27462 GCA_002413145.1 bacterium UBP12_UBA5184
GGCGTCTTCAAGTACGCCAACTTCACCACCGGGTCGCTCGCCGCGCTGCTCGGGATGCAGCACGACCCCTGGCTGGTGAACTGGATCGTCCCGATCGGCATCTCGTTTCATACGTTTCAGAGCATATCGTATCTGGCCGACGTCTATCGCGGAGGAATCCGCGCGATTCGCGCACCGCTCGACTACGCGTTATACATCGCATTCTTTCCGCAGCTGCTGGCCGGGCCGATCGTTCGCGCCGAGCGTTTCTTCGGCGAACTGTACGGCTGGCGCAAGCCCGGCGCCGACGCGGTGCTGCGCGCCGCCGGCGAGATCGCCCTCGGGCTCGTCAAAAAAGTCGCGATCGCCGATCAACTTGCCGGCGTCGCCGACGCCTACTTCCGCGCTCCGGCGGCCCACCCCGGCGCGCCCGCAGCTTGGAGCGGCGTGCTCGCCTTCGCGTTTCAAATCTACTTCGATTTCTCAGGTTATAGTGACATCGCGATCGGCAGCGCGCGTTTGCTCGGGTTCGACTTCCCGGCGAATTTTTGCAGGCCGTATCTCGCGACGAGCATCGGCGATTTTTGGCGCCGCTGGCATATCTCGCTTTCGACCTGGCTGCGCGACTACGTCTACGTCCCGCTGGGCGGTAAGCGGGGCGGACGGCTCGGCAGGCTCCGCAACATCATGCTGACGATGCTGCTCGGCGGCCTGTGGCACGGCGCGAACTGGACCTTCGTCGGGTGGGGCGCCTACCACGGCGCCCTGCTCTCGCTCGAACGTTGGTTCGGCAGCGACGGGCGCGCCGCGCCGGCGCCGCGCGGGGTCGCGTGGCTCGTGCGCGTCGCAGCGACCTTCGCGCTCGTCTGCGCGGGCTGGGTCCTTTTCCGTTCGCAGAATTTCGGCGACGCGACCCTCATCTTCCGGGCCGCGCTCGCCGGCGGAGCGGGAGCGTGGCTCCTCGCGCCCTGGATGCTCGTTCCGGTCGCGATCGCAGCGCTCGTCGCCTTCGCGCAAGAACGCGGCTGGTCGCCGGCGGGCTTGCGCGCGTCACCGCTGGTTTACGGCGGCGCGCTGGCGGCGCTCGGCCTGGTCCTGGAACTGTTCTCGGTGAGCGGCGAGCCGGCGCCGTTCATCTACTTTCGGTTCTAAAAAACCTACGAACGCTTGCGTGGAGCGGCGCTCGGCTCGATGCCGCGCTTGAGCAGATTTCTGTTCGGAGCGGCTCGATGTTCGGCCGTGAATGCGATCGACTTCCCCCCACCGAAATCGGCCAGGCCGACCATATCGCTCGCGTTCTCGACGTAGCCCGCGAGGGTCACGTTGCCGCCGCCCATCTTAACGACCATCCGAATCAAGCGACCATCGTAGGTCCCGTCGAGCGGATAGACCTTGGCTTCGTATCGCCAATTGCCGGCGAGCGCATCGGCGGTCTGATGGAGATCGAAGTACGAATACGTCGTGTGGTCCGGGTACTGAACCTGGACTTCCCACGTGCCGTCGAGTGAAGCGAAGGCCGGTGAGGTCGGCGTCGGGGTCGGTCCGGGCGTCTGTGACGGACTCGGCGTCGACGAGCCGCGCCGTCCGCGCGGCGCCCGCGTCGGCGCAGGCGTCGGGGTCGGCGGAACGGGATTGAGCGTCACGTCGGGCAGCGGCTTCGGCGTCTGAATCGGAGGTTGAATTTGAGCCCGCGCGCTCGTGCCGCCTCCGAAAGCGAGCGCCATGACCGCTGCGCTTGCCAGGCCGAGCGTCAGAAGATTGCGCGAACTTGCGGTCTGCTTCAAAATGCCTCTCTCGATGGAACCCGGGGACGTTTAAAAAGCCAACGTCGGCGGTTCGCCCCAGGTTCCCGCGGCCCTGGTTTATCGTCGCAAGCGGCCTGAGGGCGAGCGTCGAAGCCGCGCGGGATGGACGATCATGCCTTTGGGATCCGCACGCGCGCCCTACACGCCGGGACGCCGCCCGATCCCACGACCGGCGCGCGGGCCATGCCGATCTACCTCTCGACCAGTTTCGTCTTCGATTCAACCGAGCATGCAGCCGAGCTGTTCGCGCTGCGCACGTACGGCAACATCTATAGCCGGATCGGCAATCCGACCGTCGCCGCCTTCGAGGAACGGATGGCGAGCCTCGAAGGCGGGCTCGGCGCGGTCGCAACCTCCAGCGGTCTCGCGGCGCAACTCACGACGATCCTCGCGATCGCACAAGCCGGCGACCATATCGTCGCGAGCGCCAACCTCTACGGCGGAACCGTCACGCAGTTCACGGTCACGCTGAAACGGATGGGGATCGAGTGTACGCTCGTCCCCGGCGACGATCTGGGCGCGGTGGGCGCGGCGATCGGCGCGGCGACGAAGCTGCTGTTCACCGAGACGATCGGCAACCCGCTCGGCAACGTCGCCGACCTCGAAGCTTGGGCGAAGCTCGCGCACGACAACGGCCTGCCGCTGGTCGTCGACAACACCTTTGGGACGCCGGTGCTCTGCCGGCCGCTCGAGTGGGGCGCCGACGTCGTCGTTCACTCCGCGACGAAATTCATCGGCGGCCACGGAACCGTGATCGGCGGCGTCGTCGTCGAGTCGGGGAAATTTCCGTGGGGCTCCGGCAAGCATCCGCTGCTTTCCCAGCCGAGTCCGGGCTATCACGAGATGAACTTTGCCGAGACGTTCGGCGAATATGCCTTTCTCATGCGAACCCGCGCCGAGGTGTTGCGCGATGTCGGCGGCTGCCTCTCACCGCTCAACGCGTGGCTGATGTTGCAGGGGCTCGAAACCCTTCCGCTGCGGATGAAGGCGCACGTCGAGAACGCTCGCATCGTCGCGAAGTTTCTCTCCGGGCGCGACGAGGTCGCCTGGATCAATTTCGCGGAACTCGACGACTCGCCGTATCGCGCGCTCGCCCGCAAATATTTCCCCGAGGGCGCCGGCGCCATCTTCGCCTTCGGTCTGCGCGGCGGGCGCGAGGCGGGGCGAGCCTTCATCGAAGCGCTCGAACTGTGGAGTCATCTCGCCAATGTCGGCGACGCGAAGAGCTTGGTGATCCATCCCGCCTCGACGACGCACCAGCAGCTTACCGAGGCGGAGATGAGCGCGAGCGGCGTCACGCCGGAGATGATCCGGCTTTCGGTCGGCTTGGAAGACGTCGACGATTTGATTTGGGACCTGAAAAACGGTTTGTCGGCGGCGCGCGAGATCGCCGCACGCGACGCGGTCGCGGCGAAGTGACGGCGCGATGATCCTGCGCAGCCTCTCCCAGCGACGCGACCTCTTGGCGCGTTCGCGCACCGTCGCGATGGTCGGGGCATCGCCGACGACGACCCGCCCGAGCTATTTCGTCTTCTCGTACTTGCGAACGCAAGGTCGCTTTCGAGTCACGCCGATCAATCCGGCACTTGGGGAAATCGACGGCGTCAAGGCCTACCCGTCGCTAGCGGCCTACGCCGCCGAGCGGGGAGCGCCCGACATCGTCGACGTCTTTCGTAAGCCCGCCGACGCCCTGGGCGTCACGCGCGAAGCGATCGGAGCCGGTGCGAGGGCGATCTGGTATCAGTATGGCGTGATCGACGAGGAAGCGATCCGGCTGGCCGATGAGGCGGGGCTCGACATCGTCGTCGACCGCTGCATTAAAGTCGAATCGGCCCGCTTCGACAGCGGCCTCTCGATCGGGGGCTTCGACAGCGGGCTGATTTCGTCGCGGCGGGGCGCGTCGTTGCCGGCGATGCGCTCGTGAGCGTTCGGGTGGCAGCGAGCGCCCTAGAACTCGACGACGCTTTCCTCGCGATGGCTGCGGATTGGCGCGGCGGCGGCGGCGGATGCGACGAAGCAGCCTTCGACGCTCACGCGCGGGCGCTGTTCGCTTATCAGGTCCGGCACAACGAGCCCTACGCGCGCTACGCCGCGGCCTGCGGCTTCTCGGCGGCCAAACCCCCGCGGTCCTGGCGCGAGATTCCGGCGGTCCCGGCGAGCGCGTTCAAAGATGCGACGCTCGCGACCTTCGACGTCGCGCGGGCCGAACTCGAGTTTCACACCAGCGGGACGACGGACGTTGTTGCCGGGAAGCACTTCGTCGAACGAGCCGCATTGTATGACGTCTCCCTCGCAGCCGGCTTCGATCGGTTCGTCGTACCGGAGCGTACCGGACTTCGTTTCTTGAATTTCGTGCCGAGCCCGCGCCGGCAGCCTCATTCATCGCTCGGCTATATGGTCGGCTACGTCTCGGTCCTTTGCGGTGACGGCCGCGCCGGCTATTTCGCGGACGGCGCTGCGCTCGACGTCGCGGGTTTTACCTCGGCGCTCGACGACGCGATCGATGCGGCGCAAGCGGTTTGCGTCGTGGGGACGGCCTTCGCTTTGCTCGCGCTCCTCGCTGCACTCGAGACGGCGAAACGATGCTTCGCGGCGCCGGCGGGCTCGAGGCTCATGGAGACCGGCGGCTTTAAGGGACGGACGCGGGTCGTCCCGCGCGACGAACTCTACCGGCGACTCGAAAGCGCGCTCGGCATCCCACAGGCATCGATCGTTGCCGAATATGGGATGACCGAGTTGCTGAGCCAGTATTACGACCTCCCGGAATCGCGCTCGTCGACGCTGCGGATAAAAACTGCGCCGCCGTGGTTGCGAACGCTCGTCGTCGATTCCGCCGGAGCCGTGCTCGCCGCCGGTGAGATCGGCTTCCTGCGCCACGTCGATCTCGCCAATCGCTCGTCCGTCGTCGCCGTACTGACCGAGGACCGTGGCTACGCGACCCAGGGCGGGATCGTGCTGGTCGGGCGCGAGCTCGATGCGCCGCCGCGCGGCTGTTCGCTCGATGCCGAAGACTTGCTCGCCTTGCGTGACTGAACTCGGGGCGGCGCAGATCGTCGAGGCGATCGCCGACGCCGCCGGACGCTGGAGGGAGGCCGACTTCCCGGCGCGCGTCCGCGCCACCCGAGCGGTGATGGAGCGCTCGGGCTACACGGAACCGGTCGTCGCTTACGCGCTCGACCGCCTCTTCGGCGCGATCACGAAAACGGCGTTGTGCGCGACGATCGTCGGAGAGCTCGGTTCGCTTGAGGCGCTCGACGGTTTCGTGGCGCGCCCGGGCCGCCCCGACGCGCGCTACGCCGGCCTCGAGCTGGTTACGATCATCTCGAGCGACACGACCATCGGGGTCGCAATTCCGCCGCTCGTCTTCGCAGCCTGCGCGAAATCGAACGTCGTCGTCAAGGACCGCAGCGACGACCTCGTCGCCGCATTCGTCGAGACGCTCGCCGCAGAACGGCCGGAGCTCGGTGCGGCGATTTCGGTCGAACGCTGGCAGGGTCACGACGATCCGCGCGCCGCCGAGCGTCTGGCGAGCAGCGACGCCGTCGTTGTTTTCGGGGGACCGGCCGCGCTGCGTGCGATTCGCAAGCGCTGCAGAGCCGACGCGCGTTTCGTCGCGTTCGGCCATCGCACCAGCGTCGGCTACATCGCGCGCGAATCGCTCAACGACGCGGGGGCGCGGCGCGCCTGCGCCGCCGCGGCTGCGCGGGACGTACTGCTCTACGATGGCGAGGGCTGTCTGTCATTACACGTGCTGTTCCTCGAACGCGGCGGCCCAAGCGAGCCAAGCACGTACTCGCGGTCGCTTATCGACGCGCTCGATGCGGAGGCGCTTTCGTTTCCGTCTGCATCCGAACAGCCTGCTCCCGCGACGGCGGCCGTCCGCGACGCGGCGCGATTTCGTCAAGCGCAAGGGATCGGCGACCTGTACCCGGGCTTTACGGGGCCGCATCTGCTCGTCTTCGATCAGCCGCGCGAGTTGCCGCCGCCGCTTTCGCCGCGCACGCTCGCCGTCTACGAAGTCGACGGGCCCGCCGACGCGCTCGCGTTCGTCCGCCGTCACGCGCTGCCGCTCGAAGCCTTCGCGCTATGCGGCGCTGACCGGCCCGACGTCCTCGCGGCGGCCGTCGCGAGCGGCGCCACGCGCATCGCTCGCTTGGGGACGCTGCAAGCACCCGTCCTGACCGGCGAACACGGCGGCGTCGGGCGGATTCTGCCGTTCGTGCGCGCTATCTCCAAAGACCGATGAGCCACCTCGAAGCGATCCGCACCGACGTCCCCGGCCCGCGCTCGCGCGAATTGAGCGCCGTCCTCGAACGGACCGAGACGCGCGGCGTAACGTACGTTGCGCGCGATTTTCCGGTCGTCTGGGACTCGGCCAGCGGCGCGACCGTCTGCGACGTCGATGGGAACCGCTATCTCGATCTCACCTCGGCATTCGGCGTCGCCGTCGCCGGCCACGCGAATCCCGCGGTGGCCCGGGCGATCGGCGAACAGGCGACGCGCTTGCCGCATGCGATGGGCGACGTCCACCCGAGCGACGTCAAAATCGCTCTCCTGGCTAAGCTCGCCTCGCTCGCGCCGCTCGACGAGCCGCGCGTTTTTTTGTGCTCGAGCGGCGCGGAGAGCGTCGAGTTTGCCCTCAAGACCGTTTTGCTCGCAACCGAAAAACCCGACGTCCTGTCGTTCGAAGGCGCGTATCATGGCCTCTCCTACGGCGCGCTCGAGGTCGGGGGCATCGAGAAATTCCGCGCTCCTTGGCGCCGCCAACTTCTCGACCGCACGGTCTTCGCGCGTTTTCCGGACCGGCGCGTCCCGGCGACCGCGGCGCGCGCGCTCGGCGAAATCGAGGCGGCGCTGCGGCGACGCTCGTCGCTCGGCGCCGTCATCGTCGAGCCGATTCAAGGACGCGCGGGGATCGTCATCCCGCCCGACGGGTTTCTCCACGATTTGGGGACGTTGTGCCGGAATCGCGACGTCCTGCTCGTCGTCGACGAAATCTATACTGGATTCGGACGCACCGGGGCGCTCTTCGCCTGCGAACGCGACGACGTACGGCCCGACATTCTCTGTCTAGGCAAGGCGCTTGGCGGCGGCTTTCCGATCTCGGCGGCGGTCGTCGCCCGGCAGGTTGCCGACGCGTGGCCGCCCTCGCGCGGCGAGGCGCTGCACACCTCGACGTACTTGGGCAATCCGATGGGATGCGCCGCGGCGCTCGCCAACATCGGCGAGATCGAGCGCCTCGACCTTCCGGCCCGCGCGCGCGCCGGCGAACGGTCGATCGGCGCGCGCTTGGAGCCGTTGCGCCGGCGTCCCGACGTCGTCGACGTCCGCGGGCGCGGGATGTTGTGGGCGATCGAATTTCGGGACGGCGCGGCGGCCTCCGAGAACGTGCTGCGCGCGCTGCAAGCCGGGGTCATCGCATTGCAGACGGGGCTGCGCGGCGAGTCGATCGCAATCGCACCGCCGCTGGTGATCGACGACGCGCAACTCGAACGTGCGCTCGGGCTGTTGTGCGACGCGGTCGCGGAGAAAGTGATATCGTGAGCAAGCCCTTGCGCGTTGGGATCGTCGGGTCGGGATTCGGTGGAATCGTCCACGCGCCGGCATATCGCGCGCAGGGTCGCTTCGAGCTCGTCGCGATCGCTTCGCCGAACCGTGCCGCCGAGGTCGCGAAGGAGCGCAATATCCCGTACGCTTTCGCCTCGACCGCCGAAATGCTCGCGGGTGTCGATCTCGACGTCGTCTCCATCGCATCCCCGCCTTTCGACCACAAGAGCTCGGTGTCGATCTCACTCGAGCATGGCAAGCACGTCCTGTGCGAAAAACCGTTCGGGCTCAACGTCGCGGACTGCGAGCAGATGGTTGGCGCGGCGCGGCGCGCCGGGACCGTCTGCGCGATCGCGCACGAGTTCCGCTACACGCCGGCGCGGATCGCAATGAAAGAATTGATCGAAAACAAGCATTTGGGCGAATTGCGCGAGATCGAGTCCAGCATACTGAGCGGCAACCTGCGCGCCGAGAGCGAGCGTGCCAATTCGTGGTGGTTCGAACGGCGGCGCGGCGGCGGCATCAGCGGCGCGATTCTCTCGCACATGATCGATCAGACGACCTGGCTCGCCGGCCGGATTCCGATTCGGGTCGCCGGTTTCGAGCGTACCGCGAATTCGATCCGCAAGCATCGCGGCACGACCTTTACCACCGACGTCGCCGACGGCGCGTTCGTGTTACTCGATTACGGTCACGGCTTGATCGGACGCGCGCTCGCCGACGGCACGCGGGCCGTCGAATCGGCGACGCTCGCGGTTCACGGCGAAAAGCGCGCCGCGGCGGCCAGCGGTCCAAACGTCATCGAGGCTACGATGTTCGCAATCGATGCCGAGGAGACGGCCGAGCTGCAGCTCAAGGAGGCCCGGCACGCGAAGCTGGCCTCGCTGCACCCCAACGTCCCGCCGTTCGTCTCGCTGCTCGATCAATTCGCGGATGCCATCGACGGGAAGGCGGCCGAACTTCCGACCTTCGAAGATGGCCTGGCGACGCAGCGCGTTCTCGAAGCGATCGGGTACTCGACGACCTAGCTGACGATTTGCCAGGCGACGATCAACGCGGTGCTGCCGTCGCTGAACGTGATCGACCCGTTGCCGTCGAGGTCGACGCCGAACGTCGCCTTGGTTTGGCCGGTACTCGTCTGCTTTATGACTCCGCTAATCACGAGCGGCGAGCCCGCCGCCGTAATGTCCACCGTCGCATCGGCGTTGGCATCGACGAAGATCAACGAGCCGCCGGTAAGGACGGCGCCGCTACTGAACGTCAGACCGCCGCCCAGCGTCGCGCTATCGGTAAGCGTTCCGCCCGAAATCGACCAGGCCGGGAACGGCCCGGGAGCGAGCGTCAATCCGTTGAGCGCCGCCTTATACGACGCAGCGTTGCCGTTGAACGTCAGGAACGAGCCGGCTCCGGGTGCCGGAATCACCGTGACGTTTGCGTTGACCGTCGCGCCGAAGTCCTGTGCCAGCGAGGCCAGATGTTCGACCGCGCCGGAGCCGCACGTCTGGGAGGTGAAGCCGATATTACAACTCAGTCCGGCGAAGGCGCGAACCGGCGAACCGTTGCTTGCGGAGTCAACGATTTGGACGCTCACCTGCGCGTTCGCCGTCCCCAGCCCCGTGAGCGAGCCGGTAATCGCGTCGTAGGCGAACACCGTGCCCGTGCGCGTGTACTGCGTCTCGGTCCCGCTCAGACTCTCCGCGTTTGTATTGTTCAGAACGACGGACAGCTCGATGTCGGCAAAGAGTTGCGTACATGCTGCATCGTAGAAAGTCTGCTCGTGGATAAGGACCGTCGGGCCGGATGGGCTCGAGGTAATCTCGACCCCGCCGTTACAGACCGCCAGCGTCGCCCGCAGCGAGCTAGAAACTGCGCCCGGCGACGGAGTCGAGGGTGCGCCGCAGCGCCGATGCCGGTCCGAGCGATCCTCCGCCGCCGAATTGGGCGATCTGGGCGGCGGCTTGCGTGTCGAACAGGCTCTGCGACGCAAGCGAACGCTGCACGCTCGTCTGTTGGACGCCGGCGCTGCCGGATGGACCGATCGGCGTCACCGGCGAATTGCCCGGCGACCCGGCGCCGCCGCTACACGCGACGAGCGTCAGCGCAAAAACAATTGGTCCAAAACGAATGCTCATGATTTTCTCGCTCCACCACGCTCGGCCTTAGGGTAAAGTGAAACCGGCGCCGACCGGATGCGCGACGATACCGCTCGCGCCGGTGCAGGGCGTCGATCCCGTGCCGGTTCCGGCGGCGACGCCGAACCAATCGCCGGCGTCGACGACGCCGTCGCCGTTCGCGTCATACCAGACGGCGCAGCGGTACGTCCCAGCCGAAGCGAGGATGTCGGCGATGCGGAATGTTCCGTTGGTCGCTACCGGTACGCCCATGGTATAGGTCTGGTCGATGATCGCCGGCCGGCTCGATACGTTTCCGATGTTGCTGTAGGCGATCGCGACGAAGTTCAAGTTCGTCGGAAGCGGGAGGCCGCCGTTGCCCGGCTGCGCGTGATCCCCCGCGACGGCGGCCATCGCGCGATACAGATTCAGCCGGCCATGACCCTGCCGCGAATCGCCGATATCGTCGGCCGTCGATTCGAGGATCTGCGTGACTTGTGCGACGGTCAGTCCGGGGTTCTTGGAC
>DHWK01000025.1:27546-28169 GCA_002413145.1 bacterium UBP12_UBA5184
TCCGGGGTTCTTGGACAATAAGAGCCCGACGGCACCGGCGACGTGAGGCGTCGCCTGCGACGTCCCCGCGAAGAGTGCCTTGCAATCGTTGACGTCCTTACAGGCCTGCGTCGGATCGAACGGGGTGGTCGTGTAGATGTTGTAGATCCAATGCAAGACGTCGACCCCAGTGTAGCCGGTGCAGTTGGGGGTCGCTGCCGTCTCACACGACGGTGGATCGCCGCCCGGCGCCACGACGGTCAGGCGCGGACCTGAGTTCGAGTAGCTGGCCACCGCGTCGCTCGCGGTCGCGTACTGCCGGTAATTCGGTGCGTCGTTTAGGGTCGTCGCACCGACCGAGATGACGCCATCGTAGGCGGCTGGGAAGTCCAGCGTCCCGACGGTCTCATTTCCGGCCGCCGCGACGACGGCGACGTTCTGGGAAATCGCATACTCGATCGCGTCGCGCTCGACGGGATCGAAGTCGGTCGATTGTTGCCCGCCGAGGCTCAAGTTGATGACCCGCGCCCCGTGCGCCACGGCGTCGTAGACGGCTTGCGCTTCATCGCCGGTGTCGGCGCTCGGGCTCGAAGAATCGCGGAAGATCTTGTACTCTTGCAAGCTCACGTTGAAGCCGACGCCGG
>DHWK01000122.1:0-15172 GCA_002413145.1 bacterium UBP12_UBA5184
GGCGACGGACTTGCGCTTGGACGATCTCGACCGGGTAAAAAACGGGGCTCGTCACCCATGCGAGAAACGTCACCAGTTCGTAAACGTGGGGGATGTCGCGGAAAAATACGTAGGCCGTACTGACCAGGAAAGCCACCCCGACGCTCAAGAGGACCAGGCCCAAGAGCGGAAACGGCAGCAGCAGCAGACGTAACCACTGGTGCGTGACCAGCACCGTCACGATTGCGAAAATCGGCAGGGTGCCGACGGCCAACTGCACGCTGTAGGCGGCGACCGTTGAGAGCGGGAAGAGCGCCATCGGAAGGCGGATCTTGTTGACGAGGCCGCTATTGAGTACGACGCTCGGTAACGCTTGCCCGGTAGATGCGGCGAAGAAGCCGATGACGCTCAGTCCGATGAACACGACGAGCGCATAATGCACGAGCGAGCCTTTTTAATAGTCTTTGAACTTGGCCCCGAAGATCGCGCTATAGACGACGGTCATCAAGATCGGATTGAGTAACGACCAGTAGACGCCGAGCAGCGATCCACGATAACGCGCTTTCAGCGTGCGGTCGGCTAGGACGACGAGCAAGTCCCAAAAGCGCCCCATTTTACAGGCCTTTCCGCTGAACAGCCACGCCTCCTTGCCGACATCGATCGCGTAACGAGGGCGCCTTTCGCGAAGCGACGAACCTACGGCGAATGTCTTTACGTCACGTCATGACGTTTTTGCTCGCAATCGTGGTGGCCGGTTGCAATCTCGGCTCGCAAGACCAATCTTCGAGTTCGAGCGCCGGAACTGCGGCCGGCTCCGCGCCGCCCACAGCGAGCGCGCCGGCAGCCGATGCGAAGAACGGCGACATCGTCGCCCCAAGCACCGCGGTGACGCTGGGCCGCGGATGGTACCCCTACGAGACGTATCGCGGACAGCATTTTCGTTGGGTCTCCAACGACGCGCAATTCGTCGTCCGCGAACCAACCGCTACGCCCGTCCATCTCGCGTTCGACGTCGAGCCGGGGCCGGGCTTAGCGGCCGGCGTGACGATGTTCACGCTACTCGTCAACGCACGCGATGGCAGTACCCTCGCGCGCATCTCCGTCAAAGGAAGGCAGAACGCGATCGTCAGTTTACCGGTGCAGCCCGGCAAGGACTCGTCCTTCAGCTTGCACGTCGCCGGTGGCGGGCGGCACGTTGCGAAGGATCCGCGGGTTCTCAACTTTCGCGTTTTTCGAATCGCGACGGCCAAGGGCAACCAGGTCGCTCCGGGCGGCGCCGACATCGTCTCCGACCCCGACGTCGCGCTCGGCAAGAATTGGTATCCCCTCGAGCACTTCGGCGGCGAAACGTTCCGCTGGGTCGACAACGACGCCCAGGTCGTCGTGACGTCGCAAAGCGCTCGGACGCGCCGCCTCAAGATCGTCGCCGCGGCCGGTCCGAGCATCGTCTCGCCGGCGAATTTCAGCCTTCAACTGCGCGACAAAGACGGCCGCCCGATCCAGATCGGAAAAATCAAGGCCCGCGGCACCGTCTATCTCGAGTTACCGCTGGCGGTCGGATCGAACACCTTCGCGCTCCACGCCGACAGCACCGGACGCAAAGCGCCGAACGACCCCCGCGTCCTCGATTTCCGCGTGTTCGCGCTCAGCGTCCAATAGGCGAACGGTTCACGCGGCCGCAGACCCGACGACCTTACGCGAGCTGTACGTGATTCCGCGCAAGAGGTAGCAGAGGCGCCGCCTGTCGTGTCCGTCGCTCGTCGCCGGCGGACGAAACGAGCGCGCTGCCACAAGCGTGAACTCGAGCGTTCGACTCCAGTAGCGCTCGGGTAGGCGGATCGGGATCGTAAAGTCGCCGGAGCCAAACGTTTCGCCGGCGACGATTTCTCCGTCGATGACGAGCGCGATTCTCTGGCGCGAAAACACCCCGTCGGGCAAGGTCACCGCGAGTTCCAAGAAGCGCCCCTCGCAAGGCGGCATCATATAGCGGACGCGCTTACCGGCCCAGCCGTCGGCGTACCAGCCTTGCGCTTCGCGTACCGTATAGTGAATCAGTTTGCCGCAAAGCCGCGCCACGAGCGACTGCAGTTTTGCTCCGATGCGAGCCAACGGCCGCGGCGTCGCCCTGGCGATCGCCGCCGTCCAGATGCGCTGATACGTCTCGAGCCCGTAAACGAAGTAACCCGGCGGGAAGCGTCGGCCGCTGTGGCGTCGCATGATCGCGGCCAACTCGCTAAAGCGAGCGGCGCCGCCGGTCGCGGTCTTCGCCTCGCCGTATTCGCGAATCGAGCCCATATAGTATGGGAGGTAACGCAATATGAAACGCTTGCCGACACGCATCAATATTTCCCAATCCATGCCGTAATGCAGGCTAGTGTCGATCAATCCGACCTCATCGAAGGCGCTGCGCCGAAAAAACGTGGTCTGTTGGAGAATGTAATCCGACATATGGACGAGTTTCCAGAGATTGAATGGTTCGGTCACCGAGAAACGCTGCTTGATTTTTCCGTCGACGTCGATCTGATAGCCCTCGCCGTAGACCGCCCCGAGTTCGGGCTCGCGCGAGAAGGCTTCGACCGCGCGCTCGACGGCACCGGGAAGAAAGACGTCGTCGGAGTTCAACCAGGCGACGATCTCGCCGCGCGCCAGCCGAAAGCCCTTGTTGATCGCATCCGACTGTCCCAGATCTTTTTCGGAGATGAACGTCAACCGATCGCCATATTCGGCACAAACGGCGGCCGTCTCGTCCAAAGACAGACCGTCTACGACGATGTACTCGATATTCGGGTAACTTTGCCGGAGCACGCTCTCGATGGTCGCGCGAATGAACCGGCCTTGATTGTACGAGGGCGTGACGACCGTGACGAGCGGGAGATCCGGCCGTCGCAGGATCGCCGCCGGCTGCGGCTTAGGCGCGATTTGCCGCGAAGCCACGATGCGACAACCAATCGCGCACGAAGCGCAGCGGACGGAGGGGATTGCGAACCAGCCCTAGCGCGAGACTGAGCAACACTTTTGGCCGCGTCACGTGCGACGCTTCGAAATATTGGTCTTTGCGATCCAGCAAGAAGCTGGTGTAACCGTACACCCATTCAAAAGGAACGTAGCCATAACGACGCCGCAGGAGTCCCATCGTCTCTTCATACGCTTCGCGCCGGAAGCCAAGGGTCTTGTTGGTCGAGTGCATGCGCGAACGGGCCAGGCGTTTGCGCAAAAAAGCGAAGCGCGTCGAGCGGCTCAGGCGGATCCACAGGTCGTAATCCAGAGCGTAGTGCAGCCTCGGATCGACGCCCCCCGCCGCGGCGAAGGCCGCGCGGCGCACGAAGGCCGCCGGCTGGCAGATAAAACAGCGCCGTTCCAGCGAGCCCGCTTCGAACGGCTCGACCGGATAGGCGTCGATCACGCGTTCCTCGTCGTCGACGTGGTCGGCTTCGCCGTAGACGACGCCGGCATCGGGACGCTCGCCGAAGGTGTTCACGACGGCCTCGACGGCGCCCGGAAGGTACAGATCGTCGGCGTTGAGCCAACCGAAGACCTCGCCGCGCGCGAGCGCGAACCCGCGGTTGATGGCATCGGCCTGACCCGCGTCCGCTCCGCGCACGATCGTGATCCGGTCGGCGAACTGGGTCAAAATTTCGAGCGTTCCATCGGTCGAGCCGCCGTCGACCACGATGTATTCGACGTGCGGATAGCTTTGCGCCAAGACGCTCTCGACGGTTTGCGCGACGAACCGTTCGCCGTTTCGCACCGGCGTGACGATGCTGACGAGCACGTTCTTAGATTTCGCCGGAGCGTAGGCGAGCGATCTCGCGATCCTGCCGTTCGAGGACCTCGGACATCTCCGCCAGCAGCGTGGCGCGCTTTTCCGCCTCGACGCGCGTCTTCTCGAGCGCCTCATCGAGGCGCTCGAGGCCCTCCAGCCGCTCGTCCGCGGCTCGCTTGAAGATCTCGCCTTGCGCCTCGCGCTCGGCGATCGCGGTTCGGAGGATCCCGATGACGCCATCGCGTTCGCCGATCGCTAGACGGAGGAGCGCGATCTCGCCGTCACGCTCCCCGATTGCGGTCCGCAAGAGATCGATCTCTCCGCGCAGGTTCTCCGCTTCGGCCGTGAGCCCGTCGATGAGTTCCTTGCGGCGGTCGGCCTCGTGGGTCAACTTGCGTAACGCCTCGTTGCTCAATTCCAGAAGGCGCGCTCGTTCTTGCGCGACGGCATAGAGTTCGGCGAGTTCAGAGGCGCGTCGATCTCGGATCATGTTGAACAGACTTGACTATGCGGGGATGGCCGTCCCCTGCCGCTGCAGATACCACTCGATCGTACGCCGGAGCCCGTCGCGGAGTCCCGTTCGGGCGCGGAAGCCGAACGACCGCTCGGCCCGGCTCGTATCGAGCTTGCGGCGCGGTTGACCGTTAGGACGCGTCGCATCCCAGACCACCTCGCCGGAGTAGCCGACCATCTCGTTGACGATCTCAACCAAAGCGCGGATCGAGATCTCCTCGCCGCTGCCGAGGTTGACCGGCTCGGCGCCGGCGTAGCGCTGGGCGGCGAGAACGAGCGCTTCGGCGCAATCCTCGACGTAGAGAAACTCGCGCGTCGGCGAACCGTCGCCCCAGCAGACCATCTGGCTCAGGCCCTTCGCCTCGATCGCCTTGCGGATCAAGGCCGGGATTACGTGCGAAGAATGGAGATCGAAGTTGTCGCGCGGACCGTAGAGATTGACCGGTAACAGATAGACCGCGTTCATCCCATACTGCTGGCGGTAGGCCTGGCATTGGACGAGCAGCGCTTTCTTGGCGATGCCGTACGGCGCGTTCGTCTCTTCAGGGTATCCGTCCCACAACGTCTCTTCGCGGAATGGAACCGGCGCAAATTTCGGATAGGCGCAAATCGTCCCGACGACGATCGTCTTTTGCACGGCGTAGCGTCGCGCGTATTCGATGAGCTGAATCCCCATCACGGCGTTCTCATAAAAGAACTGCCCGGGGTTCTCTTGATTCGCGCCAATCCCGCCGACGACCGCGGCGAGATGGAAGAGCACTTCGGGACGCGATTCGCGAAACAGCCTGTCGATCGCATCGGCGGTGGTCAGATCAAAATCGTTCTTGCGCGGCAGAATCAGGTCGGTAGCGCCGGCTTGGCGGAGATGATCGACGACGAACGAACCGAGAAAACCGCCGCTACCCGTAACGCAGATTCGTTTTCGAGCCAGGTCGAGCGTCTTCGTCTGTCCGTCCATCATAAAGATTTATCGCCCCGTTCGTTGACGGCCCCCCAGAAAGCGCATCGAAGAGGGCGCGATACGCACGTAGGACTTGTTCCCAATTATAGGCATTCAAC
This sequence comes from bacterium UBP12_UBA5184, assembly GCA_002413145.1. GTDB lineage: Bacteria > Vulcanimicrobiota > Vulcanimicrobiia > Vulcanimicrobiales > Vulcanimicrobiaceae > Zemelea. Next base: position 5,315 of record DHWK01000122.1, read on the forward strand.
ACGTGGTCCTGTCCTTGCCGGCCGAGGGTCTGCCGCAGGTCCCGGTCGAGCAGGTCGAGAGCGACCTCGAATTCCTCGTAAGAGTCGTACCAAACGCCGCCCTGCGCCCGCCGGCACTGGCCGACGAGCACGCTCGAGCGTGCGTTGACGACTACCGGCTTTCCGCAAGCCCACGCCTCCAATAAGACGAGGGACAGACTCTCGAACTGTGACGGCATAAGCAGCGCGTCGCAACCAGCCAGGGCGTCCCACTTCGCCTGCTCGTCGACCTGACCGACCACGACGATGTCGGGGTGTTTGGGCACGGCGGTATGTTCCCGGCCCACCAGGACGAGCTTTTTCGGTCCGCGACGCGCCTCCCGGTAGCGGATGAAATCCTCGAAGAGCACGTCGACGCCCTTCGCCTTTTCGATCCGTCCGAGATAGAGCAGAAAGGGTTCCTCGATTCCGAAACGCTTGCGAAAGCGTTCGGGATTGCGATCCGACGGCGCCTCGATCCCGACGCTCACGATGTCGCCGCGGAGCGTGAGGTTCGCGAAACGCCGCCGAACGAAGTCGCGCTCCTCTTCGGTCGAAAATACGAGCGCGCGCGGCGCCGCGAAGATCCTTTCCCACATCGAAAGACGGATCGGCCACTCGTCGTGTGCGAACGGGACGAGGACGGCTTTGCGAGCGACCTGGGGGAGCCCGAAGTACGTGGTCGCGTATAAGTAGCCGAAGAACACGATTGCGTCGTACAGGCGCTCGTAATCGCGCAAGTACGCGAAGAGCTGCGACGACATCGGGCCCTGCGCCCTCATCCAATCCTCTTGACGCTCGGGAGGCGTCCCGCTGATATCGAATTCGATATCGCGCGAGAGCCGGTCGAAGGAGCGCGTGTCGCGCGGGCGATCGACCGGAAAGCGTCGCACCACAACGCCCCGGACGTAGCAATATCCTTGGGGATACTCGTTACGCCAGGTTTGATAATCGAGCGCGCAGGTCGTGAGAATCTCCACTTCGCACACCGCTCGCAAACGGCTTGCGACTTGCAAGCAGAGCGATTCCGCGCCGCCCACCACCTCCTCGCCGCAACGCTGGACGACGAACGCCACGCGCCGCGCGCTCATGTCGCCGCCCCGACTCGGGCCGCGTCGCGCAACCGATCGAGCCGCCCGTACTCGTCCTCGCTCGGCACGAATGCGTTGCGAGCCGCTTCCTGGGCGGTGATGACGCGGGCGCGCAAATCCCCGTCCTTCAGCAGTATCTTGGCCAACGCGGCCGTCCGCAGGAGGTCGTCTTTCTGGTTGACCATGACGCCGGCCGAGCCGAGCAGTCCGACCAGATGTTGCGCCGCAAATGCCAGAATGGGGACGTCGAACCACATCGCATCCGCGAACGGCGAGAGCGAACGGCGGGCTTCGCTCATCGACCAAAAAATATGCGCGCTGCGGTAGGCCGCGACGAGCGTGGACGGTTCCGAGGCGCGAACGAAGCGCACGCGTTCCGAAAGGCGGTACTCCGCGATCATCGTAGCCAAGTGAGCGTGATACCGATTAGCCGGATCGAATGCGCCGGCTACGATCAGGCGCGCGTTCACTTCGAGTGAGAGCAGGAAAGCGAAGGCCGCGATCAGTTGCTCGCAACAACTCTGCTCCTCGAGACGTCCGGCAAACAGGCAATTGAAGCGCCCGTCGTCGAGGTCGCCCAGGAGTGCCGGATCGGGGTCGACGTCCCAGCAGCGCATCCCCACGGCAAACGGCAGCACCTCGACATCGCCGGCGCCCGCGCTCCGCAGGAACGCGGCGCCGGCGGCGTCCGATGCGTAGGCCAAACGCAGTTTGGGGGCGAGCAGTTGGACCGCCCGCTCGACCATGTTGAAGCCGGCGCTATCGTAAAACAGTACGACGTCGGCATCCGAAGCGGCCGCTCGCTCGAGATCTTCGACGACGGGGGAGTGCAACGCCACGACCATCCCGTCGGGGATCGGACCGCGCGATTTAGGCTGCGCGTCGATCGTCGTCTGAAAGCCGCGCTCGCGCAACCACGCGTCGACGCTGAGCGCGCGCCGGACCGCGTCCTCGGTCAGATCGAGCGACGGCAAGAGATGATAGATCGGCGCCGGCGCGGGCGGCGCGGCGTGGGCGCCGAGTTTGAGCGCCGATTCGTACCGCTCCATCACCCCCTCGGGCGTCGCGGTTCTGCGGTAATATTCGTTGCCGCGACTCCCCAACGCGAGCAGCTGCGGCGACGAGAGCGTATCGACCAAGCGCATCACGTCGCCCCACTCGCTCTTGGTCGCAGCCAGCCACCCGCCCTCGGAGCGCCGCACCGCTTGCGCCGTCGAAACGCATTGCGCGTTGACCGCAACGGGTCGCGAACGGGACCACGCCTCCATCACGACGCGCGAAAAGCTCTCGTTGTAACTGGGTTGAAAGAGGGCCAAGCAATTTTCGATCAAGAGATCGCGTTGCGGTTCGGTCACCACGCCGAGATCGAGGACTCCGTGCGTTTCGTCGTGGTATGACGTCGTGCCGGCGCCCGCCAGGACGAGCTTGAGCGTCGTCGAGTAATTCTGGCGCCGGTACAGCAGAAACGATTCGATCAACAATCCGACGTTCTTGGTCTCGTCGCGCCTACCCAAGTACAAGATGAAGCGCTCGCGCCCGGGCGTAAATTGCGCGATCCGCGCGCCGGCGGTTTGACTCTGGGCGGGTTCCTCGATCCACTCGCCGACGACGTAACTCTTGTCTCGAATCCCCGGCCCGTACAAACGCAGCGCCAGCTCCGCCTCGCCGTCGCTGTTGAAAAGAACCCCCTTAGCTTGGTGAAACAAACTCCCGACCTGAGGCAGAAACGCATAGCATTCGTGATGGAGGCACGGCTGGAGCCAGGCTCGCTCGCGGACGAGCGGTAGTCCGCTGAGCGTCGGGCCGTAGAGGTACGGAAGGAAAATGAGCGCGTCGTACTCTTTCCCGTGTTCGTCGAGGTAGGCCAGCAATGCACGCGACGTGATATTCTCGTCGACGAACGCGTTGGTATGGCCTTTGGGAAGCGACATGCGGCCGGCCAGCGGCTGGCTGAGGAGGAACGCGTTGGCTCGATCGAATGCATCGCGATCCCGCCGATCGACGCGAAAACGCCGAACGACGACGTCGTTCTCGACCGATTCGCCTGCCGGAAAGTGATTGAGCTCCCAATCGTCGCCGGGTGACTTGGCCGTCGTCGTGAGCACCTGCACGCGATGGTCGCGCATGGCGAAGCGCTCGGCGAGTTGCCGGGCTTGACGCTCCGCCCCGCCGGTCAAATCCTTGCCGTACCAGGGCGTGACGATCGCGATCTTGGCGAGCCCGGTTTTGGTTATAGCCGAAACTCCAGCGTCTCGATGCGGCTCTCGAGGATGCGCGCTTGGTTCTCCAGCTGCGTAACGCGCTGCCCCAGCTCGAGATTGATGCGCAGTACCCCGCGCAGGGCTTGGAGCATCGCGAAGTTGACGTGCCGCTGATCTTTAAAGAGATAGGCCAGCCCTTTCAACAAGACGCGCTGCAGCCACGCCAAGCGATTGAACGGGAAGACTTGGAAGCGAGCCGACCACTGCGTCCGCACCTCGGCCTTCGCCTGCGCCGTGTTGATGAGCGCCTCGATGGACTCGAAGCCGCGTTCTTCCATTCGCTCGCCGCCATACACGGTCGGTTCGAAACCGACGCCGCGCTTGGCGACCTCCTGTTGAATACGCGACATCAAGTCGTCGACATCAATCGCCGGATTGTTGCGTTCTATCACGTCAGCGGCCGCGCTCCCATCGCGGGTCAGTCAGGTTCGCGCCGGGGGAAAGCGCTCCCCTGCGGGACAAGCGGTGGGGATGAAGCTTTGGACGCTCAGCGCGGCGGCCGCGGCGGCGGCGTTCTTCGCGCTCGCCCTCAGCAACGCGATCTACGAAGCGACCTCACCCTGGTCGCCGGGCTGGCACGTTGTCTTGCGCAAGACCTACAGCATCGCGGCCTTCGCCGTCGTCGGCTACCTGCTGCGCCGCGCGTTGAACGAACGCGGACACCCTGCCGGCATCGGAATCTGCAGCGCGAGCGTCGCCGTCTACAGTGCGGCGATCGAGGTCGGGCAAGCGCTGATCGGATCGCGCGAAGGTTTGCTTTGGAATGCGCTCGACGTGGCCTGCGGCGCGCTCGGCGGCGTTCTCGCCTGCGCCGATTTGCTCGTCCGTCGACGCTAAACGCGAACCAATTCTCGCGTCGCAGCCGCGTTGAAGTAGGCGGCCTGCGGGTGATGGATGACGATCGCCGCGGTCGATTGCTCCGGGACGATCTGGAACGCTTCGGTCAGCTCGACGCCGATCGCGTCTCGCGCGGCGAGCAGTTTCCAAACGATCTCGTGTTGCGCGAGGTCGGGACACGCGCCGTAGCCCCAGGAGTAACGCTTCCCGCGATCGGGGTCGAGACCCAGCTCGCTACGGATGCGGCGGTGCATCCATTCCGCCAACGCCTCCGCCGACTGCACCGAGAAACCGTGGAGATAATAACTGTCGCTGTACGCGCCGGCACGCTGCAACGCGTCGATGCCTTCACTCACCCGCGCGCCGACCGTGACGACTTGCAGCGCGATCGTGTCCGAGGCGCGACCGTCCTCGGGTTCGTGAAGATAATCGGCCAGCGAAAGGTGCTCGCCGCCGGCTTGTCTCGGAAACCGAAAGCGCGCGAGCTCGCGCGACGGATCGCTCGGATCGTAAAGGATGACGTCGTCGCCCGAGCCGGCAGCCGGAAAATATCCGTACACCGCGCGGGGCTGCAGGAGCGGACTCCGTTCGGCACGCGCTTCGAGTTCGCGCAAACGCGGCTCGAACTCGTCGCGCACGAGTTTCTCCCAAACGTCGCCTTTCGCGTTGGCGCCGCCCCACGACAACCGGTAGAGGCTGCGTAAATCGAAGCGCGGCCAAAGCTCGCGCAGGTCGACGTCGCCGACGGCCCGCGTCCCCCAGAACGGCGGTAGCGGCGCCGGAGCCAACGCCAGGAACTCGCGTCCGGTCCGGCCCGAGCGTGGTGCCGCAGCGACATTCGGAAGCGCGTCGCGCGAGCGCTCGGCCTCGCCGCGGATGCGCTGCGAAAAACCGCCCCTGCGCTCGGGCGAGGTGAGCGCGTCCATGATGTCGAGCCCTTCGAAGGCGTCTTTGGCGTAGAACACGCCGGGATCGAAATAGCGCTTTCCCTCTTCCAGGAATGAGATGCGCCGTCCGAAATCGCGATTGATCGCAGCTCCGCCGATCATCACCGGAAAGTTCAACTTGCGTGAATCTTGTTCGGCGACGCAGATCGGCATTTGTTTCGAGGTCGAAACCAGGAGTGCCGAAAGTCCGATCGCGTCGGCGTCGACTTCAACCGCCTTGTCGAGGATCGCGTTCATCGGAACTTGTTTGCCCAGGTCGAAAACGGTGTAGCCGTTGTTGGCGAGGATGGTGTGGACGAGGTTCTTACCGATGTCGTGGACGTCGCCGAAAACGGTCGCCAGTACCACTTTCCCCTTGGTGACGCCTTCGCTCTTCTCGAGGAACCCTTCGAGGTACGCGACCGCTTTCTTCATCACTTCGGCCGACTGCAAGACGAAGGGCAGGATCAGTTCGCCCGAACCGAACTTGTCGCCGACTTCCTTCATTGCGGGCAAGAGGATCTCGTTGAGCACCGCGACCGGATCGCGTTCCGTTAAGGCCTCGTCGAGTTTCGCCTCGATGCCGTCCTTGCGCCGCCGCAGAATGGCATTGTGGATGCGCCGCGCGACCGGCAGGTCGCTATCGTCCTCGAGGGCGGCCCCGCCGGCTGCTTTGCCGCCGCTCGCTTCGAAATGTTCGATCAACCGCGCGAGCGCGTCGGGGCGCCGGTTCAACACCAAATCGTCGCACAGTTCGCGCTCCGGAGCGTCGAGTTCGCCGTATGGCGTCACCTCTTTCGCGTTGACGATCGCCATGTCGAGCCCGGCGCCGACCGAATGGTGCAGCATCACCGAGTTCAGCGCCGCGCGGGCGTGCGGCTTGAGGCCGAACGAGACGTTCGAGACGCCGAGCGACGTGAGCACCCCGGGCAGTCGCTCCTTGATCAGCCGGATGCCTTCGATCGTCTCGACGGCCGAAGGCGCGAACTCGGGATCGCCCGTTGCGAGGGTGAAGGTGAGCGCATCGAAGATCAGGGCGCCGGGCGGGATGCCGTATTCGCCGACGACGATTTCGTAGATCCGTTCGGCGACCTCGAGCTTGCGGGTCGCGGTCTTGGCCATCCCCGCTTCGTCGATCGTCAGCGCGACCAGCGCCGCGCCGCTCTCGACGGCGAGCGGAACGATCTGGTCGATCTTCGTTCGGCCGTTTTCGAGGTGGACCGAGTTGATGACGGGACGGCCCGCGTAGATCTTGAGTGCGGCTTCGATAACCTTGACTTCGGTCGAGTCGATCATCAGCGGCGTCTCGACCGATTGCGCGAGTCGCTTGACGATGGTCGCCATCTGCCCGTCTTCATCGCTCCGTTCGGTGAGTGCGGTGCAGATGTCGAGGACGTGCGCGCCGCCTTCGACCTGTTCTCGCGCCAGCAGCGTAATCTCGTCGTAGTTTTCTTCGAGCAGCAGGCGCTTGAGACGGCGCGAACCCTGCGCGTTGATGCGCTCGCCGATTAGGAGCGGGCTGCCGTCCTGTTTGAGAGCGGTCGCCGTCATCGATGAGGCCGCGAATTGCAGCGGCTTCGGTTCCGGGGTGCGTCCGACGCGCCCGCGGGCGAGCTCGCTGAAGGCACGGATGTGGGCCGGCGTCGTGCCGCAGCAGCCGCCGATCGCGTTCACGCCGTACTCCCGAACGAACGACCCGAGTTCGCGCGCCATCTCCTGCGGCGTCTCGGGATAGATCGTCTCGCTCTTCGGTCCCATCAGCGGCAAACCGGCATTGGGGATCACCGCGACGTAGCAACGCGAGTTTTCCACCAGGTAACGAACCGCGTCGCGCATGTGCGTCGGACCGGTCGAGCAATTCAGTCCGATCACGGCGATCGGCAATGCGTCGAGCGTCGCGCAGACCGCACGGATGTCGGTGCCCAGCAACATCCGGCCGCTGACGTCGAGCGTCGCTTGGGCTTGAATCGGGACGCGCCGTAGACCGCGCGCAAACTCGCGCGTGATCCCGGCGATCGCGGCCTTCATCTCCAAGAGATCTTGGCTCGTCTCGATCAAGAGCAGATCGACGCCGCCCTCGACGAGCGCGCGAGACTGTTCGCCGTAGAGGTCGGCCAGTTCGTCGAACGTGATCTTCGATAGCGAGGGATCCGACGACGAAATCAGCATCCCGGTCGGACCGAGCGAGCCCGCGACGAAACGCGGACGGCCGTCGCGCGCGAAGGCATCGGCCTCGGCGCGAGCCAGCTCGGCGGCGCCGCGATTGATCGCGACGGTCCGTTCGCCGATCCCGAACTCGTCGAGCTTGAGACGCGATCCGGTAAAAGAGTCGGTCTCCAGGACGTCGGCGCCGGCCTCGAGGTAGGCGCGGTGGATCCCGCGGACGACGTCCGGCCGCGACAGCACCAGGGCTTCGTTACACCCCTGCTGGCGCGGGCCGCCGAAATCCGCGGCCCCGAGCTCGAGCGCCATCAGCTCGGTCCCCATCGCGCCGTCGAAGACCAGTATCCGTTCGGCGAGGGCGGCCAGATATGCGTCCATCGAGCCGGCGAGTTGGCTGCGGCAGCACGAATTCGCTGCGGAAGTATGTCCACAAGAACCTTTTTCGATTATTATGGACACGTGAAACCGCCGGCGGCCTTCGCCGTCCTCGATGCGTCGGTCGCCGCCGAACGCGAACGCCTGGCGTCGTCGGCCCAGGCGGTGCAGAGAAGCGAGTTGGCCAACCTCGCCTTCGAGGAGATCGTCGCGTCGTGCGCGCAAGCCGGCGCCGCCCTCGAACCACACGCGATGCGCGCCCTGCTCGAGCGAGGCCTCGCGCTCGGCGACCGGCCTTTGCGCGATTACCTGATTGCGAGCGGCTATGCCGCAGCCGCGCAGCTGGTCCATAGCGCGGAGCCACCGAGGGCCGGCGAGCCGCTGCTGCGCCAGGAAGAGATCGTCGAGCTCCACGCCCGCGCGACGCGGCTCTTGCCCGATGCGCGGCCGGGCGCCTGGCGCATCACGACCTCCGCCGCCTTGCGCAGCGGGATGGTCCCCCCGCCCTTCTGGCTCGTCCCGCGGGAGGTAGCGGGCTACGTCGACCGCTTCAGCAGTCCACCCTCCGAGCGGGGTTCTTCGATGGTTTTTATCGCCGACGCCCACGAGCGCTTCACTCGAATCCACCCCTTTAGCGCGGGGAACGGGCGGGTGGCGCGGCTGGTCACCAACCTGCTGTTGCGGCGCCTCGGCTATCCGCCGTTCTTCGTTCGCCGGACGCAGCTTGCGCGCTATCGGGCTGCCCTGGCGCGAGCCGACGCGCGCGACCCGTGGCCGCTCGCCGCGTTCGTCGCGCGTTCGATCCTCGCCGGTCTCGGTCGCCTGGCGAGCGCCGGCGACGCCGCGTCGCTGCGGCCGCTGACCGAGTTCGTCGGCGCATACGGCCGCGAGGCACTCTACAAGGCCGCCCAACGCGGCCGGTTGCGGACGGTGCGTAAAGGCCGCGCGCTCTTCACGACGGAGGCGTGGCTCGGCGACTATCTCGGGGGAGCCTCACGCAGCCGCCCCAAAGTTTAGCCCATGGCAGCGCTCGTCGAGACGCGCAACCTGACCAAATCGTTCGCCGGCTTCAAAGCCGTCGACGACGTCTCGCTGGCAATCGAAGAGGGGACGATCCACGCGATCATCGGCCCCAACGGTGCCGGGAAGACGACGTTCTTCAACCTGCTCTCGGGCTTCATCACGCCGACGGCCGGGACGATTTGCTTCAAGGGCCGCGACATCACCGGGATGGACCCGCCGCACGTCGCGCGCCTCGGGATGGTGCGCAGCTTTCAGATCAACAGCATCTTTACGCACCTGACCGTGCTCGACAACGTCAAGGTCTCGCTAGAATCGAAAACCGAGCTGCCCTCACGCTTCTGGCTCTCCAGCGCCGCGACGCGGCGACTCGAGCCCCGCGCGCTCGAGTTGTTGAGCGCGGTCGGCCTGGAAAAAGAGAAGGATCTGCTGGCGGTCCAGCTTTCATACGGACGCAAGCGCGCGCTCGAACTCGCGATCTCGCTCGCGCAAGAGCCCGAGATTCTGCTGCTGGACGAACCCACCGCCGGGATGGGCAGCGAGGACATCGGCAGTATCTCGCAACTGATCGGACGCGCGGCGAAGGAGCGGACCGTCGTGCTGGTCGAGCACAATCTCAGCGTCGTCGCCGACCTTTCAAACCGCATTACGGTGATGCAACGCGGAAAAGTCTTGGTAGAAGGGACCTATCAGGAAGTCCGGGCCGACCAGCGCGTGATCGACGCCTATCTCGGAGGCGGCGCGGCGGCGCATGCTTAAGACCCGCGACCTCAACGCCTATTACGACGAAAGCCACGTCCTGCGCGGCGTCGATCTCGAAGTGCGGCCTGGCGAAGTCGTCACGCTCGTCGGGCGCAACGGCGCCGGGAAGACGACGACGCTCAAATCGATCATGGGGATCGTGCGGCAGCGCTCCGGCGAAATCGAATTCGAAGGCCGGCCGATCGTGCGCCTCAGCTCCGACAAGATCGCGCGGCGCGGCATCGGTTTCGTCCCCGAGGAGCGCGGCATCTACGCGACCTTGACGGTGGCCGAGCACCTAACGCTGCCGGTGGTCGTCGGCCAAAACGCCTGGCCGCTCGAGCGAATCTACGACCTCTTCCCAATCCTCAAGGAACGCGGCTCGTCGATGGGGACGATGCTTTCCGGCGGCGAGCAGCAGATGCT
>DHWK01000122.1:15287-15587 GCA_002413145.1 bacterium UBP12_UBA5184
AGCCGACCGAAGGGCTGGCTCCGGTCATCGTCAACCAGATCGGCGAACTCATCCTCGAGATCAAGAAGTCCGGCGTGACGATGCTCCTGGTGGAGCAAAACTTGCGCTTTGCGACGCGCGTCGCCGACCGCCATTACCTAATGGTGCACGGTCGCATCATCGAGTCGATGACCAACGCCGAAGTCATCGCCCGCGAAGGGGATCTGCTCGCTCACTTGGGCGTTTGATTCTTGGCCTTCGGGCCGCCCTCGTCGGTTTCGAAGACGCCCGCGATTTCGCATCCTGCGAAATCGCTACTTC
>DHWK01000122.1:15787-16109 GCA_002413145.1 bacterium UBP12_UBA5184
GACGGTCCTCGTCCTCGACGACGATGCGGCGCGGAGTGAAGAGGCGGTGGAGAATCTCGCCGACGATGCCGCGCCGCGCGAGCAAAATGATGGCGGCGAAGATCAGGCCCATGACCAGATTGGTCTTGTCGCCGACGGCGGTTTGGGAAACGTAGTGTTCGAGCGATTCGAACAAACCGGCGCCGACGATCGGCCCAAAGATCGTCCCGATACCGCCGAGAATCGTCATCATCACGATCTTCCCCGAGGTATGCCAGTCGACGCCGTCGAGCCCGGAGAGGCGGTTGCCGATCGCGTAGAGCACGCCGGCGACGCCGGCCAG
>DHWK01000122.1:16201-16541 GCA_002413145.1 bacterium UBP12_UBA5184
AGCACGCCGGCGACGCCGGCCAGCGTCCCCGACATCACGAACGCCGCGAGTTTAAACCGATTCGCGTCATAGCCGATGCTGCGCGCGCGGGGCTCGTTCTCCCGCATGGCGGCCAAGACGGCGCCGAACGGTGAATTGACCACCCGGATGGCAAAGAGCACGCCCAGCACGACGATCGCGAGCGCGACGTAGTAGAAGACGCGGTCGTTTTCGAGCGAGAGGCCGAAGAGCGCGCCGCGGGTGGAGATCTGCGTTCCGTTCTCGCCACCGGTGAGACCGCTGAACTGATAGGCCATGAAGTAGACGATCTGCGCGATCGCGAGCGTGACCATCGCGAAGT
>DHWK01000015.1:0-329 GCA_002413145.1 bacterium UBP12_UBA5184
AACACGTCTGGCCCTCACTAGGGTTGCAAGGAAGGATCGCTATGTTTGAGCGCATCGGCGTTGTCGTTCGACGCGCTAACAAAGAGCGGCGCCGCGGCTTACTTAGGGACAAGCAGCGGTTGCGGCCTTTCGTCGCGAGCGCGACTCTTATGATCGCTTCTCTAATTGTCGTTGCCTGCGCCGGGGGCGGTGGCACAACATCATCTGTGACGCCGACTCCGACGCCGGCGCCGACTCCAACCCCGAGGATCACCGAATACACGGTCCCGAGCGCGAACAGCGGTCCCTTCCGCATCATCACAGGTTCGGACGGCGCGCTCTGGTTCACG
>DHWK01000015.1:503-10323 GCA_002413145.1 bacterium UBP12_UBA5184
GCGCTCTGGTTCACGGAATTCAACGACAATAAGATCGGTCGCGTGACCACCGCCGGGGCGTTTACCGAATACGTGACCCCGACCGCGAGCAGCGCTCCCGCCGGCATCACCACGGGTCCGGACGGCGCCCTCTGGTTCACGGAATACAACGGCAACAAGATCGGTCGGGTGACCACCTCCGGCGCGTTCACGGAATACACGATCCCGACGGCGAGCAGCGGTCCTGACGGCATCACCACAGGTCCGGACGGGGCGCTCTGGTTCACGGAAGGCGGCACAGGTGCCAACAAGATCGGCCGGGTTACCACCTCCGGCGCGTTCACCGAATATACGATCCCGACCGCGAGCAGCGGTGCTGACGAAATTACCACGGGTCCGGACGGGGCGCTCTGGTTCACGGAATTCAACGGCAACAAGATCGGTCGGGTCACCACCTCCGGCGCGTTCACCGAATACGCGATCCCGACCGCGAGCAGCAGCACTGAAGGCATCACCTTGGGTCCGGATGGGGCGCTCTGGTTCGCGGAAGGCGCCATAGCTGCCAACAAGATTGGTCGGGTCACCACCTCCGGCGCGTTCACCGAATACACGATCCCGACCGCGAACAGCCTAACTAGAGACATCACCACGGGTCGGGACGGGGCCCTCTGGTTCACGGAATTCTTCGGCGGCAACATCGGTCGCGTGACCACCTCCGGCGCGTTCACCGAATACACAATCCCGACTGCGAGCAGCCAGCCTAGGAACCTCACCACGGGTCCGGATGGTGCCCTTTGGTTCACGGAATTCAACGGCAACAAGATTGGTAGGATTGCTCCGTCGTAAACACCGACGACTATTGCTCCCTCAGTGCCCACGACTGCTACGGGCTCAATTGACGTTGGGGGCGCTCATTAGCGACCGCCAGTGAACCCGCCGTGCCGGCGATCGAGACTTGTCCACTCATCGATTCACGGTCGCGACCCAATCTGTACTGCCAGCATCGATATCGATCCGCCATCGATGCCTTCGACGGGGAAGGTGGCCACATCGTCACGCTGCTTCGTCCCGATCACGTACAGCAGTGGCAAATAGTGGTCCGGCGTCGGGATCGCGAGCAGTGCATCCCGCCCAAGTTTCTCGTACTCGACAAGCGGCTTGTAATCGCCGGCGAGCAACAGTTCTTTTGTGGCGCGCTCGAAGCGGACCGCCCAATCGTACGGTTCCGGGGTGTGCCGTCCCCACGCGTACGACTCAAGGTTGTGGACCAGATTCCCACTGCCTACGATGAGGACGCCTTCGTCCCGCAGTGGGGCAAGTTTCCGGCCGATTTCGAAATGAAACGACGCTGGCTGGGACTCATCGATGCTGAGTTGTACGATCGGCACGTCCGCGGCGGGGTACACGTGCCTGAGCACCGACCACGTACCGTGATCGAGACCCCACGAGTCGTCGATGGTCACGGGCGTCGGCGCCAGCATCTGCAGCACGAGCCGCGCAAGCTTCGGGTCGCCGGGTGCAGGGTATTGGACCTGATATAGCTCGGCTGGGAACCCGCCGAAATCATGAATCGTCCGCGGCGCGGTGCTCACCGTGACGCCGGTTTCAGGCACGAACCAGTGCGCCGAAATCGAGAGAATGGCGCGCGGTTTAACCGTCAGTTCCCCGATCGACCGCCACGCGTCGGTATAGGTGTTGTTCGACACGGCGTTCATGGGATTGCCGTGTCCGAAGAAAATCGCTGGCAGCATGCTCGGTCCTCTGTGGTGCTGCGTTCCAATTCGGCGTCGTTAGGTCGCCGCTCCCCTTTGGTAAGGCGGGAGCCGACTGCGCAGGCGCGGCTTACTTTGCCGCCCTTTCGACGTCGGCGAGGTTGGCGTCGCTGAACCGTACGCGCTTCGCATAGGCGACCGCGCCACTCGCGTTGCAAACGACCACGCCCACCGCGTTCTTGTCACCGGGCGGAACGAGAGTAAGCCAGCCGGCACCGTTGAATGTGATGAGCACGTTGTCGTTCATCTGCTCCTTGCTACCGACGGCAGCGCGCTCGACCATCTTGCGTATGTGGCCGCGCGACACGAACGCCGTCTTGTCCGCGACGACCACGACGTAGACGAGAGCGTCGCGCGCGACACGATCGTTCAGCAGCTTGCGCGACCACGACTTTAGGTCCGCTTGCGCCTCCTTGGTAAACGCGAGGAGAAGCACGAGCGGTTTCCCGGCGGCATCCGTCGGAAGGACGACGTGATTACCGCCCAGCGTGTCGGCTTCGAGCCGTGGCAGGCCCGCAGCGACCGCGGGCGACGTCCCGGACCACGCAATGGCAAGCGCGAGTACGAAGGCGATGTTACGAGGTAGCAGACGGAGCTTCATAAGCGAGTCTTTCATATACGGCTTCCGATTGGTGCGCGAGCGGACGCGAAGGCCGGCGCAGGAACGGGACGAGAGCGAGCGAGAGGACGAGGAGGCCTCCGATCACCAACCACGCCTCGTTGAACGCAACGGTGGCTGCCGCGCGCGCGATGATCGGCTTGACGAAGGCGATATCACCGGGATCCGCATGCGCGATGTCGACGCCGGCCAGCAGGTCTTTCGGTATGCCTACGAACGCGGCGGTAGCGGCCTTACCCTTGACAAGCTCGTCCAACAAGCGGGTCGCGATCGCGTGCGGCCGAACGATGACGATCGTGTCGACAACACCGATGCCGACGGCTCCGCCGATGTTACGCATGAAATTCAGCAAGCCGCTCGCGTTCGAGAGCGCCTCGGACGGTAATTCGTCCAGCGCGACGTTGGTGATCGGTAGGAGGCAGAAGAGGAGCGCGGCGCCGCGCAGAATTTGCGGCACGAGCAATCCGCCAAAATCCGTCGTCGGTGTTTGAAAGGCGTTGCCGAACGCCCCTGCGGCGAAGAGTCCGAATCCGATCGCGACGACCCAACGCGCCGGCAGCCGACGATCGGCAATCGTGGCAAACGGGGCGGCGACGAGTTGCGAGGCGCCCATCACCGTCATAATTTCCCCGATTTCAAGGGGGGTGTGAAAGCGCACAAAGCCGAGGAACAGCGGCAAGAGGTAAAATGAGCCGTAAAGCGCGACACCCAGCACGAAATTATATGCGCATGCGACCGTGAAGCCGAACGTACGCAGCGGCGCGAAATCGACGAGCGCTTCGTGCGTATTCGTACAGCGCCGGATAAATAGCGCACCGCTCGCCAGCGTGACGACCAGCAGCGCATAGTCACGCAGAGCGGCCCAGTGATCTTGGGGTGCGATCTTAAGCAGGGTCTGCAGGGATGCTAGACTCAGCGTGAGTGCGATGAACGCGACCGTATCGACGGTACGCCACGCGGTGCGGTCTGGTGTATCGACACGGACAACCATGGCGACGATTACCGCGATCGCGAGTCCGATCGGGATGTTGATGAAAAAGAGCCAATTCCACGCCACCTTCTCGGCGACGTAACCACCGAGTAAGGGCCCAACGCAGGGCGCAAGCATCGCAAGCGCGCCCGCGATCAAGATCGCACGCGAGTGCAACGCCTTCGGAAACATCTTGTATCCGGCGGCGAAGACCGTCGGGACCATCGTTCCGGCGAAGAAACCCTGAAGCGTCCGCCACACGATGAGGGTGACGTAGACGTGCGAGAGACCGCATCCCAGGCTCGTCAGCACGAAGCCCAACGAAGCGCCCGCGAAGAGCCAACGCGTCGAAAGCGCTCGGGCCAAACGGCCGCTGAGCGCGATCGCGATCACTTCGGTGATCAGATACGAAGTTTGCACCCAACTCAGTTGCTCGATCGGCGTGTGTAGCGACGTCGCGATCCGCGGTAGCGCGGCTGCGACGATCTGAATGTCCAGGATGGCCATGAAGAGGCCGAGGCACATAGTCGTGAAGCCGAGCCACGCACGCCGATGGGCGCGCCAATCTTCGTCCGGCGGGCCGCCGCGCGTTTTGCTTCCTCTCCGATCGTAAGAAAGGATCACCACGCTCGTTTCACGTCGCGGCCGACGCAAATCCTCGGCAGTTCCGCAATAGCTGCCCTTGGAGCTCGTTCTCAACGTGGTCCCTCGCGCCGAAGATCGGACGGCTAGGCTCGACATCGAGCTGTCGCGAAACCGGTAAAGACCAGCGATTGGCAACCTTCAGCCGGCGTTAAAGCTCGAGCCTTAGGGTGTGCAGATGCCAGCGCGGTCTTCACGGAGCATCGTGGGTGGGCATTTGAGGTCGTCGTCCCCCAGCGCAGCACCGCAACTGCTTTCGCTTGCGACGGCGTTGCCGGGCAACGTCATCGAGCAGGCCCGAGCAGCGGACCTGGCGCGCACATTCTTCGGCCATCGTTTAGCCGGGTACGAGGCCCTGTCGCGCGTCTTTGCGTCGACCGGCATCGAGCGTCGGTACTCGGTTGAGCCGCTGGCGTGGTTCGCGGAAAGCCACGAGTGGCCTGACCGCACCGCCTCATACGTGGCCGGCGCAAGCAAACTGTTCGAGGATGTCGTGTGCAAGGCGCTCGCTTCGGCGGCGCTCGACGCGCGACAAATTGATGCGGTGGTTACGGTGTCGTCGACCGGCATCACGACGCCGAGCCTCGAAGCGCGCGTCCTCCCGCGGCTTGGCTTTCGGCCAGACGTTCGTCGGATTCCCATCTTCGGCTTGGGCTGCGCCGGGGGCGTCACCGGATTTGCGATTGCATCGCGAATTGCAGCCAGCGAACCCGGCACGACGGTCTTGCTCGTGACGATCGAATTGTGCACGCTGGCGTTCCGGCTTGATCGCGCTACCAAGCCGGATATCGTTTCCGCGGCGCTTTTCGGTGACGGCGCGGCAGCGGCAATTCTTCGCTGGGGCGACGGCCCCGCTATCGGACGCGTTGGCGGCGCGACGGAGCATCTTTGGGCGAATACGATCGATATCATGGGCTGGTCCACGGACCAGGTGGGACTGGGCGTCATTATCTCGCGATCGTTGCCCGATTTTATCGCGCGAAATTATCGCGTCGAATTCGACCGCGCGATGGAGCGCCTCGCTCTTGCGCCTTCCGATATCGATCGCGTCGTTTGTCACCCGGGAGGAACGAAAGTGCTCGAAGCGATCGAAGCGGCACTCGAACTTCCCGACGGAGCGCTTGTCGTCGAACGGTCGGTCATGCGTGACTTCGGAAACATGTCTTCGCCGACCGTTTTTTTCGTTCTCGAACGCGCTCTTGCGGAAGGATTTAAAGGGAAAGCCGTTCTTACGGCGCTCGGCCCCGGTTTCACCGCCTCGTTCGCGACGCTGCACGTTGCCGATAACTAACGGTTTGCTTCTCCTGGTCTACGTGACGCTGCAACGTCTCGTGGAACTCGTTATTGCGCGGCGAAATACGCGCAAATTGCTCGCACGCCGCGCATACGAAGTGGGCGCAGCGCACTATCCCGCCATGATCGCCCTCCACGCGACATGGCTTCTGACCCTTTGGGGACTGGGGTGGAACCACACGCTAGTCCCGGAGTTCGTCCTGTTCTTCGTTTTCTTGCAGATCGCGCGCTTCTGGGTGCTGAGAACGCTCGGCGAGCGATGGACGACGCGCATCATCATGACGCCCTGGGCAGCACCGGTGACGTCGGGTCCGTACCGCTTCGTGCGCCATCCGAATTATCTCATCGTCGCGGTCGAGTTGCCCTGCATTTCGCTGGCGCTCGGCCTGCCTTGGCACGCGCTCGGGTTTGGCGCACTCAATCTCATCCTGATCGGGTGGCGCATTCGATCGGAAAACGCGGCGTTCGCCCGCTTGTCGGGTCGAAAGGGTCGCGTGGCGGAATAGCGGCCAAGCTAGGAGTAACATCCTCGAATCGGCGGCCGACTTCGCCACGCAGATCGGACCCGTATCGCGTGCTCTATCAGGTGCCGACGCGAATTTGAGGGCTATCGCAAAGGCTGCAATCCTCGAAGCGCTTCGCGAGCACGAAACTGCCGAGGGCGTCTTTCTTCCGGCAAGTGTTTGGTTCGTCTCAGGCCGAGCCTAAGCTTCGCATCGCACGACCCACTGCGTCGGAATGTATGAACCCCTGCCTAACCGGCCAATTGACCGAATCAGCAAACCGCGCCGGCGGGCTTTGCGCTTACGCCTTAACGCCCGATCATTTGCACGTCGGCCGGCTCCGGTCAAAGATCAAAGCAGCGAAACCAGACCGCTCGTCTGGCTGTATTCCGCGCCCCTTATCGATAGCTTCCCAGTCTTTGCTGCCTCGGAGAGCAGCGTCGACATGCGCGGCAGCTCTGCGACGGTCCGGCGAATGTTCGCGCGGATCGCGTTCTCGACGGGATCGCCGGGTTCTGACTTCGCGGCGACGACGGCACTTCGTAAGGCCGCGACAACTTCGCCCAGGTCGCCGCCGATGATTTGATTCGTTCTGACGGCGTCGAGGGTCGCTTTTAGTGCGCCACACCCTTCGTGACCCAGCACGACCAAGAGCGGCGAATGGAAATGCTCGACGGCGTATTCGAAGCTCCCGACGCCCCCCGTCGCGGCGTAATTCCCGGCGACGCGTACGACGAAGAGCGTTCCGATGCTCTGATCGAAGACGAACTCGGGGGCAACTCTCGAATCGGCGCACGACAAGATTAGCGCGAAGGGCTGTTGCCCTCCCGCAGTGGCCTTGCGCCGAGCTTCGAGCTCCAGATGGTGCTGTGGGGCGCCTGCCGCGAACCGTTTGTTCCCGGCAACAAGGAGTGCGAGCGCCTCCTCTGATGTCGGCTGGGCGGGTGCCGTTGTCGCAGACCGCGCGGAATCGAAGAAGGCGAGCGGCGCCGCCGCGCATGCGCCGGTGAGAGCGAGGAAGCTGCGCCGCCCCAAGGCGCAACGACGATGATTAGAAGCGAGTTGCATCGCGCGCTCGATCCCCCGTAGACGGCGAGTAATGCTCATTCCGCGTCGCCGCCGTGGGTTCCTTATAACTCCGGCTTTCCCATCACTGTGAGCGTCGATGCGCTACCGCAGGTGTCCAGTTGAACTCGGCGATCTTCAACGAGATGCAGCCAACCGCATCGACCGTATCTTCGGGGGCTCGAGGACTAATTGATCGAAATGAAAAAACCGCGTGGTTACGCGGTTGCGTGGTAGCCCCAACGGGCTTCGAATCTGAGCACTGAAGAGGTTGATTACTTTGGATCAGTGGGAAACCATTCGACTTCGTTGCGTCCGCGATGGCGAGCCTATCAAACTGGTCGCCGCGAGCGCCTCGTGAAAGGCAGCAGTTAGTTCGGCTACAGAAGGTCGCGTAGTTCCTCGGTAGTGAGGCCGGCGGTCTTCAAGATGCGAGCGAGCAGGCCGCGCGGTACGTCTCGGCCAGCATGCATCGGGACATTCGCAAATCGGCCGTCGCTTCTTTCGAGAATGGTGTGCGAACCGGATGTCCTGTCGACACGAAAGCCGGCACGCTGGAGAGCGCGGACCAACCGATCCGGTCGGACCTGTGGGAGGTTAGCCACGGCTTGCGATAGTGCTACGCGGCTGGGTAGGTTATGGCAACGCGCTCGACGCGCGTCTGGTCGACGTCGGAGGTCGGGATGTCCAACGCGTTGTCGCGACGATATTCCAGCGACAGCCGGATGGCGTCCCGCGCCATTTCGAGCGCCGCCTCGTATGTTTCGCCGAAGGTCGAAATCTCGGGAAAGGCCGGCACAATTACCGAGAACGCCCCGTCGTCAGGTTCGATGACTACAGTGTAACGCAGGTCCGCCATGACTATGACGTTCGACGCTCGCGGGGGCACGCCTCGGCTCCAGAACGCCAGGGCTCTCGATCGGGCGACTCGACCTGAACGGATTCTAACTCGACGGCTCTCGCAGCCTGGCGATACCACACGTCTTGACAAATTCCGGCAGCGCAACTTAGGCTCGGGGGTTCCGAGCGGCGGATGACGCGCTGCTCCAACTTGCGCATGGCGTCGCCGTCGCGCTCGATCCGACGCAAAGAGCGCGTCCGGCGTCTTTACCGCCCCATTCGCGGCGAGCTCTCCATGCGCAAGCGCGCGAGTGTCGCCAGCGTCCGTTACGCCGCGTAGTGCCCCGCAGTCAAAACCAGGGGCGGCGCGGTGAAGGTCACGCTGAGCAGAAATGGATAGTATTTTGAGGGCGACGGTCAGCCCGCACCCAAGGCCTAAAACTCAGGTCATGGTTGCCAGTTCGCCGGCACACATGACGACCAACTAGGCGAAGCCGACGAGTCTGTATATGGATGCGCTTTGCGCACACTCGCCGCAGCTCTCCCGGTCGATCGACAAGTTGAGTTAACTGAGGAAGTCATTCGCGCCGCCGCCACCGGAGATGTCGCGCTGGTCGTGACTCTGCTCGCTCCAGAAGAGAAACCCGAACCCGGAGAAGTCGAGGCAATTGCCGAGGCTGATGCCAAGGATGACGGCTCCCGAGTCGATTCAGCGACCGTTCGCCGCGAACTCGGCCTGGACGTCAAGAGATAACTATCGAGGTCTGACTGCGACTGTGGTGCGGTTCACTGTCGCGGCGCGGCGCGACCTCGCCGCCCTTTCGAAGAGAGACGCCGAAGTGATCCTCGCGGCGATCGAGAGATTTGACCGCGGCGAGCTGCCAAACGCGGACGTTGTGAAATTGCACGGTCAGAAGATACCGACGTGGCGACTTCGCGTAGGCAAATGGCGCGTGGGTTACCGAAGGGAGGATGACGCGATGGTCGTCGTGTCGGTCGGCGATTGCAAAGACGCTTACCGCTGATTTGGCGACCGCCAATAAAGCGAGCGCCCCTAAAGGAGGCTACATGGCCGCGCACTTCGATCAGATCAAGTCCGCCTTCGACCGCTTCTTGGCTGCCTGGAAGACCAACGATGGCGCGACCCTCGCCAGTTTCTTTGTCGAGGTCGCGCAGACATTCGGAGCATTCGCGGCGGCGATGCTGAATCCGGCGCCCCCGAAAACGCCCACGAATGCTCAGGCACAGGGTCTGAGCGGTTGATAGATTCCAGCGTTTGGTAGTTTGCCGCTCCGACCTATCACGGAACCGTGACTTGGTCGACGACGTTGGCGACGCCGGGTATGTGCCGTACAGCGTCGATCAGCTGCGCTTTGGCCTCGAGCGAACCCGCGTGACCTTTGAGGGTCACGTGACCAGCGACGTTGATGATCTGCACGTCCAAGGCCTGCAAGGCCTGCAAGGACGCAAGCGTTCCAGCGCCGAGCCGAGTAAAGCTGCGGTTCAGCGTCGGCAAGAGCCTGCCAATCGTGAGATTTACCGTGTTGGATGCGCCTTTTGAGTCGTGCAGCTGCACCGCATACACGCCTGGCTTCGAGCGCAGATCGGCCGGGACCCAAATATCCATGTACCCGTCGGTGAACCCTGCCAGGCCGATGCCGGCGCCTTCGCCGCCGATCGTCGCGGTCGTGTCGTCGGGCATGTTGGTACCGAGGACGCGCACGAGGTAATCTAATCTACCCGTCAATCCCACAACGCGCTGGTTCGGGCTCACCGAGATCAGCGTCGGGGGCCCGCCCGGCAGCGCGAGCAGCGGGATGGTGAAGACGTTGCTCGGCGTCCCGCGAAGGAAGACTTGGAAATCCAGGCTTCCCGGCGTGGTCTGAGAGAAATCCGCGCATCGCAGCTCGACCCCAAGCTGCAAACTCGTCCAGCTCCTCAACAAGGCCGGCGCGAACGCTCCGGGCCAATGGCGCACCATGATTCGAACGTCGGAATTGATCGTGTAGCCGGTAGTGTCCGGCGCGACCAGACCGGGCCCGTACAGGGTCACGCGACGCTCCGGCGAGTACGGGGTGACGCACACATACAGACTCTTCGGATCGGTGGAGGTTACGCTGGGGTTGGCCGCGGCCGG
>DHWK01000055.1:0-8127 GCA_002413145.1 bacterium UBP12_UBA5184
CTCGGAGATGTGTATAAGAGGCGGGCTGCGACGAAATCCGAGAGCGTCGGGGCGCTCGATCTCAACCAAGCCACGGCCGATGAACTCGAAACGCTGCCCGGCATCGGCGTCCATCTTGCCGAGCGCATCGTCCTGTTCCGCGAGCGGAACGGACCGTTCGCATCGCTCGACGAGCTGGAAGACGTCAACGGCGTGAGCCCCCACCTGCTCGAGGCTCTCGCGCCGTACGTTCGCCTGCGCTGAGTGCTACCAGCCGCCGCCGCTGTCGCCGCCGCCGAAGCCGCCGCCGGAATCGCCGAAGCCGCCGCCCGTATCGCCGAAGCTACCGCCGCCGCTGTCGCCGGAATCGATCTGGCCGGGGTCAGACTGCCAGCCCGACGCATCGGCGCTGCCCGCGCCGCCGCTCATATCCGCCGTCGTGCCCTGCTCGCCCATCGTCATGCCGCGATTACCGCCGAATAACTCGCTGCCGAGCCACGCTCCACCGAGGCCGCCGAGCAATCCACTGAAAAATCCGCCGCCCCCGCCATAGTAGCCCGGCCCATAGCCCGGAACGCCCGGCCCCGGCGCGCCTGGGCCGCCGTACCCCGGCGGCAAGACGCGCGGACCCGAGAGCGCGCGGAAGATTCCGCGTATGATCAAAAAACCGGCGAACAAGATGATCGCCAACCAAATGAGCGACATACCGCCTCCGAATGATGCGCCCGGGGCGCCGTTCGCGCCGCCGGCTGAGGAGCGATGGGTGGCCGCGACGCTTTGCGTGCCGAGCGCGCTGCGCTGATGACCGCGATACTGGTCGAGCACCAGGTTGACGCCGGTCGTGATGCCTTGATCGAAATCGCCGGTGCGGAAATATCCACGCATCGCGTCGTGGATCTTCTGAAACGAACCGGGCGGGAAGAACGCTTTCGAGGCGGTGTCGCCGCTCACGCTGTCTTGTTTTTCGGCCTGCGCGAAATAAAACAGGACGCCGTTCACCTGCTGTTTTGCGAAGGTGTCCTCACTGGCTTGTTTCAGCGTCTTGCCCCCGAGCGACGGCTCGCTGACGACGACGATCTCTTTTCCGGTCTGGCGCTCGAAGTCGCCAATTTCGCGGTTGAGGTTTGCGACCGTCCCGGCGCCGAACAGTGAGGCGCCGTCTTCGACGTAACCGGTGCGCGCCGCAGCCGGGAGAGCCAACGCAAAGGCGACCGCAGCGATGGCGATCGCGCTCGAAAATCTCATGCTCTTCCTCGTACGGTCCACGGCTTCAAGTACCTGCGCTCACGGGGAAGGTTTCGAAGCTACCGAGCGATGCCGACCGAGGTGATGAGCACTACGCCGGCGATGCTTGCGACGAAGAGCACGAGAAAGATCCAGATGCCGAGCTTCTTGAGGTTTTCAAGCGCACGGCGTTGGCGGCGCGATTTCAACCTCACGAGGTTTGCGCTTGGCGCGTCTCCGGCGCGCCCCACAACCGCTCGAGGTTATAAAAAGCGCGCGCGTCCGGCGTGAAGATATGAACCACGACCGAGCCCAAGTCGAGCAGAATCCAGCCCCCGTCGGCATATCCCTCGAGGCGCGGTTTGGCGAAGCCGGCTTCCCGCGCTTTCTGGGCTATTCCGTCGGCGATCGAGCGCGTTTGAATCTTCGAACGGCCCGTGGCGATGATGAAGGTGTCGGCGATGATCGTCCGGCCGTTCAGCGGAACGGCGAGAACGTCTTCGGCTTTTTTGTCGAGCGCGGCTTCGCGCACGATGTCGATTAAGTCGGGCAGGCGGGACTCCTTTCGATGGCGGGCGGAAGGGTGAGCCGGGAGGCCGCTCGCGTTTGGTAAACTGCCAGCGCCGCCAAAGTCGGCGGAGCGACGTCGGCGCCGGTCGCGCGCAGGTAGGCGAGCGTTGCCTCAATCACGCCGAGCATCGCGGCGTCAAGA
Source organism: bacterium UBP12_UBA5184 (assembly GCA_002413145.1). Classification (GTDB taxonomy): domain Bacteria; phylum Vulcanimicrobiota; class Vulcanimicrobiia; order Vulcanimicrobiales; family Vulcanimicrobiaceae; genus Zemelea. The sequence goes on from DHWK01000055.1 coordinate 1,916, forward strand.
TCGCGAAAGGCCAATTCTTCAAGGCCGGCACGTTCGGGAAATTTGCGGCCCGGCTCGATTCCATCGGCGATATGGACGATCTCGTCGAGCCGCGACATCCCCGGCTCCGGAACCGTATGCGTGCGGACCGCCGACAAGATCGCAGGGTCGTCGATCCCAAAGCGTTCGCGCGCCAATTCCGCACCGAGTCGAGCGTGCAAGAGGATCGGATTGAGCCGCTCGAAATCCGCGATCGGCACGTCTCGGCGCTCGCATTCCGCGATGAGGCGCGAAGCCGGATAGAGCCGCGCCAAATCGTGTACCAGTCCCGCGACGCGCGCCTTGCGGGCATCTTCGCCATGCCGAGCCGCCAGACGATCTGCGAGCCGGGCGACCCGGACCACGTGCGCGTACCGCTGCTCCTGACGCAATTCGGCGCGCACGGCGTGCGCCAGCGCGACGAACGTCAACGAACCTCGGAAGAGAGCGCGGCGTCGAGCTCGATTTCGAGCGTCGCGAGACGGCGAGCGTAAAGTTCGCCGCGCAGGTTTCCGGCCCACATCACGACCGCGTTCTCGCCGTTGTCGCTGTAATAGGCACGGCGCGTCGAAATCGTCGCGAAGCCGTACTTGCGATAGAGATTGTGCGCGACCTCGTTGGACTCGCGCGCTTCGAGCGTGATCCACGAGGCGCTCCGCGAAATCGATTCGTGCAACATGTGCACCAGGAGCTGCTCGCCGTAACGCAGGCCGCGGCGATCGGGATGGACGGCTATGGTCGTGATGTGCGCGTCGTCCAAGATCACCCAGATGCCGCCGTAGGCAACCAGCTCCGCGTCGGGACCCTGTCCGTCGCGACCCACAAAATAATGCGCGAGCTTATTGTCGTTGAGTTCGCTTTGAAATGCGCTCGTCGGCCACGACGTCGAGAACGAAAGCGATTCGATGCGCATCACCGCGCGTACGTCGGCGTTGCTCATCGGCGCGATCGTAAGCCGCCGTGGCCGCGCTGCGGCCCGCTCAACCTCTAGGCGCGTGGGGCCTCCCGGCGCGTGTAGTAGGCGACGCTCCCGTAATCGGCGCGAACCGCGTGAGGGTTAGCGGCCGGCGTGCGCTGCAATGCCTTACGCGCGAGTGCGAGCGCGGGCGGCGATGGCGACGGGGAACAAAGACGCACGATGATTCCGCGTTCGCCAAGCCGCGCGAGGACGCCCTCCGGGGCGCCCGCGCAAGCGAGCGTCGCGCCCGCGCCCAGGCGGCCGGCCAGCGCCGCGACGACCTGTTCGTCCGCACCGCACTCCACGCTGGCATCGTTCCCCAATCGCAGCCGAACGCACGCGAGGCCCGCCCGCCCGCTCACGAACGCGGCCAGCGGCGGCGCAACCTCATCCGGCTCGACGACGTCGTATGACGAAACGCCGACCAGCGGCAGGTCGCGCGCGAAGGCCAAACTCTTTGCATAGCTGAGCGCGATGCGCAATCCGGTGAACCCGCCGGGGCCGGTCGTGACGGCGATCCTCGCCACGTCTTCGAAACCACCGGCGCCGAGAACCTCGGCGACGAGTGCGAGTCCGCGCTCGAGCGCGTCGTTGCGCGTCGCGGCCGCGGCGCGCGGAGCGCTTCCGTCCAAACCGATCGCCGCCGCAGAAAAAACGCCGAGCGCGCCGTCGATAGCGAGCAACGTTCTCATCGCGGACGCTCGATCGCGATCGTGCGCGGGCCGTCGCCGCTACCGCCGATTGTGACCCAGAACGAGCGCACCGGCAGCAAGCCGGGAAGGCGCTCGGGCCATTCGACCAGCACGATCGCGTCGGGCCGAAAGGCCTCTTCGAGGCCGAGCTCGAGCGCTTCCGTGGGGTCGTCGATCCGGTATAGGTCGAGGTGTTCGACCGGCGGTTCGCCCCGATAGGTGTGACGGAAGGTGAAGGTCGGGCTCGCGGCGTCCTCGCTGCCGTGCAACGCGCGGACGATGGCCTGCGCGAAGGTCGTCTTCCCGGCGCCGAGCGCGCCCGAGAGACCGACGGCGTCGCCCGGACGCAATTCGGCTGCCAGTTCGACGCCGATCCGCTCGAGTTCCGCGACGCTTTTCGCACTCGCGCGAACGGTCGTTTTCAAGATGAAAGGCCTCGCCGAATCGCGAAGAATGCTGCGATGTGGTGTCGGCGCGGTTGTGAAGCCGCGCAGCCTAGCCTCGTAGACACTCTCCCTGCTTCGCCGCACTTCGACGCGCGCCCGCGCGTAAGGCTTTTTGTTGGATAACGACCGAATATCTCAGATCAACGTAGAAGATGAAATGCGGGAGTCGTACCTCGCGTATGCGATGTCGGTCATCGCATCGAGAGCGCTCCCCGACGTCCGCGACGGCCTGAAGCCGGTGCAGCGGCGGATCCTCTACGCGATGTCCGAGATGAACCTGGGACCCGACAAGCAGCATCGCAAGTGCGCCGGCGTCATCGGTGAGGTGCTCAAGAATTACCACCCGCACGGCGACTCGTCGGTCTACGACGCGCTCGTCCGGATGGCGCAGGATTTCACGCTGCGCTATACGCTGGTCGATCCGCACGGAAACTTCGGTTCGATCGACGGGGACCGGCCGGCGGCATACCGGTACACCGAAGCGCGGCTGGCCCGCATCGCGCTCGAAATGCTGGCCGACATCGAGAAGAACACGGTCGACTTCATTCCGAATTTTGACAATCAGGGCACCGAACCGACCGTTCTTCCCGGGCGTCTTCCGCAGCTCTTGATCAACGGTTCGAGCGGTATCGCGGTCGGCATGGCGACCAACATCCCGCCCCACAACATCGGCGAGATCTCCGACGCGATTGCGTACGTGATCGATCACGCCGGGGAGGACGCCGAAGAAATCGACAGCGCCTTGGTCGGGATCGTGCACGGTCCCGACTTTCCGACCGGCGGAACGTTGTTGGGCCGCGAGGCGATCAAACTCGCGTACCGGACGGGACGCGGCTCGGTTACGATGCGCGGCTCGGCCGAGATCGTCGAAGAGAAGGGCAAGTTCAAGATCGTCATCACCGAGGTGCCGTTCCAGGTGACGACGGCGCGCATCGTCGAGGCGATCGCCGAAGCCTACGAATCAAAATCGATAACCGGAATCATGAAGCTGGAAAATCAGTCCAGCCGCAAGGGGACGCGGATCGTGGTCGAGCTGGCGCGCAACGCGACCCCCAAGGTCGTATTGAACCAACTCTACAAGCACACGCCGCTGCAGTCGAGCTTCGGTTTCAACATGCTGGCGCTGGTGCCGGTCCCTTCGAGCTTACCCGGCGGCGGGATGTCGCTCGAGCCGCAGGTATTGTCGCTGCGGCAGATCCTCGAGCACTTCATCGAGCACCGCAAGGTCGTCGTGCGCCGCCGCAGCGAGTTCGATCTGGCGAAAGCGAAAGACCGCGCGCACATCCTCGAAGGCTTCCGCATTGCGCTCGATAACATCGACAAGGTCATCGAGATCATTCGCAAGAGCCCAACCACAGAGGAAGCTCGCGAAAAACTCATGGCGCGCTTCAAGCTCTCGCAAGTGCAGGCCAACGCGGTCCTCGACATGCGTTTACGGACGCTTACCGGCCTCGAGCGCCAGAAGATCGAAGAAGAGTACAAGGGGTTACTCAAGACGATCGCGGAGCTCGAGGATATTTTAGCCAGCACGCGCCGCATCGCGTCGATCGTCAAAGCCGAGGCCGCCGACATCAAGAAGCGCTTCGGCGACGAACGCCGCACGCAGATCGGCCACGCCGAAGACGAGCTCGATCTCGAAGACATCATCCCCGACACCGAGACGGTCGTCACCTCGACGGTCGGCGGCTACATCAAGCGCGTCTCGCTCGACACCTTCCGCGCCCAAAACCGCGGCGGCCGCGGCGTGATCGGCATCTCGAACCTCAAGAAGGAAGACGTCGTCCAAAACTTCTTCATGACGACGACCCATCAGACGGTCCTGTTCTTCACCAATAAGGGACGCGCGTATCGCCTGCGCGCCTGGGAGATCCCCGACAGCACGCGCCAGGCGCGCGGGACCGCGCTCGTCAACCTGCTGACGCTGCCGCCCGGCGAGACGGTGAGCGCGGTCTTCCCGGTCACGAAGTTCGAAGAAGGCAAGAACCTCGTGATGGTGACCCGCCGCGGCGTCATCAAGAAATCGGCGCTCTCGGAATTTGCGAATATCAGGCGCACCGGCTTGATCGCCGTCAGCCTGGACGAGAACGACGAGCTGCTCGCGGTCGATCTCTCCGACGGTTCGCGCGACATCATCCTCGGAACGCGCGACGGCATGGCCGTGCACTTCAACGAAAAGGACGTGCGGCCGATGGGCCGTACCGCGCGCGGCGTTCGCGCGATCACGCTCGCCCCAGGCGACGAGGTCGTGGCGATGGACGTCGAGGAGAAAGAGCGGCGCGAGGTGCTGATCGTGACCTCGCATGCCTTCGGCAAGCGCACGCCGATCACCGAATATCGTCATACCTCGCGCGGCGGCAAAGGCGTCAAGGCCTTCGCCAAGGAGCGTGGGATCGGCACGGTCGTCGACCAGATTCTGGTGCGGCCCGAAGACGAACTGTTGCTCATCACCTCGGGGAATCAGGTCATCCGCATCCGCGTCGCCGAGATTCGGAAGGCCGGGCGCTCGACCAAAGGCGTTCGCTTGCAGAAACTCGAGCCCGGCGACGAGGTCATCGGGGTGACCAATCTCGGCATCCAGGCCAAGCAGATCGAAGAGATCACCGGCGAACCACTTCCGCAGTCTTAACGCGCTCTGAAAACCGCTCCGCGCTTCCTCGCGCCGCTCTTCGTGCTCGCGATCTTCACGAGCGCGGCGCTGATCTTTCTGCTCGAACCGATGGTGGCGAAGCTGCTGCTGCCGCGGCTCGGCGGCTCGGCGGCGGTCTGGAACACGTCGCTCGTCTTCTTTCAGGCGGCGTTGCTCGCCGGGTACGGCTACGCCCACTTGCTGCAGCGCCTGCGCTCGCTGCGCACGCAGGCGCTCGTGCACGTCGCGGTTTTGCTCGGCGCGCTGCTCTTTCTGCCGCTGCGCATCTCCGGCGTGCTCGGCGATCCGTCGCCGGATGCGCCGATCCCGTGGTTGCTCGCGGTGCTCGCGATCTCGGTCGGCGTTCCATTCGCAGCGCTCTCGGCGACGGCCCCGCTCCTGCAGCGCTGGTACGGGCTCTTGCGCCTGCAGGCCGAGGGCGCGCACACCTATTGGCTCTACGGCGCGAGCAACTTCGGAAGCTTCGTCGCGTTGCTCGCCTACCCGACGCTCATCGAGCCGCACGTCTCGCTTTCGGCGCAACGCGTCTTGTGGAGCGCCGGCTTCGTTCTCTTCGTCGCGTCGATCGTCGCGCTTGCGTTCTCGAGCCGTTCGCTCGGCGCTCGTAGCGAGCCCGCAGCGACGCCGGCGCAGACGTCGGGCTCGTGGCGCGAGCGGATCGTCTGGATTCTCTTGGCTGCGGCGCCCTCGAGCTTGATGCTCGGCGTGACCAGCTATCTCGTCACCGACGTCGCATCGGCGCCGTTCCTGTGGGTCGTCCCGCTCGCGCTCTACCTGCTGACGTTCGTGATCGCGTTCGCGAAGCGGCCGCCCATTTCGCTCCCGGTAACCCTCGTAGCTCAGGCCGCGCTGGTCGCCGTCACGCTCGGGATGTTGCCCTTCGAAGACGACGCCGGCGCGTTACCGGCGCTGTTCGGATTGAACCTCGCGACATTTTTCTTCACGGCGCTGGCGTGTCACCAAATGCTCGTAGCGCGACGTCCGCCGCCCGACCGTTCCACCGAATTCTTTCTCTCGATCGCCTGCGGCGGCGTCCTGGGCGGCGCGTTCAACGCGCTGCTCGCGCCCGTTATCTTCAAAACGGTGATCGAATATCCGCTGGCGCTCGTACTATCGGCGCTGGCGCGGCCATGGGGCACGGGTCGGCTGCGGACTTTGGACTGGCTGTTGCTCGCCGCCGCGCTCGCATTCGCCGCTGCGGCCGGATCGCTCTATCCGGCGCTTGGCGCGACGTCCGAATCCACCTTCGATTGGATCTCCACCCATCTGTTGCGGGGCGGCGACGTATGGGATGCCGCGGCGGTTGTGGGGCGCATCCTGCTGGGACTCGGTGCGTTTGCAGCCTTCGCGCTGCGCTCGCGGGCCTGGCCTTTTGCCGCGGCGCTCGCGGCGCTTTCGCTCGGCGCGACGCACGCCGCCGACCGCGAACCCGCGGTCGCCGGCGACCGCGG
>DHWK01000055.1:8210-11013 GCA_002413145.1 bacterium UBP12_UBA5184
TTCTTCGGCGTCTTGCGCATGGAACAAGAGGACGACGAGAGGGAAGGCCGGCTGCATATCCTTTATAACGGTACGACGCTGCATGGCGCCGAGGTCGCCGACCCGAAGTCGCCGCTGCATTGCCGGCCGATGGTCTATTACGCGCCGACGACGCCGATCGGTCAAGCCGTCCGATTTTTGCAGCGCGCGCGGCCGGCGCTCGACCTCGGCGTCGTCGGACTCGGGACCGGGACGCTCGCCGCCTACGCGCGACCCTCCGACACGATCGGCTATTTCGAAATCGATCCCAAAGTGCTGGCCTTCGCGCTCGATCGGCGGCGTTTCGGTTACGTCTCCGATTGCGCCAAGGGGAAGGTGCGCGTCGTGCTCGGCGATGCCCGAGTGACGCTGGGGCGCGAACCGGCGCGGCGCTTCGACTTGCTGGTCGTCGACGCATTCACGTCGGACAGCGTCCCGACGCACCTCTTGACCGAGGAGGCGTTCCGCGGCTACTTACGCGTGCTCAAACCGGGCGGCCTCGTGCTGCTCCACCTTTCCAATCGTAACTTGGAGTTGATGCAGCCGGCCGCGGCGACCGCTGCCGCCATCGGTGCTCCGGCGCTCGAGCAGCGCTACGGCGGAGACGAGCACGCGGCATATCTGGCCGATTCCGACGAACAGGCCGTCGTCTTCGCTCAAACCGAGCACGCCCTACGCGAGATCGCCCGCGACCGGCGCTGGGAGCGCGCCGCCGCCGGCGGCACCGCACCGTGGACCGACGATTACAGCGACGTGTTCGGCGCCGTGCTGCGCAAGCTCAGGGAGTAGGCTTCGGGCTCGCGACGGGTTCGACGAAGTCGCCGACGGCGGGCTGCGGACCGCCCGAAATCGTCGAGAACATCGCCTCGACGTACTTGCCTTGCTGTTGCGTGACCGTCAGATAGATCGGGCCTTTCGCTTTGTGATCGGCGCCGGCGTAGATGCGCAGCACGTCGCCCGGTTTCACGCCTTCGCGCAGATCGATCAGCACGAGCGGCGGCCGAACTTGGAAGACGCGTGCCACGTGCGGGAAGAAGACGGGATACTTCCCGAGCGTCGCCGGGACGTTTCTGGACCACGTGACCTCCGGAGAACTCTCGAAATCGTTTGCGCCGGCGTTCGACGGATCGCTATCGAAGTTGACGATTTGATCGTAGACCACCGAACCGGTGAAACAATTCGTGATCAGGATGTGCGAACGCGCAGCGACGCGGCCGCCGCCGACGTTCGGCATCCCCGGCAAACGCGGCCGCAGCTCGAACGGAGCGACGATCATGAAATCGGCAGGCGCCTTTCGGCAATCGTCGAGCGTCGGTTGATCTCCGGCGAACGGGATCGTCGTCGCGCCGACCCAATCGGCGACCATCTTCCCCCACAGCGTCGGGGACATCGTCGGCCGAGCGCTCTCGGCGACGGGGGCACTCACCAGCACCCTCACCGGGGCCGTCCGCGCCAGGACGGGGGCGGCCAATCCCAGGGTAAGGGAGACAACCAGGAGCGCGCGGCGCAACCGCGCGCATCCATCGGCGGTCGTGTGGGCTGGAGGTAGGGTTTCTGACATGAGTGCTCTCCCGGATGTATCGCAGGCGAACTTTCAGAGTGAAGTGCTAGCGAGCGGACAACCCGTCTTGGTAGACTTCTGGGCCGATTGGTGCGGTCCGTGCAAGATGCTGGCGCCCGTGGTCGAGAAAGTTGCCCAGCAGTATTCGGGCCGGATCCGTTGCGTGAAACTCGATACGGATCGGAACCCTGGGCTCGCGGGCGAATATCATGTGTCGGGAATCCCCTGTCTCATCCTCTTCAAGAACGGTCAGGCCGTCGACCGCATCGTCGGATTCGTTCCGGAACGAGCGATCACGTCGATGCTCGAAAAGCATCTCGCGGCTGCCTAGCAGACCGCGCGGCGACGATGCCGCTGCGTGATATCCCAGCGGTGCACCGGCTCCTCGCCGAGCCGAGCATCGCGGCTTTCTCCGCGTTGCTCGGGCCCCAGACCGTGAAAGATGCGATCGCCGCCGTCGTCGGGCCGTTGCGCCGCGGCGATGCCGGCGAAGACCCGGTCGTTCCGCCGTTCCAAACGATCGTCTCCGCCGTGTGCGACCGTTTGGCCGCCGCCGAACGCGACGGGCTGCTCGAATTGATCAACGGAACGGGCATTCTGCTCCATACCAATCTCGGGCGCGCGCCGCTCGCGCGCGAAGCCCTCGAAGCGATCGCGGCCGTCGCCGCCGGATACTCGAACCTCGAGTTCGAACTCGAGAGCGGGACGCGCGGTTCGCGCTACGCTCGCGTCGGCGGACTGTTGCGCGAGCTCAGCGGCGCCGAGGAAGCCCTGGTCGTCAACAACTGCGCGGCGGCCGTGCTGCTGATCCTCGACACCTTTGCAAAAGGCCGCGAGGTCGTCGTCGCGCGCAACGAGTTGATCGAGATCGGCGGCGGCTTTCGACTCCCCGAAGTCCTCGCGCGCAGCGGCGCGACGCTGGTCGAAGTCGGCACGACCAACCGCACCCGGGCCCAGGACTACGCGGCCCAGCTGCGTCCCGAGACCGCGTTGCTCCTCAAGGTGCACGCCTCGAACTACCGGATGATCGGCTTCACCGAGTCGGCGTCCGTCGCCGAGCTCGCCGCGCTCGGTCCCCCGGTCATGGTCGACGCCGGATCGGGACTGCTCGACGAGACGACACCCTGGCTCCCCCATCGACCCGCGTGGCTTCACGACGAGCCCGGCGTGCGCCAGGCGCTCGAGGCCGGCGCGGCCGTCGTCACCTTCTCGGGCGACAAGCTG
>DHWK01000103.1:0-193 GCA_002413145.1 bacterium UBP12_UBA5184
GGCGCGCTTCCGCGCTCAACTGCTCGTCGACGTCGCCGCGTGTCACGTTTCGCCCGAGGCGAAGATCGCGCTGGCGGTCCCATCGAATTCGACCTTCTTCGTCCGGCTCGTTTTCGATGTCGAAGAGCGCTCCTTGCGGATTCGCCGGTTCGGTGCAGAGTTGCGCGATCGACGCGTCCGAAAGCGCGAGCCA
>DHWK01000103.1:438-666 GCA_002413145.1 bacterium UBP12_UBA5184
GCGAGCGCGTCCTGGACGGGTCCGAAATCGAAAAGGCTGACTTGGCCGCCGACGTCGATTGGGACGTTGCGCGCGAGCAGCGCGCCGACGAACCCTTGGGCTGCCGGGAGACTGCGCGCCAGGATGGCGATGCGGTGCGGCGAGACGCCGTCGCGCACCAAACGCGCCACCGAGGCGGCGACGTAGCGCGCTTCATCGTCGGGATCGACCGCACGAAACGCCTCGACC
>DHWK01000103.1:737-8258 GCA_002413145.1 bacterium UBP12_UBA5184
GCCCGCCGCCCCCGCCGCAATCGCACCGTGCGGTTCAATGTTTTTTGCGGCGGGCTCGAGCAGGCACGCGGCGACGTTCCGAATCGAACCCCCGGACCGATAGTCGGCCTGCAACGCGACCTTCGCGGGAATCTGTTCGAGCAGGGCGCCGCCGCGCGCTCCGCTGAAGGTCAGGCTCGCCTGACGCTCGTCACCCGCTAGCGTGACGCGTTCCATCGGCCGGCCGTAAAGCGCGCCGAGCATCGCCATCTGGCCGGCGTCGAGATCCTGCGCGTCATCGACGAACGCGTAGCGCGCGGGAGAGAACTTTGCCGCGTCGTTCGTGCGCAACAGTCGCGTCGCTTCGTAGACCGCGTCCGCCGCGGTCATGCAGCCGCGTTCGACGAGCGATTCGACGTACGAGGCATAGAGTTTCGCGAGGATCTTGACCAAGTCGAGTTCGCGCTCGTGCTGGCGCGCGAGTTCGGCCGGGGTCACCCGCAGCGAATCGAGATACTTGCGCGAGGTTTCACTCAATAGAGCGGCGCCCGCGAAATTGTGCGTCTTCGCGTAAAACTTGTTCGCACCGCGAAGGGCGAGCGTGCGGAACTCGTCGGGCGAGATTTGCGCGGCGCGCAACCTTCGAATCAGGCGAAAGGCCGCCGAGGCAAAGCGTTGCGGCGCGCGCAAGCCCGTGATCTCGGGATCGATTTCGGCGCTCACGAACTCGGTCCAGTCGAGTGAAAATAGCCGGGCGCCGATCGCTTCGAAGATTTGCGCGGCGCGCACGTCGCCGATCAGTTCGACCTCGCGTTTGGGAGCGAGGGCGCGCACGACTTCGAGCGCCACCTCTTCGAACGGCGCGCAGCGGATCGCGGCGGACGGCTCGGACCCAAAGTCCGCGCGCAAGCGCGCGACGCCGCGCGGGTTGGGAGCCGTCAGCCAGACCGAACCCAGCCGCGCCGCCCGAACGGCGCGCTCGCGCAGGACGGTCGATTTTCCGCTCCCCGCGGGCCCCAGGATGACCAGCGATGCATCCACCGGCTGCTCGAGCGCGCGCGTCTGGTCGGCGTCGAGCGCCGGGACGGTCGTCACGCTGAGAAACGTTCTTCGCGGCGCAGCGGCCGGTTGCGGCAGGCTCTGCGGTACGCGCAAAACGTACAGGCGTCGGGGTCGTCGGTGACTGCAAAACGGTCGAGCGGGTCGTCGGAGAGCCGGCGCGCGAGTTCGATCATCTTTGCTCTGGCGCGCTCGAGTTCGTCGATGCCGATCGTCCCGGTCGTCGCGGTCGACCAGCGTTGCGCTGGGACCGCGACGGGAACGACTTCGAGTTCGACCGGTTCGACGTCGCGCAGTGCGTCTTTGAGCGGCACCAGCGCCAAGCGCGTGACGCGGTCGCCGGCGGCGGTGCGGGCCCAATAGTAAAACGGCAATTGGAAATCGGCGAACTCGGCGATGCGCTCGCGATACTCCCCGGCGTTTTCGGCGATCGAGCCGGTCTTGTAGTCGACGACGGTGACTGCGCCGCTCGCGTCGTCGCGATCGAGCCGGTCGATGTACCCCTTGAACTTCTGGCCGCCCATCTCGAGTTCGACCTCCGCTTCGGCGGCGACGACCGCGAATGGGTGCGCGCGGGAGCGCTCGAGGAACCAACCCAGATAGCGGCGCCCGGTACGGCGCGCGCGGCGCGTCTGCAGCTCGTACTCGACGGCCGTCTCGAAGCGGGCGCGGAAGCGCTCGAAGGCGGTTTGAATCCAACCGTCGAGTTTGTTCTGCAAGACCTCGCGCGGCGCGGCGTCGGCTCGCTGAAACTCGCGATGAAACTGTTCGAGCGCCCAGTGGAAGGCGCTTCCGTAGAACGACGCCGACGAACCCTTGTCCTCGACTGCGCCGCAGACGTAACGGTAGTACCACTTCCTTTCGCACGCGGCGTAAGCGCCGAGCGACGAGGCGCTGTAGTGCGAGCGCGGCTTTTGGACCGGCGCCGGCGCTTCGGGCGCGTAGGGACCCAGCGGCAGTCTCGAGGATGCGTCGGCCTGGGACGGGGGAAGTTCGTCCGCGATGCGCTCGAAAGCGGTCGCGACTTGGCTCGCGTCCCAGGCTGCGCCGCCGCGCTCGGCGTCGGATGCCGAGGCGGTTCGATCGAGCCAGGCCAGCGTCGCTTCCTCACCCTCGCCGGCGCCGTCGTCGAGGGCGAACGCCAGGCGTGTCGCCCGCAGAAGTTCGCGCGCCGTCGAGCCTTGCGTGCGATAGGTGGAGACGAGCGTTTTCAGCGCGACGGCAAAATCGCGCGCCGCGGGTACGTCGGCGACGCCGCTTCGCGACCCGGCCGCCACGATCGCGGCACGCGCTTCGCTACGCGGTACGCGCGAGTACGGTGCGGCGATCAGTCGCCGCGCGTCGCCTTCCGACGCCGTCGCCGCGTAGCGAAAAGCGACGCACACGAATGCGGCCAGTCGCGCGGCGAGCGGAGGAGCGGACACCGGGCGAGCTTCGCCCGTCGTCGCGGAAACCCCAGCCGCGGAGCGAGGTGGTGCTTTTAAACGAAAGGGGTCCCCGCACGGCGAAGCCCTGTGGGATGAATTTGCGTAAGAGAATCGTCGTCGGAGTGACCGGAGCAAGCGGAAGCGCCTACGCGCTGGCGACGCTCTCGGCGTTGCGCCGGCCCGATCTCGAAGTTCACCTCGTCGTGACGCGTCAAGCGGCGCGGACGATCGAACTCGAGACCGACCGCAGCGCGACCGATTTCGCGGCGCTCGCCGACGTCGTTCACGACGCCGGCGACCTCGGCGCGGCGATTTCGTCGGGCTCGTTCTTGCACGACGGGATGATCGTGATACCGTGTTCGATGAAGAGTGCGGCGGCGATCGCGTACTCGCTCAACGACAACCTCTTGGTGAGGTCGGCCGACGTCTGTCTCAAAGAACGCCGTAAGCTGGTGCTGGTGGTTCGCGAGACGCCGCTGCATCTCGGGCATCTTCGCACGCTCTCCCGGCTCGCCGAGATCGGCGCGGTGATCCTGCCGCCGATCCCCGCAATGTACGCGTTTCCGAAAACGGTTGACGACATCATCGCGCACACGGTTGGCAAGGCGCTGGATCAATTCGGAATCGAGCACGAACTCTTTACACGCTGGCAGTAGGGCGCTCGACGAGCAGTTCGGCCAGCGCGACGTCGCTCGGCCGGTCGACGTTGACCGCGATCTCGGGTCGCGTGCAGATTGCGGCCGCGACCCTCGCGCCCAGAACCGCACTCGCCCGGCGCTCGAGCCCGGCGATCGAGATCATTCCGAGCGGATAGCCCAGCAGAAAATCCCATCCGAAGAGCGCCGCGAGCCGCACCGGATTCTTGCGGGCCGAACCGAGCCGATCGAGAAAACGTTCGAGCGCGGGGAAGACGCGCGGGCGCAACGCGATGCAGCCCCCGCCGCAAAACGTCCCATCGCGCAACTTCGCCCACGTGTGCGGAACCTGGGGAAAGCGTGCGAGATGCGTCTTCCGCTCGACGCAAGCGTAAACGACGTCGGCGCCGCTGGCCTCCGCTAGGCCGATGAATTCTTCGACCGCTTCGCCGGAAAGGACCGGCAGATCGGCGGCCGACATCAAGACGAGCCGATCGGGATCGAGTCCTGCCAGCCCCGAGCGCATGCTATCGACGATGCTCGGACCGTCGCTGCGAATCTCGGTCGCCAGCGCTAGCGCCGGTGAATATCGGGCCGCCGGCGGGGCGACGACGATGAGCTTGACGAGACGCTTCGTGACGAGTAGCGGCCGGAGCGTGCGCTCGACGAGCGTCGTTCCGGAGATGTCGAGAAACGCTTTGTTCGGCAGGTCGAGGTCGGCAACGAGTTCGTCGGGCGGCCCGCCGGCCAGGACGATCGCTACCTCCACGCGCCGTCCCGATGAAAGGGGGCGACGAAAACTGCTTTGAGCGCGCCGCGCTCGACGCGCGCCGCGCCGGTTCGCGCGGATTCTTCATCTTCGAACAGCGCGAACAAGCACGAACCCGATCCCGAGAGCAGCGAGGACCCGCAGGCCGCGCGCAACGCTGCATCGGCTGCCGCAACCTCCGGATATGCGGCCAGAATCGGCGCATGAAAATCGTTGCTGAGTTCTGCGCCGAGCGCCGCGAAATCGGCGCGCTGCAAAGCGTCGACGGCGCGCAGCGACGCGCTGTCGGAGCGCGGGCGACGGTTCGATCCTGCGAGCGCGCGCGCGGCGTCGAGCAGGCGGTAGGCCTCNNCAGACCGTCCACCACGGCGGGAGGCTGCCGAGCGCGGTGACGCGTTCGCCGGTGCCTTCGACGAGTGCGGCCGTGCCGGTCATGAAAAATGGGACGTCGGAACCGAGCGCGCGAGCCGTCGCGAGCCAATCGCGGCGGCCCGAAGACGCGAGCAATCCCTGCGCGGCCGCGCGTAATACGGCCGCAGCGTCGCTCGAACCGCCGCCCAGACCGCCCCCGACCGGAATTTGCTTTTCGAGCGTCACGCGCAGCGGCCCGTCGACCCCTGCGCCGGCAAGCGCGCGCGAGACCAGATTGTCCGCATCGAGAACGGCGGCCGTGCCGTTTTGTGCGGTTTCGAGGCCGATGCGATCGTAGAGGCCGATCGGGACCATCAGGCTGCGGAGCGTGTGATAGCCGTCGTTTCGCCGGGAAAGGACTTCCAACGTGAGGTTGAGCTTGGCCGGCGCCGGCAAGACGGGCATGCGCTGGGTCTTCGGCATGGACCGCAGCTTCGGCTGCGAACGAAGGGCCGGTACCGATGAACGCTAGTTTCGACGCGCAGCGCAACGAGTTTTGCGCCTACGTCCTCTCGGAAGACGAGACGCCGTTCGGCCTGACGCTGGGCAATTTCAAGACCTTTGCGTCCTCGACCCCAAAGGGCGGCGTCCGCGGGCTCTGGGATGCCGACACCGATCAGATCATCTTCGGCACGCACCAAATCGCGTACCGCTTGCGCGATCGCGGTCGCACGCTCTTTCCGCGCGAAGTGCGGCGCGAGTTCACCTTCCTGCCGTACGCCCAGATCTCGGAATTCGCGCTCGACGAGCGCGTGCGCGTGACCGAATGTTTTTACGTGCCGCACGGGCCCAAGCACGACCGCGCCGTCTCGTTCTTGGTCGACGTGACGCTGCACAATCAAGCCGCCGAACCCGTCGAGATCGCGCTCTTCCCGTGGGCGCTGATCGTGGGACAGCGCTTCTACGGCGAGCCGGAGAAGGAAGTCCATGCCTCGATCGTCGGCGACTACGTGCGCGTTTGGAACAAGGAGACCGGCGCGACGCGGTGGTGGGGCGGTTCGCAGCCGCCGTACGCCGTGGTCGTAGCCCTGCGCGAACAGGTCCTGCTGCAGGCGATGTCGCGCGGCTCGCTGCGCGAAGGAGGGCACCTCGACGAAGTCACGCCGGCACTCGCGGAATATGTCGCCGGCCGAATCTTCGGCGCGCTCGAGTTTCGCCTCACCGTCGCCGCGGGAGCGCGCCAGGCGCTGCGCATCGCCGTCGTCCACGACGCCAAGGGTGAGTCGGCCGCGCGCGCCACGTTCGACGATCTGCTCGCCGACGACCGTGCCCTTCACGAAACCCAGCGCTACTTCGGCAACGCGCTCGCCGACGCTAGGCTGCTCGTCCCCTCGCTGGTCATCTCTCGCGGCGTCGCTTGGGCGAAGTGCAATATGCTGCGCGTCATCAAGGATTATCCGCAGGGCTGG
Source organism: bacterium UBP12_UBA5184 (assembly GCA_002413145.1). Classification (GTDB taxonomy): domain Bacteria; phylum Vulcanimicrobiota; class Vulcanimicrobiia; order Vulcanimicrobiales; family Vulcanimicrobiaceae; genus Zemelea. The sequence continues at coordinate 6,427 of DHWK01000103.1, forward strand.
GGCTCGACCAACTCGCCTCCCTCGGACATTTTGGTTTCGCGCGACACGTCCTGGTTCGTCCACGGCTTCGACTATTTCTTGCCGCAATTCAGCCGCGACGCGATCGAGGTCTTCAACCGCTTCGTCGAACCGAGCGGACAGGTCGTCGAATACGTGCGCGGCGTCAGCGGTTTTTCGACGTCGTACGATCTCAACATCAACGACGACACGCCGCTGCATCTGATCGCGATCCTGCATCACTATAATGCGACGCTCGATCACGCCTGGGTCGAAAAACTCCATCCGCTGATCGTCAAGGTCGCCGACTATCTCCTCTCGCAGCGGGACGCCAACGGTTTGGTTTATTGCAGCGCCAAGGGCGTCGACATGTACGGGATCACGTCGTGGCGCAACATCATCCCGCACTACACGCTCGACGGCGCGGTCACGGAGATCAATGCCGAATCGGTCTTCGCTTTGGAAGCGGCCGCGATGTTGTGCGCCGTCGCCGGCGACGGCGAGCATTGGGCGACCTATACGCGCGAAGCCGGCCAGATGCGCGAAAAGATGTTGGCGCACCTCTTTAACGCGGACACCGGCGCATTCGTCCTCAACTACGACAAGGACGGCAACTACCAGGACAATTTCACGGCCGACGAAGTCTTCCCGGTGCTTTTCAACATCGCGGGGCTTCCCGAACGGCGCAAAATTCTCGAGCGTCTCTCGGAGAGTGACTTCGTCACACCGGTCGGGTTGCGGACGATCTCGCTCGCCGACTCGTGGTATTTTCCATCGCACGGCTTCGGCTTGCTCGGCGGCGTTTGGCCCGATCTGACCCTGTGGTTCGCCGTCACGCTGGCGCGCAACGGCTATCCCGAGCGCTGCGTCGCGTGGCTCGAGGCGATCTACCAGTCGATGGAAGGCGGCGTCGCGCGCAACACGGTCCCCGGCCAGTTCGCCGAATGGTTCGACGGCGGTTCGCTCACCAATCGCGGGATGTACATGTCGCCTTGGACGAGCGCGAAGTATCTTTGGGCGGTCGCCGAGAGCGTCTGCGGTCTGGATGGCTATCGAACCAGCGGCCGGCCGCATCTGTCCCCGACGATTCCGCCTGAATGGAATTGGGTCGCCGCCGTCCGCGTCCGCTGGGGCGCGGGGCGCTGTTCGTACGTCATCGACGCCAAACGGCGGCTGATCTTCGGCGACATGCGCGAAGCCTCGGCCGAAGAGCCCTACCGTTGCATCTATGCCGGCCGGGACGTCAGCGACGAAGTCACGACCTCGCCCTTCGAGGTCGGAGCCGTCGCGTTCGAAGACGAAGCAGGATCGGTGCGCGTGTTCATCTGCAACCCGCTCGACTTCGTCCGCGAAGTGAGCCTCGAGTTTCGAGGGCGGACCGTGCGTCGCGCGGTGATGCCGGGCGAGCTGGTCGAAGTCGCCGTCACCGGCCGGCCTGCCGACCGCGAAGCCTTTCCGTCGCCGTCGGATATGCGCGGCGTCGCCGGCGCCGTGCCGGCGCCCGCTTAGGTGGGGCCGCGCGCCGCCCTTTCGCAGGTGCTCATCGTCGGAGCGCTGTTGCTCTTGGTTGCGATCGGCGTCGGTATCGGGATGGGCAACCGCGTGCTGGGCCAAGTCGCCGGTCGCGAGCCCGTCCTGCCGACCGCCGTCCCGGTACCGACCCCCACCCAGGGCTCGGCCAATTCGGCGAGCTGGAAGCGCACGTCGGTGATGACGGTCGCGACCGATCCGGGGTTCCCCGACCCGCGCATTACGCCCGAACCCGAGGTCCGGCCGACGCCGAAACGGACGCCGACCCCCAAGCCCTCGCCGACCCCCAAGCCCTCGCCGACCCC
>DHWK01000061.1:0-15981 GCA_002413145.1 bacterium UBP12_UBA5184
CTCGGAGATGTGTATAAGAGACAGGGTCCACACCTCGCAAGCACCAAAGTTCTGGCCGAACGGTGACGGCCGGTTTCGATCGGCGCCGCCCGAATATTATCGTACCGAGGAACTGCCGTGGCGGTTAATGGTGACGCCGTCTCCCCTGTTTTTGAGTTAACGCAACTCCTCGACATTTTTCCGCTGCCGATTCGCCAGGCGCTCGTTCGCCTCCCGAATCTCCACGATCTGATCGAGGTGGTTCTCGACCTCGGGCGCCCGCCCGAAGCACGCTTCCCCGACGACTTCGTCTATCTCTCCGACCACAAGATCAGCCTCGAGGACCTGGCGCACGTCAGTTCGCGGCTCTCGGAGTTCGGCGCCGACAACCGCGCCGGGATCGAGCAGACGCTGCACCGCATCTCGGCCGTGCGCAATCGGAACGGGAAGATCATCGGGATGACCTGTCGCGTCGGCCGCGCGGTGTACGGAACCGTCGACATCGTGCTGGATGTCGTGCGCAGCGGAAAATCGATATGTCTGCTCGGCCCTCCGGGCGTCGGCAAGACGACGATGCTGCGCGAATGCGCGCGCACCTTGGCCGAAGATCGCAAGCGCGTCGTGGTCGTCGATACCTCGAACGAAATCGCCGGCGACGGCGACGTCCCGCATCCCGGGATCGGCCACGCGCGCCGCATGCAAGTCGCCGATCCGACGCTCCAGCATCAGGTGATGATCGAAGCCGTCGAAAATCACATGCCCGAGGTCGTCGTCATCGACGAGATCGGGACCGAAGCCGAGGCGCTGGCGGCCCGCACGATCGCCGAGCGCGGCGTACAGCTGATCGGGACGGCGCACGGCCGCACGCTCGAGAATATCCTGATGAACCCGACGCTCTCCGATCTCGTCGGCGGCGTCGGTACCGTGACGCTTTCCGACGAAGAAGCGCGCCGCCGCGGGACGCGCAAGACCGTCCTGGAACGCAAAGCTCCGCCGACCTTCGACGTCCTGATCGAGATCAACGACCGTAACCGGCTCTCGATCTACAAAGACGTCAGCGAGACGATCGACGCTCTATTGCGCGGTTACCACCCGCAGCCGGAGGTGCGGCAGCGCCTGCCCGACGGCGACGTCAGCGTCGTCCAAGTCGCGGTCGCGGTGCCGGCCAAACGTGCCTCGGCCTTGGAACCCGACTACGGATTCGGCGAGGCAGAAGATGAAGCGCGTGACGCGCAGCTCGCGATCTTTCCGTATGGCGTCTCGCGCAACAAGATCGAACGCGCCATCTCGAACCTCGCGCTGAGCGCCTCGATCGCGCGCAAGTGGGACGACGCCGACGTCGTGCTCACGCTCAAGACGCTCGAGAAAAAAGAATCGGAGAAACTCCGCTCGATCGCCGCCGAGAACGTTCCGATTTATTCGATCAAGACGAATACGACCGCGCAGATCATGGTGGCGCTCAAGGATATCTTCAACTTGCCGACGATCGACGCCGAAGAGGTCGCGTTGCGCGAGGCGGGTGAGGCGATCTACAAAGTCTTGCTCGAGAACCGCACGGTCGAACTCTCGCCGCAGACCTCCTACGTGCGGCGCCTGCAGCATCAGCTTGCCGAGCAGCATCGCGTGCAGTCGCGCAGTACCGGTCTCGAGCCGAACCGGCGCGTTCTCTACTATCGCGGCCCCGAGTATTCGATAAGCGGGGCGTCGGCGTAGTCCAGACAGAGCCGGGCCGGCCGTTGTTCGTCACCTTCGAAGGCATCGAAGCCTCCGGTAAATCGACGCTGCTCGAAGCGCTCGCCGAGCGCTTACGTTCGGAAGGCGTCTCGCTCGTGACGACGCGCGAACCGGGCGGCACACCGCTCGGCGCGCGCATTCGACAACTCGTGCTCGCGCCCGACGAGTGGGTCGCGCCGGCGGCGGAGGCATTGCTCATGACGGCCGACCGCGCCCAGCACGTCGCCGAACTCATCCGGCCCGCGCTCGAGCGCGGCACCTGGGTGCTGTGCGACCGCTTTGCGACCGCCACGCTCGCCTACCAAGGCTACGGTCATGGCGTCCCTCTCGAGGACTTGCGGCGGGGGATCGCCGTCGCGACCGAAGGCCTCGAGCCCGATGTGATCTTGCTCGTCGACATCCCGATCGAAGTTTCACAATCGCGCGTCGCGAGCCGCAGCGCTCAAAGCGGGCGGCTGGCCGATCGGATGGAGCGCGAAGACGGCGCTTTTCATACCCGCGTGCGCGACGGATACCTCGCGCTCGCGCGCGAGAATCCGCGGATGCACGTCCTCGACGGCCTTCAACCGGTCGAGAGCCTGCTGCGGCGTGCGCTCGAGATCGTCCGCTCGGAGGGGTCCGAAGGATGACCGGCCTCGCAGGCGGTCTCGAGTTCGACGTCCTCGGCGCCCACGCCGCGCTCGCGTTCTTCGGGACGATCGAGCCGGCGCGGCTCTCGCACGGCTATCTGTTCAGCGGCCCGGCCGGCGTCGGCAAGAAAACTTTTGCGCGGCGGCTCGCCCAGTCGCTCTTGTGTGAGACGCCGAAGGCGGGACTCCTGGGTTACTGTAACCGGTGCACCGGTTGCACGCTCTTCGTCGCCGGGACGCATCCGGATTTCGTCGAGTCCGGCGGCGTGGTCAAGATCGGTAAGGAAGCGGGCAGCGCGATCCACGACCAGGAGCTCACCGCGCGCGATCTCGTGCGCGAACTCTCGCTCCACGGCTACCGCAGCGCGCACCGCGTCGTACTGCTGGGCGATGTCGAGTTCGCGACGCACGAAGCGGCCAATGCGCTCTTGAAGTTCTTCGAGGAACCGCCGGACGGCGTCGTCGTCATCCTGACGACCGACGCGCTCGGCACGCTCTTGGCGACGATCCGGTCCCGTTTTGTTGAAATCGCCTTCGGGGTTTTGACCAATGACGAGGTAACGCGCTTCTTGGAACGCGCCGGCGTCCCGGCGAAACGGGCGCGCTTGGCCGCCGACGCATCGCTCGGCAGCATCTCGCGCGCGCGCGAGGTTCTCGAGGGAGACGAAAGCGGTCTGCGCGGCGCCGCGTTCGCCTGGTTCGCCCAAGCGATGGCCGGTCGCGAACCCGATCACGGCTTTCTCCGGCTCGACGATCGCAGCCTCGCCGCCGGCGAAAAGCGCGCGCTGGTCGCAGAGATGCTCGAGGTCGTGCGGATCGCGGCGCGCGACTGGGCCGTCTACGCGCTCGGCGGCAACGACGCGCCGCTGCTCGCGCCCGACCAGAAAAAACTCCTAACGACGATTCCGCGCCGCGAGCCGGGCGAGATCGTCGCGCTGCTCGCGGCGGTCGGCGCGGTCGCCAAACTCGCGCAGAGCAACGTCTCGGCCGGCCTCGTCGTCGACTTTCTTCGAATGCAGCTTGCGCCCCAGCAACCCTCGCCGTGAGGTTGCGCCACGGGCTCGCCGTCGCCGCGGCGTCTCTGGTCATCGCCGGGCCGGTGGCGAGTCCGGGCGCGCCCGGGTACGAGATTGCGATCGTCGCCGGGGACGCTCAACGCGTCGTCATGCAAGCCGGCGCCGCGACGTTCGAGCCGCTGGTCGTCCACCTGACCGACGGCCGAGGCAGAGATGCCGCCGGTATCCCGGTGCGCTTCGCCTGCCTCGCGCCGCATGAGGGCTGTTACCTTGCTTCGCCGCAGGGCGGTGTTTCGGCGACGGTCTCGACCGGCCGGGACGGCCGCGCGGTTCTCGGCACTCGGAAAGGAGGCGTCTACGTCTACTGGACGCGCCAACTGTATACGCGCAAGAATCCATCGCCGGTGGTGGTCTTTGCGTCGTCTCCGAGCGGCGCGGGCGTGAGGTTTCGGCTCGTTCCGGTCAATCCGTATTCGTTGCTGTGAAGACTCGCATCGCCGTTGCGGCAATCGCTTTGTTCCCACTCGGCTGGATATTCAACATCGGCCATTGGTCGCTGCCCGGCGATGCGGGCAGCATCGCTTGGTCGGTGGGATATGGGGGCGAGTACCTGCGGCGTCACGGCGTCTTCCCGGTCGTGCTCAACACCAACGCGTACGTCGGGATGGCGTTCCCCATCTACTACGGCTTCATCTTCCAGCCGCTCGCCGCGCTAGCGAGCGTCCCGCTGGGGGGCGATCTCGCGCTGCGGCTCGTCGTCGTCGGCTCATTCGTGTTCGAGCAATTTCAGGTGTACGCCACCGTGCTGCGCATCGCGGGCCGTTCGAGCATCGCCCTGGCGGTCACCGCCCTGACGGCGTTTGAAATATATCCGCTGACCGATTTCTACCAGCGCGGCGCGATAGCCGAATTTGTGGCGCTTGCGTGGCTCGTCTCGGCGACCTGCCTGTGGTTCCGCTTCCTGCGAGAGCCGGATCCGATCGAGCGCCGGCGCAACCTCGTGTGGGCAGCTCTCTGCTTCACGCTCGCCGCCGGGACGCATCCGGTTTACGCCGTTTACGGGGCGCTCTTCGCCGTTGCGGGCGCGCTGGTCGCGCTTTGGATGCGAGCGGAGCGGCGCGCGGTACTGCTCGAACTCGCACTCGCGGCGCTCGCAATCGCAAGCGTCCTGGCGCCGTGGCTGTACCTCGTACGCTTCTATCCCCCGACGATCGTTTCGATCGAGCCGCCGATCTTCGTCCCGGGGATCGATCACGCGCTTTTCCGGCTCGCGCCGCTTCCTTTCGATGCGCGATTGCTCGTGGCGTCTGCCGCGCAACTTTCGACGCCCCACCTCGACACGCAGATCAGCATCCCGCTTCTTATCGTCGTCCTCACGCTCGCAATCGGATTCAGCGTTGGGCAGCGGAGCGCGAGCGGCAAGGTGCGGCTCGAACTCGCGTTTGCGGCGTGTTGTTTCGCGGGCGCGGCCGCGCTATACATCCTTTCGGTGAACGCGCGTCTCATGGCGCTCGCACCGTTTTTCCTGTGGAGCGTGCAGTACGTCTATCGTCTCGTCGGTTTCATCGACGTCCTACTCTTTGCGGCGGTCTGTTTTCTCTTGCTGGCCTTCAGCCGTGCGAGGGCCGAGTTACCGCTCATCGCGCATCGCGCGATATGGTTCGCGGTGGCGATCGCGTTCGTCTCCGCCGGGATGAAGCTCGCCGAATCGGCCGGAAGTTCGGATTACAAAGTGCCGGGGACGGCGCTCTTCGACGACCGTTCGAAGCTGATCGATTACCCCGGCGTGGCGACTTCGAATTACGCTTCCAACCAGGGTTTCCGCGACGAATTGCCGGTCGACGTCGGCGCGCGCATCGAGGCGTCATTCCCGGTGGGAAGCGGCGCAAACTTCGGCCAGCCCGAGCCGGTCAAGGTTACGCTCGACGGCACGCGGATCAGCGCCGTTACGGCCGACGCGATCGCCTTCCCCTGGGGCCGGTTGGCCGTCGACGGCCGGCTTCTTCGACCCGGCGAGATTTTTGCGGTCGACGCGCCGCTGCGCAATAACGTGGAGCTACTCGAGGCCATCGTCGCGCGAACGTCGCTGACCGTAGGCTTCGCCGTCGTCCCCGATCCGCTCTGGTCGGCCCTGCGCACCCTGTCGCTCGCGACGCTCTTCGCGTGGATCGCCGTCGGCATCGTCCTGGCGCTCTTGCCGCGACTCATCTCCCGGCGCCGGCCCTAAGACCAGCGCCTGCCGTACGAAAGATCGGCGTACGTCTTGGCCAAAACGAGCGCGACGTAGCTCGAGAGAATCGCCTGAACGACCGCGACGACGAGCGCCGCGACAAGGTTCGACGCCGGGACGCCGAGGGAAACGAGCCACCCGAGCAGATAACCGCTCGCGATTGCGCTCAGGATGTAGAACGTCAAAACGTAGACGACGAACACGAGGGCGGTCGGGAGCGGGCTGGCGCGCGCCCGTTCGAGCGAGATCTGCAGCGACGCGCCGCCGGGGATGCCGCCGATCGCCGCCGCCGGGAGCGTGTAGATGAAGAAGAACAGCGCAAGCGCTCCCAACGCGAGTGCGGCGATGGCGTTGAGGAAGCCGCCGATCTGGAGCGCCACGAAGACGATGAAGTTGAAACCCAGCGCCGCCATCAAGATGTCGGGAAGCTTACGGCGCGCGTCGTCCCAAGTTTCCGAAAAATTGGTACGGCCGCGCCGCCAGGCATAATCCGCGCCGATGATCGCGACGGCGAGCCCGACTGAGTTGACCAGTTGCGCGATCAGCAGCGCGAGGCCGCCGTTGAGCGAACCGACGATCCCGCCGCTCATCGATCCGGCCATGAGCGTCAGGACGATCTGCAACAGCGACGCCGCGAAGGGCGCGAGCAGGATCGACGGATTGCGGACCAGCAGTCCGGCGGCCCCGGCGTACGCCGACAGATCGACCGCGGGGCCGCGCCGCAAGTTCAGCGCGCGCCCACCAGCGCCGAGCCGCAGTTGCAGGTGCGCTCGGGCGGAATCGCTGAGATGATTCGGAAGATCGCCGCTTTCACGCGCTCGTTGTTGCCGGCAAAAATCTTCATGACGCGTTCGTGCGAGACTGGTTCGACGTCGAGGCCTTCGAGGCCGACGTCGTAATCGGTGATCAGCGAGATGTTGACGTAGCATATCTGCAGCTCGCGCGCAAGATAGCATTCGGGGTATTGGGTCATATTGATGACCTCCCAGCCGGCCTGCTGGAACCACTTCGACTCGGCGCGCGTCGAGAAGCGGGGGCCTTGGATCACCACAACGGTCCCGCGCTCGTGGGTTCGGATGTCGCCCGCCTTCAAGGCTTCGATCGCGATCGGGCGCAACTGCCCGCAATACGGGTCGGCGAATGAGACGTGCGTCGTGATCGGACCGTCGTAGAACGTATCCTTTCGCCCGGTCGTTCGATCGACGACTTGGTCGGCGACGACCATGTCGCCCGGTTTGACGTCGGCTTTGAGCGAACCGCAGGCGGTCGGGCCGATGATGCGGGTGACGCCCAGCTCCTTCATCGCCCAGAGGTTGGCGCGGAAGTTGATCGCGTGGGGGGGATACTGGTGCGCCTTCCCGTGGCGTGGCAGGAAGGCGACGCGCTTTCCGGCGACCTCGCCGATCGCGAGTTTGTCGCTGGGGGCGCCGTAGGGGGTCTCGACGTTGATTTCGCGCGCGTTTTCGAGGAGAGAGTAGAAACCCGACCCTCCGAAGACGCCGATCTCGGCTCGTTCCTCTGGCACCGGGCCGATTGTTCGTGGGGCAGCGATGCGCTCCCCTCGAAATTAGCAGCGTGCTGGAGAACCGCCGCGCCGCCGCACTTGCGTGTTGTCTTACGTTCGCACTCAGCGCGTGCACGCGCGTCGGGGGCGCGGGCCCCTCGGCCAGGCATCCCTGGACGAAGCCCGGCGTCTTGCGGCTCGCCGACACCGCCGACCCCGATCGCTTCAATCCGCTGCTCTCGACGATGGACTTGGTCGAGGCGCTCTCGTCGCTCGTGCTCTCGTATCTGATCGTCGCCGACGGCGACGGCAAACTCATCGGCGACCTCGCGACGGAGGTTCCGACGCTGGCCAACGGCGGCATCTCGAAAGACGGCCGCACCTACGCCTACCATTTGAGGAAGGGAGTCGTCTGGCACGACGGCGCGCCGTTCACCGCCCGCGACGTCGTGTTCACCTGGCGCGCGGTGATGAACCCGCGCAACAACGTCTTCCACCGCGAGGGCTACGAAGAAGCCGCCGGAATCGAGGCGCCGGACGATTACACCGTGCTGGTGCACCTCAAGCGGCGCTACCCGCCCTTCGTGACGCAGTTCTTCACGCCGCTGCAGGAGGGAGCCAAGGGCATCTTGCCCGCGCATCTGCTCGCTAAACTGCCCGACATCAATCAGGCTCCCTACAACGCGGCGCCGGTCGGAACCGGGCCGTTCAGGTTCGTGCGTTGGGATCGCGGTCGCAGCATCGAGTTGGCGGCGAACGAACGGTACTTTCGAGGGCGTCCCAAGATCGAGCGGATCGACTTTCGCGTCCTCCCGAACGACAACACGATCCTCGAGGCGATGCAAGCGCACGAGATCGATCTCGCGAGCGTTGCGACGACGCTCTACGAACGCTACACGCGCCTCGACGGCGTCGTGGCGCAACTCTACCCGTGGAACGCCGAAAACGTCTTCATTATCAACAACCGGCATCCGGGGCTGCGCCACGTCGAAGTGCGTCGTGCGATCGCGGCGGCGATCGACTACGACGCGGTCATCCGTAAGGTGACGCACGGCGTCGGAGCGACGGCGCACGACATCGTTCCGCAAACGGCGATCGGCTACACGCCGAACCCGCCCTATCGCTACGACCCGAAAGCGGCGATCGCAATCTTGGAGCGCAACGGCTGGCTCGCCGGCCCCGACGGCGTCCGCAGCAAGGGCGACGAGCGGCTGGCCTTCACGATGACGATCGGCTCCGCCTCGGCCAACGCTGCGAACATCGCGATCGTCGTGCAGGCGGACCTGCGCGCGATCGGCATCGACGTCATCCTCAAGGGTTACCCGTACAACGTGATCTTCGCGCACGATGGACCGATCGAGACGATGGCGTACGACTTCGCAGACTACTCGTACACGCTGCCCTTCGATCCGAACAACTTCATCTATCTCGGTTGCAACCAGCGGCCTCCCAGCGGCGAGAACGTCACCGGCTACTGCGACCCGAGCGTCGACGCCGGCGAACAGGCCGGCCTAGCGACCGACGACCCGAAAACTCGCGCCGCCGTCTATCACCGCGTCGAGCGGCGCGTCCACGAAACGATCCCGTATATCCCGCTCTACGTGCTGCGCCGGCCGACCGCGCGCAACGTCGACCTCAAGAACTTCAGCGCCGCGCCGAGCATCGCCCCGTGGTGGAATGCGTGGCAATGGGAAATCTAGCGAGCGCTTTCTGCGCCGCGCTGCGCTAGCTCGCGAGCCCCTTTAACGCGCTCTTGACGATGCCGAGATTCCGCCGGACGGGAGGCCAATCGCGGCGGCCCGCATTGCCCAAAGCGATTTGAAAAGCCCGGATGAAGCACAGCAGTTGCAAGCGCTTCAGGGCGAAGTTGCCGACGGCGCCGTGAAGTTCCGAGCCCGGATCCGCAAATTCGGTGGAGATATTCACCAGATCGCTGGCCGACTGGGCCAAGGGCCGGTTGCGGGCCGAGAGCGACGCCTCGTGCGTACGCATCGCGCTCAGGACCTGCGGGAAGTAGACGAGCGGGCCGCGCTTCAATAACCGAAGCCACAGATACCAATCCATCATTTGCGGATATTTTTCGTTGAAATGCAGCCGCGTCAGGGCGCTCTTTCGTAAGAGCACGTCGCTGGGATTACCGATTCTGTTACGATACAACCAAGAGGCTGCCACAATCTGCCGCAAGTCGACCAGCGTGCCGCCCGGCGGAGCGTTTCGTAGTAGCCGCGTCGTTCGCAGCAAGGCACCGTCGGCGTCGATCCAGTTCCAGGCGCTGGTTGCGAACGTCGCTTCCGGGAAACGGTCTAAGCCGTCGGCCAGGCGCGCAACCGCGTCGGGGTAGATGAGGTCGTCGTCGCACAAGAATTTCACGTACTCGCCTTGCGCAATCTCAAGGCAGCGATTGAAATTCGCGGCCAGGCCGAGGTGCGGTTCGTTCTTCTCGATGCGAAACCGGCGATCGGTGTACGCGGCGGCGACCTCGAGCGTCCCATCCGTCGAGCCGTCATCGGCTAGGATGACTTCGATGTCGGTCTCCGATTGCGTCAGAGCGCTCTCGATCGCTCGCCCCACCAGCCCTCTACGATTGTACGTAGGGATGCAGATACTGACCCGCGGCATTCTTACAGCGTGCTTTGCGGACCGGCTAAGTCGTCGTAATCAGGCGCTGGGCGACGCGCAAGGCGTTCGCTGCGATCGTCAAAGACGGATTCGCCCCCGAACTCGAAGGGAAGAACGAGGCATCGACGACGTAAAGATTGTCGAGACCGTGGGCCTGATTCCAACGATCCAGCACGCTCGAGTGCGGATCCATGCCGAAACGGCAAGTGCCGCAGGCATGGGTGAGGTCCGGCTGACGGTCGCCGATGCGGAAGACCCGTAGCGGCCGAAGAGGGCGCAGGCTGGATGCGATAGCCTTCCGGAAGACGCGCCGCCGCCTGAGGTCGTTTTCTTCCTGGCGATAGTGAAGGTGGAGTCGATTACCGCTTTGCGCGCCCGGGGAACGCGCGGGCCGCACGCGGTTCTCAGGGAACGGCAATTGGTCCAAGACGGCGCCAAGAAGGGGCTGCCTCGACAAAGGGCCCCAGACCAGGGGCGCGAGCGGCCCCAAGAGCCGCCACAAATTGAGACCCGTCCGATTGCGGTGATACGAAAGCGGCGGCGCGGGACCGCCCGATTGGACGGTCCCCAGCTTGTGCGACCCCGACACGTAGAAATCGTTGAACGCAAGCTCCCGGATCCACGTTTTGTCGGGCATTTTGGGTGCTCTGGTGAGGACGTAAATGTCGTAATCGTGCAGCATGAGATTTCTGCCGACGAGATCGGAATCGTTTGCCAGACCGTTGGGCCAATACTCGGACGTCGAGTTCAGTAACAGCAGCGGCGTGGCTAGCGCACCCGCCGCCAGGATGACCGTCTTTGCACGCAACTCGATTCGCCGCCCCCGCCAGGAGCAGATCACGCGGCGTACCTCGGTGCGGTTGGCTTCCAGAAATGTCGCGGCGCATTCGGTGAGCAGGTGCGCCCCGAATTTTTCGATAGCCGGGGTCAAGCAAATACGCGTGGCGTCGTTCTTGCAATCGGAAGGACAAAGATAGCCCGAGCACGTTTGACAACCGGGAACCTGCTCGGAGGCGGTATGGGCCCGATACGGATGAAGTCCGCGAGCCGACAGCGCCTCGAAGAGGTAAGCGTTCTGGGACGAGAGCGGCGGCGGAGGCAAGAGGGCCGGCTGTTCTTGGTCGGGACGAAGCGGGTCGGGGGAGCCGCGAATGCGGTACAGGCGTTCGGCGCACTCGTACCACGGGCGCAGATCCTCGTACGAGATCGGCCATGCGTCGGGCAGCGAAGAGTCGCCTATATCGTGGAATGCCGTACGCGGCACGAAGTCGATCGGGAACATTCGGTCCAAAATCATTCCGTAGAGCGACGCCGAACCGCCGGTCCCGCTTCCGAGCATAGGCACGAAAGACGGTCGTCCGCTGCCATCGGCGCGTTCGACCGCCGCCACCGAGCGGCCGCCGCGCGCCAGATCGCGCTCTCGCTCGGCCGACGAGCGCGAGCGGAAACCGCGCGTATCCTCTACGAAGCGGCCGGCGATCCGCTCGCCGGCCCCCAGCCTGAGATCGAGCCCTTTCTCGACGAACAAAACGCGGCGTCCGGCTTCGGCCAGCGCATAGCCGAGCGTCGCGCCTCCGATACCGGTGCCGACGACGAGCGCATCCCACTCGACCTTTTCGGGATCCACCCGTCGCCCGTTGTTCGCGGCGCTTTATATCGCCTTGTCTCTGTTGGGACCCAGGAGATGGAGAAATCCCCGCGCCAAGCCGAGCGTGTAGCAGACGTCGAACGCGGGTTGCAGGGCGGCAAACAACGAGAGCTCCGAAAACGTCATTTTGATATGCCTGAGGTGGCGCTGAAATACCAGGGCTTTCAGCACGATGAGGCTTGCGAGAATCGCGAGTGCGCTCGAGGCCAACGCCGTCGGAAGTAGTGCCAAGGCGGCGCCGTAACCGCACGTCGAAAGAACCTGCGACAGCCGCAGGAAAACCCGCATGCGCCGATTGCGGCCGGCCTTTTTCCCGATGACGCCGCTGAACGTCTCGCGAGCGCGAAGCAAGATGTACGGATGGGTCTTCCCGAATAGATGCTGCTTGAGCAGGAGCCGGCGGATCGAGTTTTGCTCGCTCGAAAGCGAGAGCAAATAGACGAGCTTCGGAGCCTGGTAGACGTTGTATCCAAGCTCCCTTAAACGGCCGGAGAGCACCTGGTCTTCTCCGGAAAGACGCAGGCTGGTATCGTAGTACCCGGCCTCGCGAACGGCCTTCAGGCGGAAACCGTCGCAACGCCCTTCCGCGAAGCCGGTATAGACGAGTTCCTGCGAATCCCGAATGTTGGGAAGTTCTTGGGGCGGAAAAATGTCTTGAATGTTTTCGACGAGATTGATCTTCTCTTCGAAGGGGATGGGCGTGCGCGTAGCGGGCTGGCCGGTAATAGCCGCCGCATCGGGATGACGCTCCAAGAGAGAGAGCATGTCGGCGACGTACGTGGCCGAGCCGAAGCGGCAGTCCGACTGATACGTCAAGATGAATTCGGTGGCGCAGAGATCCAAGGCGCGATTCAGCGTTTGCGCCAAGCCGAGATTCTGTTGGTTCTTGTGGAGATGAACGTGACGCGGATTGCCCCGCGCCGCGAGCGCCAGTTCGAGGATGCCGACCGTCGCGTCGCGCGAACAGTCGTCGATCAAGACGACCTGAAGCCAAGCCTCTTGCTCGGGATGATCGGGATGCGCTTGCGCGAGCAGGTCGTCGACCAGGTCGATGATCGTGGCGGCGGTATTGTACAGCGTGACGATCACGCTGATCTTCGCAGTCGTCCGCGACTGCGGACTAACCACCTGAGACCTCACTCCTTGAAGTCGCTAGGCTTCATCTCTTCGATGAACTTCTTGAAGCGTTGGACTTCTTCGGCTTCGGCTTTCTTGTCGGTGACGGTTTCCTCGAGGACGATCTTGTCGGAGACGTAGATCGGCGCTTGCATGCGCAGCGCGAGCGCGATGCCGTCGGAGGGGCGCGCATCGATCTCCTGGGTGTCGCCGTTTTGGCGGACGACGAGTTTGGCGAAGAACGTCGAGTCCTTGATGTCGTAGATGACGATCTGTTCGAGGGTGGCGTGCATCGACTCGAGCATCGTGCGCATCAGGTCGTGTGAAAGCGGGCGGGGGACCTGCGTCCCTTCCAGCGCGAGGGCGATCGCCGTCGCTTCGAAAGGACCGATCAAAATCGGAAGATAGCGCTTCCCGTCGAGGTCCTTGAGGATCACGACCGGGTCGTGAGTCAGGAGGTCGATCCCGAGCTTGTCGACCTTCATTTGCCGCATAACGCCAAAATCCGACGCGTCCAGGACGAATCCTTGCTTAGCAGGTTGCTGAAGAACCCCGCGCACCAGTCGCCGCCGTTCTTTTCCGCCGGCTCTTCGTCGCGAACTCAGTCACGATGCGCAATGCATTGCTCCTTCGTCCGCTCCTCGATCCGACGAAAAATCTTCGGCGGCTTTGTGGACGGGGGTCCATCAGCAGCCTGCCGCGAACGGCGGCGTCGCTTATGGCACTCTCTTGCGGCATCGTCGGGCTCCCCAACGTCGGGAAATCGACCATCTTCAACGCCTTGACTCGCTCGACGGCGCTTGCGGCGAATTACGCGTACGCGACGATCGAGCCCAACGTCGGCGAGGTGCAGTTGCCCGACTTCAGGTTGAGGGTCCTGGCCGAAATCGTGCATTCCACCAAAATCGTCCACGCGACGACCCGCTTCGTCGATATCGCCGGCCTGCCGCAAGGCGCGAGCACCGGCGCCGGCTTGGGCAACGCGTTTCTGAGCCACATCCGGGAGAGCGACGCGCTGGCGATGGTGCTGCGCTGCTACGAAGACGGCGGGGAGCACGCCGAGGGCGGCCTCGATCCGGTCCGCGACGCGGAGATCGTCGACATCGAGATGGCGCTCGCCGATCTGGCGTCGCTGAGCAAACGGATCGAACGTCTCGGTCGCGAGGCGCGCGTCAATCCGAAGCTCGCCCCGCGCGTTGAGGCGGCCGACCGCCTGCGCGCGGCGCTCGAATCCGGGAGGCCGGCGCGGCGCTTCGCGGCCGAGTCCGAAGAACTCGCGCTCGCGCGAGAAGCGTTCTTGCTTACGGCGAAGCCGCTGCTCTACGTCGCGAACATCGACGAAGCGCAGATCGGCGCCCCCGGGCCGTCGGCCCAGGCCGTCTTCGCGCTCGCCCAGCGGGAAGAGAGCCGAGCGATCGCGATCTGCGGAAAGGTCGAAGCCGAACTCGTCGGCTTGAGCGAGGATGACGCGGCGACGTTTCGCACCGAGCTCGGCATCGATAGCAGCGGCCTCGATCTGCTCGTCCTTAACGCGTACGATCTGCTGGGTCTGATGACGTTCTTGACCGCCGGCGAAAAGGAAGTGCGCGCCTGGCCGGTCGCGCGCGGCGCGAAGGCGCCGCAAGCCGCCGGCAAGATCCATTCCGACATCGAGCGCGGTTTCATTCGGGCCGAGATCGTCGCTTACGACGATTACGCGCGGCTCCGCTCGATGGAGGCGCTGAAGGCGGCCGGCCTCGTGCGCCTCGAGGGCAAGGACTACGTCATGCGGGAAGGGGACGTCGTCAACTTCCGCTTCAACGTGTAATGCGAGACGGTCGCGCCTTGCGTCGAATCGAACGGAACGGGATGATAGGGAAGGCGCCGCTCGACGGGATACGAGTCCTCGAGCTGGGGAGTTCGGTGGCGGGGCCGGCCGCCGGGCGGTTGTTGGGCGACTTGGGCGCCGAGGTTTTCAAGATCGAACCTCCCGAAGGCGATCAGCTGCGCACCTGGGGCGAACTCGCGCCCGACGGGACCTCGTGGTGGTTCAAATCGCACAACCGCAACAAACGCTTGCTGTCGTTCGATCTGCGCGTGCCGGCCGACGTCGCGCTGGTGAAGAAGATCGCGCTCTCGTGCGACGTCGTGCTCGAGAATTTTCGGCCGGGATGGCTCGCAAAGAAAGGGCTCGGCGCGGCGAGCCTGCGCGCCGTGAAACCGGAGCTGATCTACGTTTCGATCAGCGGCTTCGGACAAGACGGGCCGTACGCGAGCCGGCCCGGCTACGGGAACATCGCCGAATCGATGGGCGGGCTGCGTTACATCTCGGGCGATCCCCAGGGCCCTCCGATGCGATTGGGCATCAGCATCGGCGACGAACTCGCAGGGCTGCACGCCGTCGTCGGCGTGCTCGGGGCGCTGGTTGCGCGCGGCAGAGACGGCGGCGGCGACGCGATCGACGTCTCGCTGGTCGAGAGTTGCTTCGCGCTGCTCGAAGCGACGTTGCCCGAATACGCGCACGCCGGCAAGATCGCGCGCCGGATGGGCAACCGTTATCTGCGGGCCGCTCCGAGCGGCGTCTATCCGACGCGCGACGGACACTGGCTTGCGATCGGGGGAAACAGTCAGACAATCTTCCGGCGCTTGAGCGCGACGATGGGGAAGCCGCAGCTCGCCGACGATCCGAAATTCGCGTCGAATCAAGCGCGGATGCTCAACATCGCAGAACTCGACGAGCACATCGAGCAGTGGACGCGCACGGTCGACCTCCCCGACGCGATGAGCGCGCTGGCGGCGGCCGAAGTCCCGGCTGGGCCGGCGATGTCGATCGCCGACATCGTCGCCGATCCCCACTTTCGCGCGCGCGGCGCGATAGCGAGCGTGCCGGACGACGATGACACCCCCGTCGCGACCTACGGTCCGATGCCGCGCTTCCGCGAACATCCGTCGCAGATGGGACGCGCCGCCGGCAAAATCGACCGCGACCGCGAGGCCGTGCTGCGCGAGTTGGGTTTGCTGGAGGAAATCAACCGATGAACAATCGCGTTACGCTCGTTGACGTGAGCGCACGCGACGGTTTTCAGGACGAACCGTCGTTCGTTGCGACCGCCGACAAAGTCGGCGTCGCCGCAGCGTTACACGTCGCCGGCGTCGAGCACGTCGAGATCACGTCGTTCGTCCACCCGCGCTGGGTGCCGCAACTCGCCGACGCCGACGAATTGGTTCCGATCTTGCCGCGCGGCCCGCGCTATTCGGTCTTGACGATGAACGTTCGCGGCGTCGAACGCGCCGTCGCCGCCTTCGCTGCCGGTGGTTTCAAACCAGGGACGTGGGATGCGATCTTCGCGACCTCGGCGAGTCCGCGTCACGCCCTGGCCAACAACAATCGCACGATCGAGGAGACGCTCGAAAACTTCGATGGTGTCGCCGCGCTCGCCAAACGCCAAGGGATCGCGCTGCGCGGGGCGCTCGCCTGCGCGTTCGTCTCGCCCTGGCCCCAAGACGAGCGCGTCGAGCGCGACGAC
>DHWK01000061.1:16040-16689 GCA_002413145.1 bacterium UBP12_UBA5184
CGCCGCCGGCGGCGTCAACGGGGTGACCTTGGCGGACACCGTCGGTTTCGCCGATCCGCGCACCGTTGCCAAGAGTGTCGCGGCGGTCCGCGATGCGACGGGGATTCCGCTGTCGCTGCACTTACACGACGCGCACGGTTACGCGCTGGCCAACGTCTATGCCGGACTCGAAGGGGGCGTCCGTTCCTTCGAAGGGGCGCTCGCCGGACTCGGTGGCTGTCCTTGGGCTCCGGGCGCTCCGGGCAACCTCGATCTCGAAAAACTCAACGGTTTCATTACCGCTTGCGGCTGCGAAACCGGCGTCGACCCGGCAAAACTGGCGGTCGCACGCGATCGGGTTCGGGCCGCGCTCGCCGTCGCAGTCCCCATCGCTCGAGAGGTTGAGGCCGCCGGCCGATAGCACTAATGACGCCATGCTGACCGCTGCCCGCGAAGTCTCGGTCTTCGGAGATGCGATCGCCTACTTTAATGAAGCGGCGTCGCTGCTCGACCTCGATCCTGGGATGCGCCGGCTCCTGACGCACCCGTCGCGCCAGATCATCTTCTCGATCCCCTTTCAGCGCGACAACGGCGAACTCGAGGTCTACACCGGCTATCGCGTCCAGTACAACTTCGCGCGCGGCCCCGCGAAGGGCGGCATCCGCTACCA
>DHWK01000061.1:16748-19795 GCA_002413145.1 bacterium UBP12_UBA5184
ATGACCTGGAAGTGCGCCGTCGTCGACCTTCCCTTCGGCGGTGGGAAAGGCGGCGTCACCTGCGATCCGACGACGCTCTCGCCGCGCGAACTCGAACGCATCACGCGCCGCTACGCGGCCGAGTTGTTCGAAGTCGTCGGCCCCGACAAAGACGTCCCCGCGCCCGAAGTCGGGACGACGCCGCAAGTCATGGCCGTGGCGACGGCGCTTCCTGCGGGCCTGACGGCCACCTATACCGGCGGGCTGACGCTCCGGAACGCGATAGTTGAAGTCCCGATGCGAGAGGGACGGGTTTGCGACGAATACTTCCATGAAACGCTCCAAAAGAAAACAGCCGATGTTTAATCGGTTGCTTTCCCCTCTCAAGGATTATTGGGCGGGCAATCGCACTTCGCCAGCGCCGCTACGAGCAACTCGGCGAGCGCTACGATAGCCTCGGTGGCAGGAGGGTTTGCAACGTGTTCGGCGCAGGATTCGACGGGCGCAATCCTCGTACCGACGCTTACGAATGTTACGGCGAGCGTTCCGGACGGAGCGGGAGCGGCGCACGGGTTCACTACGACGACGACGACAAATTGCTCGGCAGCATCGTCGGGCCAGACCGTGATTCTCTCCGTCGGGAGTTATCGCTAATATGAGAATGCTTTTCTTTATCGCCCTACTCGCGCTTGGAACTTGCCATCCGCTTTCACCCTCCGGCAACTACGTTTTCTTGGGAGCGAGCGACGGCAACGGAACCGGCACGACCGTCCCCTGCACTTACAACGACGTGCATTGCATCGGCGGCAAAGCCTGGCCCGTGCAACTCGTCGTGCATGAGCCCAGCCTGACCCTCTACGATTATGGCGTGGTGCCGTTTGAAGGCAACGGGTTCACTGACGGCGTGCGGGCCGAGGTCGATCAAATGCCCGCAAACGCGCAGTACATTACGCTCGGGACGTTCAACGAACTCATCCGGGACGCGCTTACGGGCGTCCCCGTGGCGACCGCCGTTGCGAACTATCGGAGCGGTGTGTACGACATTATCGCCGCCGCCCGGAAGAAAGCCCCCGGCGCAAGGGTCGTTTTCTACAATAGCCCAAACTGGGCCGCGATGGGATTCATGGCATCGCAGCCGCAAGCAGTGCGCGAACTGCTCCAGGCGATCGTGAACGCCGTGGACGTTCAGGTGCTTAACCCGCTGGAGAAACTCACCAACGCGACAATCCTGGACCTGCGCTGCGACCCGAACACGTACAACCCGGCGAACCTCGACGCCGGCGGTCCGCATCCAAACGACGCCGGGGCCGCGAATCTCGCGACGCTCGTGCTCTCGGGGTTCTCGGGGCCGCTTCCGACGCCGCTGGCCGATTGCCCGCAAGCGCACCTCGTACCATAGCACCAGGGTCCCTCCCCCTCTTGCCGAATGGCTCCCCCTGAGCATCCGCCCTAATCTGGAGGCGCTATGGCAGACCTTGTGCCCGAGCTATGCGCCCAACACGACGTTTTCGTGCACGGTCAATTTCCCGGCAGGGGCGTCGGCCGGCACGCAATTCGAACTCGACCTGTATGACACCAAGCCCTCGGGGAGCAGCGCGGGCGGCGTCGGTGGCGTGATCCCGCAAGGCACCACTGCCGGCAACCCCCACAGCATTACGCTTCCTGCCTTAGCCAGCAGCCGGAAAACGATGTCATTTACTGGTGGGACCACCGGCGGCACCGTCGGCCAGTGTCATCTCTCCGGTGGGAGCGGCGCGTGTATACTCGGCGCGGCCCTGAGCAATCCGGAATTGGCGATTCCGCTGCCGGTCAATCAGCAGTCGGTGCAGCTGCATCAGATCGAAGGCTTCGTCGCGCAGGTTGGCAACCCGGCGGTCGGGATATTTAATGCTTCCGAACCCGGTCCAGGTCCCGGCAGCCCGATCTCGGGTCCCGCGGTCTCGCTCGGCTTCGATGCGGCGGTCAACGACATTACTTCGAGCGGCAGCTGTGTCCAAGACAACGGAAACGAATACGCCAACGCGCTGACGCCGTCGGCCGACGAAGCGCCCTCACCCTCGCCGGGATACGATCAAGTCACCGGCAACGTAGGCGGCGGCGGACTCTACCACGAGGACAATGGCGCAGTTATCAGTTCGACCACAGGTAGTGCGGGATTCCTGAACTCGGGGAACGCTCCCACGGATGCGGCCGAGGTGGCCGCCGGTGAATTCAGGGATAGTCTCACAGCCGGAACGATAGGTCTCACGACCTTCCTGTATACGCCGTGTCTTTTGGGATATACGGGCGGTACGAGCCCGTTTATCGGCTCGAACTTTGGTATCGCGCCGGTCAACTTTCCGGGTGACACTCTGTTCTTCCAATATGAGAAGCCGGGCACTGTGCCGCAGCCCTCGGTCTGGAATGGAACCAGCGGAGACACCGGCAATGGCGATCCGGCCCAAGGCATCGTTACTAGTCCGTACCGGGCGGACATCTTCGGCTTCACACGTGACTACATCGGCTATGACTTCTTGGGCGGAACCAACTGCGTCGCCGGTGCGGTGGCACCGTGCGGTTCCGGCGCCTACGGTACCTCGAACGGCCACTATCTGCCCGATGCGCAGGCGACACTCCGCTTCGTTCCGTTGTGGGGCCAAGTCGGCGGTTTCGTGCCTGGGCCGGGATGCACACCGGTGCCTTGCACGACGCCGTTTGCCGAGGGCGGCCTGAACTTTACTCAGGCGGCCGGCGGCGGCTCGCGGATCCCGATCGTGGACATGCAAGGCACTGGCAGCAATGCGACGGTCTATGCGCTTCAAGCCTTCGTGCCGACTAGCGGTGCTTATAGCAACAACTTCGGTTCGGTCAACTGCGCCGGCGTCGTTAGCCAACTCAGCGGCCCGACGGGTCCTCTCTTCGGCGTCGGGACTGGTGGTGCGTCGTGGGTCTTTGTCGGCCAAGCGTCGCAAACGCCGGGCTTGACCTGCACGGTGACCTTCACCGACGGGTTTAACCCCTTCCAAGTGACGTTCACCAACACCGGCGTGATCAATCCGGGGGCGACGCCGAGCCCGTCGCCGTCACCG
>DHWK01000061.1:19979-23446 GCA_002413145.1 bacterium UBP12_UBA5184
GCCCGCCAATGGTCCCGCCGATAGCGCTAACCTCTCTCTCGCGTTGCGCGCGCCGACGAATCACGCGAATTCGTCGGGAACGAGCTCAACGGGGACGACGAGAATGGCGGCCAGGAGCGCGGAGATCGTCTTCGGCGCGCGAAGTCCAACCGACGTGGCTCTAAGAGACGCGGTGCGCCGACGCTCTGCGCTGCAGAAAAGCGATTACGCTTATCTCGGTCTGGCTGCTCTGGCCGTCTTGGTTTCGGTCTTTAAGGTTCCACGTTTTCCGATCAACGATCCGGCCTTCTTTGAGTACGTCGGACGGTCGCTGCTCCATGGTGGGAAACTGTATAGCGGCGACCTTATCGATCTGAAGCTGCCCAGCATCTACCTCGTCAACGCAGTTTGGCAAGCCTGGTTCGGATCGAACTACTTTCTTCACACCTGGGTCGAGGCGGCGATCAACGCCGGCTCGATCGCTCTCTTCGCCGTGGCGTTACGGAAAGCCGGAGTTGCGGCGTGGGCGTTCGGAACGTTCTTGTTCGCCGTGGTTTTCAGCTTGGCGTTTCCGCAGTTTGACTACGCCCAGCATTATAGCGTCTTTTTCATCGTGCTCGCCGTTTGTCTCAGTTTCTTCGGGCGATACGTTTTTGCCATGGCTGCCCTCGCGCTCGCGACCACGTTCTGGTTTCCGGCGACGCTGACGTGCATTCCCATCCTGATGCAACGTCCTTCCGAACGGTGGTTGCGGCTGTGCATCGGCTTCGTCGCCGTCGCGACCGTCTACGTGCTCGGGCTGTACGTTGCTTTCGGGCCGCAGATCTTCGGTGAATTCATGGCCATGTGGGCGCAATACGTGCGCGGTAGCGGCGTCAGCGTACTTCGACTCAGTCAGAGCCTCCTCTCCTCGGGTCTGGGGCCCGGCGTGCTAACGATGCTGGCGCTTCTCCTGCTCGTCGTTCGACGGCCTACGAGCGACGTCTCGCGCTTCGCCTTGGTGTGGTCGGCCTGCGCCCTCGCCGGATTCGCGATCCCGCCGCGGTTTTCGGAGCACTATCTGTTGCCGTCGACGCCGGCTCTGGCGATGGCGATAGCATCGTACGGTTTTTCGTTCAAGGATGTCGTTCGCCGACCGATCGTCGCGCTGATTGCGGTCGCGCTGTTAGCGCTGACCGCCGTAAATGCGTTCGAGGCCGCGCGAGGCTTCGATCGGTACGCCGCCTACGTCGAAGGACTCGGCCGCTGGATCCGCTCCAGCGTCGGCAGCGGTGCGGTCATGTACAGCCGCGAATTCGTCCCCGAAGTGCAGCTCGCGTCGGACGCAGTCAGTCCAGGTAAGAGCGGCGTTATGGCCGGTGCGCTCACCTGGCAGCGCTTGCCGCAAGTCATCATCTTCGGTCCGTATAGGCTTCCCGATCTGGCGCTCCAAAGTCGCGCCTTGATCGTACCTTGGAAGTCAAAGAGTGTCGTTTACGAGCCGGTCTGTCCCGGCCGCACCGGGCGCCTGATCGTTTATGCCGAGTCGTCTGCGGTCGCCGCATTTCGATGCGTTGGGCTGCAGCTATGAGCGCGATTGCTTGCGCCCGCGCGCCGGGCCGGCCTTGGCTTTTTCGCGCGCGCGCTGTTCGGCGATAACCCCGCCGACGGTCTTCCCGGCGAAGGCCGTCGGGCTGAAGCCGACGCGCGCCATCGCGCGCGCAAATAAGAGCCGCTGGTCTAGCCGCAGACGGCCGTCACGCACCTCGTGAAAGATTCGATCCGCATTTTGCGGCGTGAGGACGTCCGAGAGAACGGGGTCGGGTAGGTGTCCATTCGAAGGCGGGGCGCTTCGATGCCCAAGCGCCAGATAGAAAGTTCCCAGCAGTATGAGTACGATGACGACGAGGGTTGCGCGGGGCATCCGGCCTCTCAAAAAAAGGAAGCGTTATTTCATCGACGTTTTTCCATGCGCTCGGCCGATTCCGCCTCGATGAGATAAATCAAGACTTTGGAGCTACAGCGGACTTGAGCGGAGACCCGGGATGAAATTTTCACAGGTCACAGATCGGGACTTTGTGCTTGCTAGGTACGCTCGCCGGTAGGATACGGTTATGAATCGTCAAAGATTCCTCATCAGGCCACGTGAGCGCTATTAAAATCTCCCGACTTCATACATTCCTGCGCGTCTCTCGCGCGGCGCGGTTGGTATCTTTGCCGATCGTCGCCCTGATTGTGAGCGCGTGTCACGGCGGGGGTTCGCTCCCGGCGCCCCCAACTGCATCGACGTCGTCGAACGTTACGGCGCGCGGACCGATGAACGTTACATTAACCCTTACGATTCCGGCCAAGATCGATGCCGGTGAGACGTCGCCGAAGTATCGCGGCGTGAAGTTCATCTCACCGGCCGTCCAAGGTCTCGAGGCGGCCGAACGCTGCACGGGTGGAGCGGCGCCGAATTGCGCCGGCAGCGCCGTCGGGAACGCGCAGACGCGCGTGCCTGGCGCAGGCGCGGGCGAAAACCAGCAGATCCTGTATTACGTCGCGTCGTCGGTCTGCAACAACGCGTCGCCGCGGGTCTGTACGATAACGTTCCCGAGCTATGCACCGGCGGCCGGTCAGACGGCACAGTTCGAAATCGATCTGCTCGACACGGCGCCGCCGAGCAACGCCTCAGCCGGCGGACCTGCTTCGGCGAACTTGCTCGGCGCCGGTTTGACCCTCCCCGGACAGACTCCGAGCGGCAACACGTCGCTGACGATCACCACCTTCGAGGGCATCGTCGGTAGCGTCATCTTCCCCGCTACGTCTTCAACCGGAACGGTGCACGACGGGGCCGGCAGCAACTTC
This sequence comes from bacterium UBP12_UBA5184, assembly GCA_002413145.1. Lineage (GTDB taxonomy): Bacteria > Vulcanimicrobiota > Vulcanimicrobiia > Vulcanimicrobiales > Vulcanimicrobiaceae > Zemelea. The sequence continues at coordinate 22,788 of DHWK01000061.1, forward strand.
GGCAATATCGGGAACGCGAAGCTGCAGATCAACTTCGGCGCCGGTTCGATCTTTATTGCTTCCTACGTCGGCGCGGGCAACGGCAATGGGATCGCGATCAGCGGTTTCGGCTTCAACGTCGCGCAGGACGTTCGCGCCAACTTGATCGGAACGGCAAGCTCGGGTTGCGCGGTGAGTGGTCCGGACGAATACGGCAACTCGTTGACGCCGTCGGGCAGCAACGACACGAACGATCTGCAAAACAACTCGACCCGTAGCGGGGTGTACGCGCAACTCACCCCGACCAGCGGCCAGTCCGCGCAGCATTACGCCGGTGAAGTGCTGACGGGCGAGGCCTACGCCGGGGCCACGAACCCCCTTTTGGCGGCTTCGGTCCGACCGTGCGGGCAAGGCATGGCGTCCTCTTTCAGTCCGAGCGGCGCCGGCAACGCGTCGGCTGGGATCGCCGGCGCGAATTTCCCCGGCGACTTCTTCAGCTGGCAATACAACCCGACCAACAAGGCGCCGACGGTATCCAATCCGGTCAGCGGCAACGGCGGCCAGACCGGTGAGGCGACTAACCTTTTCAGCTACGGCCCGTCGGCGCCGTATTTCTCGGTATTTGCCGCCGCAACGCAAGCCTACGACGACGCGAGCTTGAACTACAACGCGCCGTCGCT
>DHWK01000061.1:23629-23888 GCA_002413145.1 bacterium UBP12_UBA5184
ACGGCGACCACCGCCTTCGTCTACGCGCTCCAAAATTGGAAGCCGACCGGTGGTGCGTATACGGCGACGCCGAACGGCAATTGCAACGGCGTCGTCTCGGTCAGTGCTCCGACGGGGAATCTCTTTCAGAGCAGCGGCGTGCTCGCATCTGACGGCTCGACTGTTATTCCGTACGGTTCGAGCGGCGCGAAGCCGGGCAACGGCGGTGGGGCATTTTGGAACCTGACGGCGGGGACGGTCGCCAATGCCAATACTTCGA
>DHWK01000061.1:24003-25152 GCA_002413145.1 bacterium UBP12_UBA5184
TTCGCGCGTGCGCCGGCCGGCGAAACGGACGCCCTGCGGCGCGCCGTCGCCCATCATCCCCGCCAGACGCAGGACGCCGACGCCGGTCTGATCGCGGCGACCTATGACCGGGCCACCTTCAACCGCGCGCGTTCGACGCTCACCGCGCGCGAACGAACGCTCGGCGCGAACCTCGTTCGCGAATTCGATTTCGCGCATACCGGGTTGGTCACGCGCGTTCTCCGGGTCCCGGCGTCTCAACGAGCGAGCGTCGAAGCGCTCTTGCGAGCGCAGCCTGGGGTGCGCAGCGTCGCCGCTACCGGTGCACGCCGTTTCCGCTCGGCGGTGACACAACCGTATTTCCCGAACGATCCGTATTTCAATGGATTCGGAGCGACGTATCACGTCGGGCCCTATGAGGAAAACGCCTCCCTCCCCGGCCAATGGGGTATGCACGCGATCAAGCTCGAGTCCGCATTCGCTTACAGCCAGTCCGGGAACGGAAGCGGCATCGTTAACGCGAACGCGTTGGGCTCGGCGGCGATCAAGATCGCCGTCATCGATACCGGCCAAGATACCGGCCACCCCGAATTGAACTCGAAGATCGTTTACCAGAGATGCTACATCACCAATTCCGTAGGTGCGCAATCGACTTCGAATTTCACAACCGATCCGGACGGTCACGGCACCGACGTCAGCGGAATCGCAGCCGCCGCGACCAATAACTCGTTCGGCTTCACCGGGGCAGGCGGCAACGTAAGCCTGATGGCGTATCGCATATTTCCGACGCCCGACGACGGCTGCCTGAGCGGCTCCGGCGGTCGGCAATGCGGCGCCTCGACGGTCGATCTCGCCTCAGCTATCGATGACGCGGTCGCCCACGGCGCCAACGTGATCAGCATGAGCCTCGGCGGCGGTCAATGCAGCAACGGTCAAGATAACGATCCGACTGAGGGCGCAGCGCTCGCTAACGCGATCGCCGCCAACGTCGTCGTCGTCGCCGCCGCCGGCAATTCGAGCGGCCCCCCGGTCGAGGCGCCGGCCTGCGTTTCAGGGGTCCTCGCCGCTGGAGCCACCTCTCTCGCCGACGGTAGCGCGAACGGCAGCGGAAAAGCGGGCGGCACTCCGAGCGCGCCGATCGAGTACGTCACATCCTACACCGCCTATGGG
>DHWK01000073.1:0-376 GCA_002413145.1 bacterium UBP12_UBA5184
CCCCTACAGTCTGCGCGTCGACTATGACCTCTCGGTCGTCACTCCGGTCCCGTGGGACGACTTTTCCATGGATCCACTGCCGATGCTGGCGCGCTTCTTCGCCACGCACATCGCAAACTACGGCGACGTCTTCGCTGCGGAACTGAAGCGCATCGACGAGCAGCGCCTCCCCGACGCCCCGCGCCCGTTCCTCGCTGTCCCCCGCCTCGAATCGCTCGACTCCGCGACGCGCGGCCACGTCATCACCGCGACGATCGCGATCCTCGAGGACGGGAAAGCGCGCACCGCCGACCAGATTCTCACCGAAGCGCTCGCGCGCAAACTCGTCCCGCCGACGACCACCAAAAAGTATATCTATTCGGCCCTGATCGAATAC
>DHWK01000073.1:474-1223 GCA_002413145.1 bacterium UBP12_UBA5184
GCCGCAAGCCGCAGATCGTCCAAGACGCCGAACGCCGGTTCCGGATCAACGAACCGCCCGACGACTGGCCCGACCTCGTCCCGTTCCCCGCGCCGGCGCCCGACGCCGCCGTCGCCGCGCTCGTCGAACGCCTCGTCTCGACCTCGACCGGCGACGACCCGGCCACGTTCGAGATCGCCTGCTGCGACGCGTTCGCGCACCTCGAATTCCGCACGCAGCACCTCGGCGGCCACGCCAACCCCGACGGCATCGCCGACGCGATCCTCGGCCCGCTCGCCTACCGGGTGATGCTGGAATGCAAGAGCGCCCCCAACCGCCCGCCGTCCCACCGCGACGGAGTCGCCGGCACTGGCCAATCCGCCAACGCCGGGGTCAACCCGCTCGGCGACGCTCCCGTGGAACTCCGCGGGAATGGCGGCGTGGTCGTCCGGCCCGACGTCGCCGAAGCCGCGAAATTCGTGCCGGCCTTCGACGCCGATTTTGCGGTCCTACTCGGCCCCGACTTCGAGAATGAAATCGAACTCGTCAACGAGTTGAAGACCCACAAGGTCACGGCGTTCACGGTTGCCGACCTCGCGACGCTCTTGCACATCGGGGCCAACGCGCTCGAGATCCGCACGGTGTTCGACGAGCCCGGCTTCGCGATGGAGAAAGTCGCCGATCTGGTCTGGGAACGCCGCCACGGCCGCGTGAAACGGGTCGCGACCCTCGCCGCGCTCGTGCAACGGGAAGGCTGCCTTGCCCAATGC
>DHWK01000073.1:1455-1668 GCA_002413145.1 bacterium UBP12_UBA5184
CCCCCCCCCCCGCCTCAATCGCGGCGACGCGCCCCGCCTCACCGTCGACGCTGCGATGCTCTTGGTCGACGCGGCCCTGCGCGCGGCGGGCAGCACTCAAGCCTGCACGCGAGAAGAAGTCGACGCGGCGTTCACCCACCTCACCGATCCGCTCGTCGGCTCCGCCACCTGGCTCGACCCGAGCCGCTCGGCAATTGCCATCCTCGAGCCCAT
>DHWK01000073.1:1713-6728 GCA_002413145.1 bacterium UBP12_UBA5184
CTGCCTGAGCTAGGAGACTGGGCGCGGCCGGGTGCGCGAAAGGCGGCCGTCGGCCCAAACCGCGAACCTTGGAGCGATGAAAAGTCACCTCCCGGCGGAGCACGACTTCCTGGCGACCGAGCTCGGAAAACTCGCCGCTCCGCGGGTCACGACCGAGACACTGCCACATTTTCGCTCCGACCTTGATCGACTGCGGAAACAAAACGGCGACAGCCCATACCTGCGCTTTTGGGACGAGGCGATTGCGGCAGGCCCAGCGGCGGCTCGGCGTTTCATGACCGAGCGCTCGGAGCGCGCCCAGGTCATGCGCTCCGTGATTTCGTTCCGCGCTTTCGTTAGCAAGCACGAGCGCGACGAATTGCTCAGAAGGCACGTACGCGAAGCGGCGAGCGAATAACCATCCACCGCCGTGCGCAGCGATGAGTTGTTCGCGATTCTGCGCCGCGTCGCCGAAGTCAGCGGTCGCTCCGATGGGCTCGACCGTTACAAGCTGGCCCCTCGAACGACGCCGGAGCGGATTATCGAAGGCCTAAACGCGATCGAAGAAGCGTTTGGGCGTGCCATGCAGCCGAGCGGCCCAAGCGACTAGGCAAGGTCGGTCATGTCACTCTCTCCTGGCCGGAATGATCCCTGTCCATGCGGTAGCGGAAAGAAGTTCAAGCGTTGCTGCGGCGACGTGATGACCGAGCTGCCGGCGTACGGTCGCGATGAACGAAAACGCCTCTTGGATATGCTCATGGCGTTGATCAATAGCGACATGTTTCGGGCCGCTCGCTCCGTTGCGTTCGAGGCATTCGTCGGCTCGACGTTCGATAACGCGCCGCAGGCAGCGTTAGAAGCGGCGCTTGAGAACGGGCAAACGCAAATCGCCTTCAACAGCTGGTTCATGTTCGACGCCGTCATTACGGAAGACGGACATACGTTGATCGACGTCGTCCGCGATATGCCCGCGGCCAGTCTTACCGCCGGGCAAAGCCGTTATCTGGACCGCATGGCCGCGAGTGCGATGCGCCTCTACGAAATTCGGGATGTCGAGATCGACAAGGGCCTGACGCTGCGCGACCTCTGGAACGACAAAGATGTTTGGGTTTCTGAAAAACTCGCAACGCACTCTGCCCAGAAGCACATGCTTCTTGCGACACGTGTGGTCGACGGCTCGCGCGGCACGCCCGAATTGGACGGTGCCGCGCTCGTCTTTTCGCAACTCGACGGCCGGGAACTGCTGGCTGAACTTCGCCGCGATCGAAGACGGTTCGCACGCAGGTATCCCGCGTCGAACGAGACGGCATTCTTTAAGAGCACCGCTCCGCGGATTCACCATGCCTGGCTTCAGTTGTTCGCACGGCCGTTGCCTGTAATGGTTACGAGCGAAGGCGATGTCATGCGCGTGCAGGAGCTTCACTTCGACATCAGCGACGAACCCGCGGTCGTCGCCGCGCTCGAATCGCATCCGAATTTTACGCGCTCCGACGACGGCAGCTTCGAATGGCTCGATGCGCCTGGGACCGGATTCTCCCTGGGCGGAGGCGACGTTTCCCGCCGCATATTGGGAAGCTTGACTCTCAAACGAGGAAAGCTCGTCGCGACGGTGATGTCCGATAAGCGCGCCGCGCGGCTGCAACGCATCCTTGCGGCTAGCGCAGGCTCACTCATGCGCTATCGACTTACCGAGATTCACGATATCAAAAAGACGCTCACGAGCGGCGCACGACACGCTGGCGGCCCAGCGTCGGCATCGCTAGGCCCCGATGAGCAGAAACGGCTGCTCGATGAATTCAACGCACGATATTACCGCGACTGGGTGGACAAGCCGGTGCCGCTTCTCGGCGGCCGCACGCCGCGTCACGCTGCGCAACTGAAAACGATGCGACCGAAACTCATCGCGCTCCTCAAGGATATCGAAACGCGACCCGCCGTTGGTGGCAACTCGGTTCCCGATCTTTCTTGGATCTGGGACGAGCTAGGTCTCGCCAAAGAGCGATAGCCTGCACGCGAGAAGAAGTTGAAGCCGCGTTCGCGCATCCCACCGATCCGCTCGTCGCCTCCGCCACCTAGCTCGACTCATCCCGCTCCGCGATTGCAATTCTGGCGTCTTCCCCAACACAAACTTCCCGACCGAAGGCCTTGCCGGCCCCGGCGATCCGCGTGATAGTAAGGCGCGTCTCGAACGCGCCGGCTTCATGAACGGCGGCCCCGCGCGAAAAAGGTCGGCTAAACGGGCCCAAGCGGGCAAAAAGTGTTGCAGAACTTGATTAGGTTATCTTACTGTGATAACTTAGATGGAGGCGTCATGTCGGGTCAAGCCGATGGCGGATTGGAGGCGCTGCTCGACTTGGATGGCTACGTCCTCGTTCTGGATGAGAGCGGCAACTACTGGATCAAGTTCATCGTGAAACGCGTGCCGGCCAGCCCGGCTAAGCCGCATGGTCTGGACTATTCTTTGACATTGCACGGACCTCGGGGCGAGAGGCTTGTCGGCTTTGATAATGCGCATTCGGCTGCAAGAACGAGAAGAGGAGAGCCTCAAGATCACAAGCATCGGTTTGAGAAGGCTTTTCCGTACAGCTATTTGGATGCCGTCAGCTTGCTCGAGGCCTTTTGGACGGAAGTGGACGCTGTGCTGAAAAAGAGAGGGCTGCATGAAGACGCTTAAAGTGGGTATTGCTAGCTACAAAGAGATGAAAGCGCGTACGCTCGCGATAGCACGCGGAAGTCTTCGGGTCGGAGCGGATGAGCCGAAAATCTGGTTCACATCGACGGAATCATTCGCGAAGGTGCTATCGGCGAAGAATCGCGAGTTACTAGGAGTGATTGCCGAAAGTGCTCCGGAGTCTCTCGAAAAGCTGGCGAGTTTGACCCACCGTGCAAAGCCAAATCTATCTCGAACACTGAAGACGATGGAAGCTTATGGTCTCGTCCAGCTCAAGCGAGGTGAACGTGGCCGGATCGCGCCGAAAGTTACAGTCGAGTCGGTGACGCTGAATTTGTCACTGAAGCCCGACGGCGTTGGGAAGAAGCGGCAATCGGTCTGAGTACTGTGGCAAACCGTGCTTGGACGGGGACGCGTGCGTGAGGCTTGGCGATGCCGCAGGCCGGCGGCGCCAAGGGGTTGCGCCGGCCACACTAACCCAATGCCTTGGGTTATTCTCATGAAAAACCAAAAACGAAGTACCGTCGGCTCGCCGGCATCCGGCGCGCGCGCCGCTCGTGGAAGCGCGGCCACGTCTTCGTGCACGCCTAAACCGCCTTGACTTGCAATTAGGCCCAGCGGGCGTTTGCCGTCGCGCGGGTTCCGCGGGGTTGACATGGGCGGCGCTGCGCGTGACATAGGCACGGAGGAGGACTCGTGGTAAACTATGGCATGGCAATGGGGCTGGATCTTCTGCATCGCTATTCAGACGACGAGATCGCGGAACTCTGCCGGCGCAACCCAGAATACGAATTCGAACGGATGCCCGACGGACAGCTCATCGTGAGTCCGCCGGCATCTTGGTATGGTGGAAGCCGTGAAGCGCGGCTTCTGCTTCAGCTTGGGATTTGGAACGCCCGGGCAGGTGGCGGCGGTGAAGTTTTCAGCCCCTCAACCGGTTTCACGTTGCCCGACGGCGCGCTGTTCGCACCCGACGCGGCCTGGCTCGATGCCGAGCGCTTCGCTGCGCTCCGCGGACAGCCGCGCAACAAATTCGCTCGCGTCTGTCCGACCCTTGCGTTCGAGCTGGTTTCCGCAAGCGATCGTCTCTTGCTCGTGCGCCGGAAGATCGAGATCTATGTCCGCAACGGAGTCACTCGCGCCGTCATGATCGATCCGGAACGACGACTCGTCGAGGTGAGCGGCGCCGATAGGCTTCACGTGCCATGGGAAGGGTCGCCGCTGCTCGCCATCCCGCGCGACGCGTTGCCCGGTGCCACTGAGCCGCTGCAGATCGATCTGAACGAATTATTCTAAACAACTGCCCGCGAGCGAACCGCAGGGGAAGCGCGCAATTTGCCTTCCTTGACCGCGTTGGTGGAGAGCCGCACCGCCCGCGCGTAGCTCGCGCATCCGCGCCCGGCCCCCCAACCTCAGCGCTCAATCAACCGAGTAGCTGTTTGGAACGCTCGCGCAGCAGCGCTTCCGCGCCGTCCCCGATATCGGCGATCACCTCGGCGACGGCGCGCTCGCGTTCGAGCAACCCGACCGCTTGACCCGCATAGATGTACGCCTTGTCGAAATCACCGGCGGCGCGCGCCGCCGCAAACTCGTCGACGACGGCGGCATCCGCCAGCGCCTCGTCCTCGTGTCCGTGCCAGCGCTTTGTGTATTCGTTCGCGAGCGCGCGGCCCGGATATCGATCGGGCCACGGCGCGTGCATGAACCGGTCGAACAGGTGCGTGTGCACCGTCTCGTTCTCGCGCGCCGCGATCACGCGCGCGCGCGCCGCCGGCGTGTTGTGGGCTTCGGGTGAGGCCAGCAGCGCCGTCCCGATCCACGCACCGTGCGCCCCGGCCGCCAATGCCGCCGCCAAACCGCGCGCCGACGCGACCCCGCCGGCCGCCACCACCGGCGTCCGCACCGCTTCCAACACGATCTGCAAGAGCGGCAGTGTCGCAATCTGATCCGTATGCCCGCCGGCTTCGGTCCCTTGCACCACGATGAGATCGACGCCGGCCCGCTCCGCCGCGCGCGCATCCTCGCGCGTGTTGACCTGCGTCGCGAGCACAACGCCCGCCGAGCGCAAGCGCGCGACGTACGGCGCCACATCGCCAAACGAGAGCGAGATCGCAAACGGCTTCGCCGCCAGCGCCGCATCCAATAACTCCGGCCGCCGTTCGAGCGCCCAGACCATGAGCCCGATCCCAAAACGCGTTCCGCCGGCGCCCGCAACCCGCGCTTGTTCCGCGACCCACTCGACCTTGTCGGTCGAGCCGACGCCGATCATCCCGAGACCGCCGGCGCGCGTCACCGCGTTCGCCAATTCGCCGAACGCGACGCCGGCCATCGGTGCGCCGATTAGCGGATGGCGCAAGCCCCACGT
>DHWK01000073.1:6940-7863 GCA_002413145.1 bacterium UBP12_UBA5184
ACACGCTGCCGCGACGCGAAGGGTAAGTTCGTGAAGTGTACGACGATGAAACCCAAACCGAAAGTCACGCGCTGCCGAGACGCGAAGGGCAAGTTCGTCAAATGTAAGATGTAAGTAACCGCGTCGCAGGCAGGGGTCGGGCGGGACCGTAAGTAGTCCGCGTGGACCGCAGCCCGAAGCCGATCGGCCCGAAATCGAACCCCGCACCGGGACGCGCTTACATCATCGGCGGTAACACTGGCACCTTGGCGTTCGTTTCGTCGTTGCGTGCCGAAAACAAACAGATCGCAGCCTGGCTCGTCCCCCTGGCGTGGACGCCGATCGGCGTGACGCTCGGTGAGAATTGGCAGCGCGTCAACGTCGCCGCCGACAATCTCGCGGGCTGGGTCGATCAGACGTTTCCGGCCGAAGACGAGCGCTCGTTCGTCGGTTCGCTGCGCGATCTCGAGGTGCTCGTGCGTTCGGGCTGGAGCGCCGATGCGCCGGATCGCCTCAACGACGAGATGCTGCTCAATCCCGAAGACGTCCCCGAAGACGTCCTCGACGGCATCGCGCATCCGCCCGAACCGCTCGTCCAATGCGCGATCTGCCGGCGCACCTGCGTCCGCGATCATTTTGCGTGGAACGAACGCCAGCTCTGCGCCTGGGACTATCACGCGACGGTTTTCGGACGCCGCGGCCCGTGGCGCAACGCACCCTACGAAGAGCGGCTCTTCGAGACGCTGCCGCGCGCCGCGTACGTCGCCGCTCCGCTCCTGGCCGAAGCGCAGGTCGATGCGGTCTTGATGGTCGCGCAACTCCCCGAACCGCTCATGCGCACGCTCGTGAACGAGGCGATCGCCTCCGACGGCGACGCGGCGCACCTCGCGGTTCGCACCGACGACGGGCTCACGCTCCTGCGAGAACGCAAACTCCACTAGTGT
>DHWK01000164.1:0-146 GCA_002413145.1 bacterium UBP12_UBA5184
ATCGAGGTCGGCTTCCCGGCCGCTTCGCAGATCGACTTCGACTTCGTTCGGATCTTAATAGAAGAGAGACTCATCCCCGACGACGTCGCGATCGGCGTACTCACCCAGGCCCGGGACGAACTGATCGAGCGCACGTTCGAGGCGAT
>DHWK01000164.1:284-11447 GCA_002413145.1 bacterium UBP12_UBA5184
TTCTACAACTCCACCTCGAGCTTGCAGCGTCGCGTCGTTTTCGGACTCGACCGGCCCGGTATCGTCGACATCGCGGTGCGGGGCGCCCGGCGCATCAAACGGCTCGCGGCGCGAGCGCCGGAGAGCGACGTCGTTTTCCAATACTCCCCGGAGAGCTTCACGGGTACCGAACTCGATTTCGCCGTCGAGATCTGCGAACGCGTGATGGAGGTTTGGGAGCCGACGCCGCAGCGGCGCACGATCCTAAACCTTCCCGCGACCGTCGAACTCGCGATGCCCAACGTCTACGCCGATCAAATCGAGTGGTTCGCGCGCAACGTGCGCCGGCGCGACTGCGCGCTACTCTCGATCCATCCGCACAACGATCGCGGNNCCGGCCACGGTCGAGATGAGCACCCCCAACATCTACGCCGACCGGATCGAGTGGTGCCATCGCAACATCAATCGTCGCGACAGCTGGATCCTGAGCGTGCACCCCCACAACGACCGTGGTTCCGCGGTCGCGGCGTCCGAGTTGGCCGTGATGGCCGGCGCCGAACGGGTCGAGGGGACGCTCTTCGGCAACGGCGAGCGCACCGGCAACGTCGACATCGTGACGCTCGCGCTCAACCTGTTCACGCAAGGCATCGATCCCGAGCTCGATCTCAGCGACATCCCCCACGTCGTCGAGACGGTCGAGCATTGCAATCGCCTCCCGGTCGGGGAGCGCCATCCATACGGCGGCGAACTCGTCTTCACCGCCTTCTCGGGTTCGCATCAAGATGCGATCAAGAAGGGACTCGCGGCGCGCGACGACGTCGGCGAAACCGTTTGGGAAGTTCCCTATCTGCCGATCGATCCGCAAGACATCGGTCGCTCCTACGAAGCGATCGTGCGCATCAACAGCCAGTCCGGGAAAGGCGGCGTCGCCTACGTCCTGGCGGCCGACTACGGGCTCGATCTGCCGCGTAATCTCCAGATCGAATTCAGCCGGACGATCCAAGGGCTGAGCGAGACGAGCGGCGGCGAGATCACGCCGGCGCAGATCTGGAGCGCGTTCGAACGCGAGTATCTCGACGCGCTTGGACCGCTCGAACCGCTCGGCTATCACGTCGTCGACGACGGCGCCGGCGCGGTCACGGTCGAAGCGACGCTCGCCGGCGAGGCTGGACGGCGGCCGATCGTCGGCCGGGGAAGCGGCCCGATCGAAGCGCTCGTCGAAGCGCTGCGGCGTGAGTTCGCCGTCGATTTCGCCGTCAACGATTACCACGAACACGCGGTGGGTTCGGGCGCCGATGCGACCGCGATCGCCTACGTCGAGTTGGATTTCGGCGGCCGCACGTGGTTCGGCGTCGGACGCGATCGCAGCATCACGACCGCCTCGCTGCGCGCGGTGCTCGGCGGCCTGAACCGGGCGCTGAAGGAGAGGAAGCATGCCGCGGTCGCTGTTTGAAAAAGTCTGGGACGAGCATGTCGTCGAGCAGTTACCCGGCGGCAACGCGCTGCTGTTCGTCGACCGCATCGTCGCGCACGAGATTACGACGCCGCAGGGTGCGATCGAGATCCTCGAGCGCTACGGCGACGAGCTCTTCGACAAGCGGCGCATCGTTGCGATGAACGATCACGTCTCGCCGGCCAAGGACACCGAAACCGCAATTCAGGCGAAGATCTTGCGCGAATGGGCGAAGCGCCAGGGCATCACGCTCTACGACATCGGCGACAACGGCATCTGTCACGTGATCGCGCCCGAGCGCGGCCACATCGAACCGGGGATGACCGTGATCTGCGGGGACAGCCACACCTGTACGCTTGGCGCTTTCGGTGCGTTCGCGCTCGGCATCGGGACGACGGTGCAGACGGGCGCGATGCTCGCCGGCTGCGTCGTCCTCGAACGACCGAAGCTCATGCGCATCACGATCGAGGGACGGCTCGGACACGGCGCTACGGCCAAGGACCTGGCGCTTTACGTCATCTCGACCTTGACCTTCCGCGGTGCTACCGGTTACGTGATCGAGTATCGCGGCGAAGCGATCGACGCGCTCTCGATGGACGAGCGGATGACGCTGTGCAACATGGCGGTCGAAGCCGGCGGGACGACGGCGATGATCGCCCCCGACGAAACGACGTTCTCGTATCTGCGCGGTCGCGAAAATCAACCCAAGGGTGAGGCATTCGAAGCGAATGTCGTACGCTGGCGGACGCTGCGCGCCGATCCGGAAGCGCGCTACGAGCGCGAGTTGACGCTCGACGCGAGCGCGCTGCGACCGATGGTGAGCTGGGGGACCAATCCCGGCCAATCGGTTCCACTCGGCGGCCGCGTACCGGCCGACGCCGATCCCAAAAGCCTCGAGTACATGGGGCTCGCGCCGGGCGACGCCCTGCGCGCGCTGCCGATCGATCAGGCCTTCATCGGTTCGTGCACCAACTCGCGCATCTCCGACCTGCGCGCCGCGGCCGAGGTGCTGCGCGGACGCAAGGTCGGCGTCCCGACGATCATCACGCCGGGTTCGCAAGCGGTGAAGCGCGTCGCCGAAAGAGAAGGCTTGCACGACGTCTTTCAAGACGCCGGCGCGCTTTGGACACATTCGTCATGCGGCCCGTGTCTCGGGATGTCGATGGGCGTCGTCGCGCCGGGTTCGCGTTGCATCTCGTCGTCGAATCGTAATTTTCCGGGCCGGATGGGCGCCGGCGGACGGGTCCATCTCGCATCGCCGGCCGTCGTTGCGGCGAGCGCAATCCTCGGACGGATCGCCTCGCCCGAAGAGCTGCCCGAGCGCGCCGTCGCGGTGCCGGCGGGCGCGAGCCCGCAGTTGGAGTGGGGCGAGTGATCGAGGGAACGGTGCTGCCCGTCGACCGGCCAAACGTCGACACCGATCAGATCATCCCGGCCTTTCTGCTGACCGGGATCACCTCGTCCGGCCTCGGCACCCACCTCTTCAAGGGGATGCCCGGCGGTCTGGATCTGCTGGCGGCGCACCCCGGCGCATCGATCGTCGTCGCGCGCGAAAACTTTGGCTGTGGAAGTTCGCGCGAACACGCGGCTTGGGCGCTGGTCGATCGCGGCTTCCGCGCCGTCGTCGCGCCGAGTTTCGCGCGCATCTTTCAGGAGAATGCTTATAACAACGGCCTCGCGCCGGTGATCGTCGACGCTGCGGAGATCGAGGCGCTGTTGACGGCCCCGAGCCTCTGCATCGACGTCGGGGCTGAGAGGCTGACCGCGCCCGGCGGCCGCGTGCTCACGTTCAGCCTCGATCCGCTGCGCAAACGCTTCCTGCTCGAAGGCGGCTATCTCGATTTTCTGGCCAACAAGCGCACTGCCGTCCGCGCCTGGCTCGCGCGTCGCCCCTAGCGGCGGCCATCTCGCAGCGTTTGACAAGCCTCCTACGTTGTATATACAATGTGAATACAATGCGAAGAATCCCTTCCCGTCGCAAGCTGCCCGTCGGGGTCTCAGCGCTCGTGGAGGACGCACGTGTATTCAAGTCGGGCAATAGCCTGGCCATACGTATCCCAAGCGCGGTGGCGAAAAAACTCGACTTCGAAGATGGTGCGGAGCTCGAAATGGCCGTCGATCGCGGAGGTTTGTGGATTAGGCGCAGTCGGCCGAGGCGTCCAAATCTTCGCGTGCTGCTCGACGGGATTACGCCGGAAAATCGACACGGAGAAGTGTCGATTGGATTGGCCGTCGGCCGAGAGGTCATTGAAGATTGAGGCGATCGGGAGTGCCCGACGCGGGTGACATTGCTTACCTTGACTTCGATCCCCAGATGGGACGCGAACAAGCGCGACGCAGGCCCGCGCTCGTCTTGACGCCGTCGAGATACAATTCGGCCGCTGGCCTCGCGCTGGTCGTGCCGATTACCTCGCGGGTGAAAGGCTACCCCTTCGAAATTTCAGTTGATCACGGACTACCGGTACAAGGCGTGATTTTAGCCGACCAAGTGAAATCTCTGGATTGGCAGGCCCGCAGGTTTGAATTTGTTTGTCGAGCGGGCAAGGTGATGTTGCGGCGCACGCGTCAGCTTGTCGGCGAACTGCTGGGCATCTAGTTTCCCACGCTCGGCCCACGAGCGGCGGCGAGCCGGGCACTATCCCTCCGAGAGACATTCAAGGCCGCGCCGTTCAGGGCGCGCTTGCCATACGCTTTACACGTACTACGCTGTTAGCGTATACTTTGAGGGATATGACGACGTGGCGACCGTTGTTTGCGGCGACTTTGAGTGGGATGACGAAAGAGCGCGGAGTGTTTCCGTCGCTGGAATTTTGATTTCTTGTTCGCGGCGCGCCTTTTTTTGCTGCCGCGAATACTATCGGCGCGGCCGGCAACAATAAGGGAGCAAGATCGATATGCCAAAGCGTATGGACGACAAACAAATGGCTCAAGCAGCGCTCGCGAAACTCCGTTCGATGAGTCCGGCTGAATTCGAGCGTCTTGTCGCTCTGGAGGACGCCGAGATCGGCATCGATACGAGCAAGATGCGGTTTTACAAGGTCTATAATTATCCGGTTCCGGACGTGCGCGCGATCAGGGAGCGTCTAGGCATTTCGCAAAGCGAGTTTTCGCGACGCTTCAAGCTTAGCGAGCGCACGTTGCAACAGTGGGAACAAGGACGCACCAAACCGGACCAGCCGGCTCGCGTGCTCCTAAACGTGATTGCGACGGTTCCTGAAGTCGTCGAACGAATTATGACTGCCGAGGAACACCGCTCGAGGCAAGAACCTCGGAGTTCGAAACGGCCGCGCTCGAAAAAGATCGCCCGGTCGGCGTGAGCCTGGCGATCGAGTTCTCCGACGTCGAAGCTGCGGCGGAACGGATCGCCGAATACGTCGTGCGCACGCCGGTGGTACGCGCGCCCTCGCTCGAGGAGCGCAGCGGCGCCCATGTCTGGCTGAAACTCGAGACGCGCCAGCGCACGGGCTCTTTCAAGGACCGGGGCGCCGCGAATCGTTTGCTGCAGTTGAGCGCCGGCGAGCGCAAGAACGGCGTGATCGCGATGTCGGCCGGCAACCACGCGCAAGCCGTGGCGTATCAGGGGATGCGGCTCGGCATACCGACGACGATCGTGATGCCCGAGGCGACGCCCTTCACCAAGGTGCGGCGCACCGAAGCGTTCGGGGCGACGGTCGCGTTGACGGGCGAGGGCCTCGCCGAGGCCGGCGAGTACGCAACGCGCGTCGCGCGCGAACGAGATCTCACGCTCGTCCCACCCTACGACGACGAGCGCATCGTCGCCGGCCAAGGGACGGCCGGGCTCGAGTTGTTGCGCGACGTCCCCAACCTCGACGTTCTGTTGGTGCCGGTCGGCGGCGGCGGCTTGATCGCCGGCGTCGCGATCGCCGCCAAGCTACTGTCCCCGAAGATCGAGATCGTCGCCGTGCAAACCGAACAGTATCCGTCGCTGCAGCGCGTCTTGCAAGGCTTGCCGCCGGCGCACGGGAGCGCGACCGTCGCCGAAGGGATCGCGGTCAAGTCGATCGGCGAGATTCCGCTCACGATCCTGCGCGAACTCGTTTCCGACGTGATCCTCGTCTCCGAACAAGCGATCGAATTCGCGATCCACACGCTGCTCGAAGACGAGAAGCTGCTCGCCGAAGGGGCCGGCGCCGCCGGCATCGCCGCGTTGCTCGAGAACGCCGAGCGCTTCCGTCATCGCAAGGTCGGCGTGATCGTCACCGGGGGCAACCTCGACACGGGGCTTCTGGCGAACGTCATCCTGCGCGTACGATTGCAGGAAGGCCGGGTGGTGCGCATGCGGGTCGAGATCAGCGACCGGCCCGGCGTCCTCGCCGACGTCGCGCGCGTCATCGGCGAATGCGGCGCGAACATCCTCGACGTCACCCATCAGCGGCTCTTTCAGGACGTCTCCTCGAAGGACGCCGAGCTCGACATCACCTTCGAGACCCGTTCGCCGGCCGATCTCGAGCGCGTTCGGGGAAAATTGAGCGAGGCCGGCTACCCGACGAGCCTCCTCGAAACGACGGCGCGCGCGCGCTGAGCGCCTCGCTCACGCGCCGGCGAGGAGCTGCGCGTCGTGGGCGAGATCGGCGGCGGCCGCATCGGGCGGATAGAGCGTGACGATCTTGCGGCGGCGGTCGACCAAATAGATCGCCTCGCCGTGCGTGACGTCGTTCGTTTTCGCGTCGACGACGACGTCGAACGTCGACCAGATCGGGGCGAGCTGCGCTTTCGGCGCCGTCAATCCGACGAAGTGCGGATCGAACTGCGCGACGTAGCGGCGCAGCGCCGCGGGATCGTCGCGGGCCGGATCGACCGTCACCAGTTCGACGCGCACGCCGGTCGCTTTCGGGAGCAAACGGTAGGTTTTTGCGAGCTTCGCGAGGGCCAAGGGGCATGCGTCCTTGCAATGCGTATAGCCGAAAAAGACGAACGTCGCTGAGGCGTGCGGATCGACGAGCGGCGTCGCGATTCCGCGCTGATCGATGAGGGAGACCGCCGGGGCGTCTCGTTCCGGGGCGAAGGGCGTCCCAAGCAGCGCGTCATAGAGGCGGCGGCTGCTCGTGACCTGGTAGACTTGGAACGCGACGATCAGAACGACGAGCAGCGCGGCCCCGAGCGATGCGACCGTCAAAATCTTCGAGCGGCTCATACGGCATAGCGCTCCCCGGCGGCGCCATCGAAAACCTTTTTGGCGGGCGCGGGTTTTTGCGCGGTATGCCGAGCGTTCGAGTACGTTGGATCGGAATCGCGATAGCTGCGCTTGCGCTCTTATACGCGTCGGGGCTGCGCTCGATGTACGGCGTGCTGATCACGCCGCTCGAGCACGAGTTTGGCTACGATCGCGCAACCCTAGGGACGATGGGCGCGCTCTCGCTCTTTCTCTACGGCGCGATCGGCCCGTTCGCGGGGCGCTTCGCGGGCCGTTGGGGGGCGCCGGCCGTGCTCGCGCTCGGGCTGCTGGCGCTCGGCATCGGCGAACTGTTCGCAGCGAACGCGCACGGGCTGCTCGCATTGTACGTCACCATCGCCGTCGTCGTCGCGCTCGGATCGGGAGCCGTCGGGATGCCGAGCGCGACCTCGCTCGCGGCGCGCTGGTTTACCGAAAAACGCGGCCTGGTGCTCGGGATCCTCGCAGCGGGCGTATCGGCGGGCCAGATCCTCGTGATTCCGCCGGCACAATGGCTCACCGATCATTCCGGCTGGAGGCCTACCCTCACCGTCCTTGGCGTCGGCGCGCTTTTGATCGCGCTGCCGGCTTATCTGCTGATCCGCGATCGCGGGCAGCGGGGCCATTCGAAACTCCAGATCGAGACGGCGAGAGGCGAAGGCTTTGCGATCGGTGAGGCGATCAAGACGCTGCCGTTTTGGCTGCTCGCCGGCAGTTTTTTCGTCTGCGGCTATACTTCGACCGGACTCGTGCTGGTGCACTTCATCCCCGATTGCATCGGGCGCGGTTTTTCCGGCCAGCAGGCCTCGCTCGCCCTGGGCGTGATGGGCGCCCTCAACATCGTGGGAACGCTCGGCTCCGGCTGGATCTGCGATCGCTTCGGGCGCGTGCTTCCGCTCGCGATTTTCTACCTTTTTCGTGCGCTCACGCTCGTCGCGTTGATGTTCGTCCACGAACCGGTCGGCTTGTTCGTGTTCGCGGCTGCGTTCGGACTCAACTATATCGCAACCGTCCCGCCGACCTCGAGCCTCTTGGCGCGCATCTTCGGCGCGAGTGCGGCCGGGGAATTATATGGCTGGGTCTTCGTCTCGCACCAAGTCGGCGCCGCACTCGGAGCTTGGGTCGGCGGCGTCGTCTACACCAGCACGCACACTTACGGCCCCGCTTATCTCTCGGCGGCGGTGCTGGCGGTCCTGGCCGGCATCATGGTCGTCGCGATCCGCGACGTCCCGCGCAGCCGTTTGGGGAGCGCCGCCGTCGCGGGCGTCGCTTAGGGCCGTCGTTCGCCCTAAAGGTACGTCAGCCAGTCGTCGAAGCGCGGGTCGCCGCCGCGCGCAGCGTTAGCATAGACGGCGCGCAGCTTGTCGGTGACCGGCCGCGTCTTTGGAAAAACGCGATCGTCGACCGACAAGATCGGGATCACTTCTGCGGCGGTGCCGGTGAAGAACGCCTCGTCGGCGCCGAAGAGAGCCTCGACCGAAATCGCTCCGATCGACGACGGGATGCCTTCGCGTTCGGCGATCCGTAAGATCGAATCGCGTGTGATGCCGTACAAGACGTCGGCCGAGGCGTCGTTGGTCCGAATCGCGCCGTCCTTGACGATGAAGAGGTTCTCGCCGGTCCCCTCGGCGACGTCGCCTTTGACGTTTAAGAGAATCGCTTCGTCGAAGCCGCGTGCTTTCGCGTCTTGCAGCGCGAGCACCGAGTTGGTGTAATGTCCGCCGCCCTTGACCGTCGCCGGCATTGCGCGCGACGAGAATTTTTCGATCGGGGAGATCGTCGCACGAAAGCCGGGCGCGCCCGCGCTCAAGGGCGGAAACCTGAAAACCGCGAGTGCGACGTGCGTCGAGCAGAGGAGGCTTGGCGAGAGCGCGATCGTCTCGTCGCCGAAATAGGCCAGCGGCCGTAAGTACGCGTCTTCCATCCCGCTCGCGCGCAACGTCTCGCAGCACGCCTCGTGAAGCCGTTCGAGCGTGTAGGCGATCTTCAGCCCGTACGCTTCGGCGGATGCGAAGAAGCGACGTAGATGATCGTCCAGCCGGAAGATCGCGACGCCGCGCGGCGTCGGGTACGCGCGGATCCCTTCGAAAACGCTCGTGCCGTAGTGCAGCGCGTGGCTGAGAAGCGGCGCGTGCGCCGCTTCTGGTAGGGCAAGCGAGCCGTCGATCCAGTAGGTACGCGCAGGCGCTGTGCTCACGGGGTCGTGAGTTCTAGGTTCCGGCGCCACTCCCCATGCGGATCAGATACTTGACGATCCAACGCTGCACCGTCACGTTCGCTGCCGGCGTGCCGTAGTTGACGAACAGTTCGCTACCGTTACTGAAGCGCTGGTGAAAGGCTGCAGCGAGGTTGATGCCCGGCGATGCGAAGCCGCCGTTGCCCGAGATCGAGCGCAGCGACACCGAAAGATTCGATTCATCGCCGAGCGAATCGGTGAGCGAGACGCGACGCAAATTCTGGCCGTCGTGTGCGCTGACCATCGGGTTGGCGGTCGGAAACGTCTCGAGCGTTCCGTCATACTCGAACCCGATCGAAAGGCGGCGATTGATCGGGCGAGAGGTCGAAAGCGTGTAGAGGCTGAGATACGTCGGCCGCACCGTACCGTCGGCATTGAACGTCGTGAAGGGGCCCCACTGGACGGAGAGATCGACGGGCTTCGGCGTTCCGTCTCGGTATCCGAGCGTCACGTTGTGGAAGTAGAACGGCACCGTCACGCCGCCCGCGTACCCGACCGTATAGCCGACCGGCGCGAGGCCGTTTTGATAGAACCGCACGGCGCTGAAGCCTGGTCCGGCGCTCACGTGGAGTTGATTGCGGAGTTGGAGGTCGGCGACGGCATTGAAATCGGCTTCGTGCGCCGCTCCCGAACGGTCGACGAAACGATCGGCGGTCACAAAGAGGTTGACGCTCTTGAACATTCCGCCTTTCGGATTTCCGGCGAGGTTGAGATAACCGATCGGCCCGCTCAGGTCGGCGAGGTTCGTGAACCCGTCGATCGGATTCCACATCGGCCCGACGCCGCGGTAGCCCAGGAAAACTTCGTAGTTGGCTTTGTGGACGTCGACGAAATCTTCGGTCTTATAGGCGAGGCGCGGAGTAGTACCGGGGATCGCGCTGCCACGTTCGACGCCATAATCGAGCGCATACACGAACCCGGTCTTCAGGTCTCGCCCGGCGATCTCTCCGTCATAGCTCGTGTCGTTATCCGCAAACGGGGAGGTCGTCGAATTGCCGCCGGCGTGATGCGCGCTGACGGCGTCGAACGAATACGAGAAGGTGCGATTCGGCAAGACGTGTTTGTAGCCGAGCACCGAGTCGTCGAAGCCCGCCCCCTTGACGTTGAGCAGCCCGATCTGCTGTAACCCAAAGGAACCTTCGATCTTGTGGCCTTGGTCGAAAGGGCCGACGTTCGGCGAATACCAGACGAGGTTCGGCCCTTGATTGATGCCGACGAGCGAAGTCGGCGTAAAGAAATTGGCCCCTTGGGCGAAGAATGGCCGGTACTCGGTCAAGTTCCGCCGGAATTCTTGCGGCGCGATCGTCTGCTGATCGATCTCGACGTTCGAGAAGTCGGGTGCGAATGCGCCGACGTACGAGATGCTGCCGTGGATCGGTAGGTTGACGTCGAGCCCGTAGTTGCGCGTCCCCTCGGGCGTGAAGGACCCGTTGGCTTGCTCGAAGAGTTTGCGGTCGCGACCGATGCTGTCGAGGGCGAAAAGTTCGGCGCGCGGTTTCGGACGCGACGCGTTTCCCGCAATCTTGATGCCCTCGACGTAGGGCCAATAGCGCGAGTCGGTGAGTTGCGGAAAACCGCCGTTGTTCGGCGCGTCCGTCATCAGCGGATCGTAGGCCCAGGTTTCGTTTTCGTTGATCGCCGCGATGTGGCGGATGATGTTGAAGCGCCAGCGCTGGGTCGTCCCGGCCCCCGCTCGCAGGACGTTGAGGGGCACGATCAAGAGCGCGTCCCAGCCGTCGGCGACGCGTTTGGCCCGCGCGGTCCAGAGCGGGTTGTAACGCGCCGATTCGCTCGCTTGCTGGTAGCGCACGCCGCTCGGCGTCGCCTCGAAGTAGTAGGTTTGACCGTTGCCGGTCGTGTCGATGCCGACGCCGGCGTAGTCATCGATGCCGAAGCCGACGTTATTGGTCGTCTGCGTCGCGGTCAGCGGCGTCCCCGTCTGCACCGCGTGGATCGTCACGTAGACGTTGTTCGCGTCGAAGACGATCCGGGCGAACGTCGGCAGCCGCGCCGGCGTCCGGGTCGTGACCGTCTCGAAGGCCTCCAAGAGAGGCGCTTGGGTCCAGGGCGCGGTGTTGAGATCGAAGGGCGGCGGCTGCGCGATGTAGACCGCGGGAAGGGACTTCGTCGCGTCGACCGCCGCGGCGGCCGGGGCGCCACACAGCGCGGCCGCCAGCGCCGCCGTCTCGACGAGAGAGAGTTTCACATTGCCACGATACCGCGACGCGCGCTGAGCGGACAATCAACAAAACCTCACTTCGCAGGTTGAGAGCCGTCAAGCGCATCGCGAAAGGCCGCCCACTCGCCGCGTTCGATCGCCCA
>DHWK01000164.1:11570-11829 GCA_002413145.1 bacterium UBP12_UBA5184
CGCCTCGGCGACCAGATCGAGGAGCACCGCGAGATTATGGTACGAGAGGAGCCGTGGCCCGAGCATCTCGCCGGCGCGGAAGAGGTGCGCGAGATACGCGCGGGTGTAGGTCGCGCAGACCACGCAGCCGCAGCGCCCGTCCAGCGGGGTGAAGTCGCGGGTGAAGGTCGCGTTACCGAGGTTGAGATCGCCGTCGCGGGTGAGCGCCCGGCCGTTGCGGCCGCAGCGCGTCGGATAGACGCAATCGAACATGTCGATG
>DHWK01000164.1:11941-14945 GCA_002413145.1 bacterium UBP12_UBA5184
CGCAATCGAACATGTCGATGCCGGCGTCGATGGCAGCCAGCAAATCGCGCACGGTCCCGACGCCCATGAGATAGCGTGGCTTCTCGGCGGGCAACAGTTCGGCGGCGAAACGCGTCATGCGATTCATCTCGGAGCGAGACTCGCCGACCGAAAGTCCGCCGATTGCGTAGCCGGAGAGATCGAGCGCTACGAGGTCCCGGGCGCTCTGCGCGCGAGCGGCCTCGTCCAAGCCGCCCTGCAGGATGCCGAACAGGAGCGTCTCCTTACGCGAACGCGCCGCCGCCGAGCGCGCCGCCCACAGCGTCGTGCGGCGCACGGCTTCGGCGAGCTCGCTTGCAGCGGCCGGAAGTTTGACGCAGACGTCGAGCGTCATCGCGACGTCGACGCCGATCGACTCTTGAAATGCGACGACGTTCTCGGGCGTGAAACGATGTTCGCTCCCGTCGATGTGCGAGCGAAAGCGCACGCCATCGTCGTCGAGGATGCGGCGCGACTCCAAACTGAAGACTTGAAAACCGCCGCTGTCGGTGAGGATGGGCCGCTTCCAGCTCATGAACGCGTGCAGTCCCCCCGCCGCAACGATCGTTTCGAGGCCGGGTCGCAGCCATAGATGATAGGTGTTGGCGAGGATGATCTGCGCGCCGAGCGCGACGAGGTCTTCCGGGGTCAGGCTCTTGACGGTCGCGGCGGTTCCGACCGGCATGAAGGCCGGCGTCTCGACGACCCCGTGCGCGAGCGTCAACGTCCCGCGCCGCGCCGAACCGTCGGCGGCGCGCAGCGCAAACGCGCCCGGTGCGGCGTTCATCCGCGCAGGATGTCTTTAGCGTGCAGGTATGCCTCGGGCGGCGGCGCTTCGAAGGCCATATCGGCGCGCGTCGTCGGATGCCGGAAGCGCAAGCGCCAGGCGTGCAACGCTTGGCCGGGGAGCGCGATGCGTGGATCGCGCCGTCCGTAAATCGGATCGTTGATGACGGGATGCCCGAACGACGCGAGGTGGACGCGAATTTGATGCGTGCGTCCGGTCTCGAGCCGAAACTCGAGCTCGCTCGCGGCGGCCAAGCGTTCGCGCGTGCGGTAGTGGGTAACGGCCGGCCGGCCGTCGGCCCGAATCATGTAGCGTAGCCGGTTGTGCGGGTCGCGCCCGATCCCGCCTTCGATGGTGCCTTCGTCGTGGTCCGGGATGCCGGCGACCAAACCGAGATACTCGCGCTGGATGGAATGCCCCATCATCGCTTTGCCGAGGGCGCCCAGCGCCGCGTCGGTTTTCGCGATCACCAGCAAACCGGAGGTGTCGCGGTCGAGACGATGCACGAGGCCGGCGCGCAGACGTTCTCCCGGGAGGCTCTCCACATGCGCCAAAAGCGCGTTGACGAGCGTTCCGCTGCGCGCGCCGTGCGCCGGGTGGGTCACCATTCCGGCCGCCTTGTCGACGACGATCAGGTCGTCGTCTTCGAAGACGATCGCGAGGGGCAGCTTCTCCGGCTCGACCGAAAGCGGCGGCCGCTCCGGGAGTTCGAACTCGATGCGGTCGCCTGCGGCGACGTGGACGCTCGCTCTGGCCGGCTCGCCGTTGAGCCGGATCGTTCCGTTCTCAATCGCTTCGGCGATCAGCGAGCGCGGAGCGCCGGTGAGCCGCGTGATCGCGACGTCGATGCGTTGGCCGGCTTCGGCCGGCTCGACGGTGTGCGTCCGGCTCAGGCGACGTGTTCGCGCGGGTGCACCGCGCGTTCGCGCCGGAACGACGTCAGGATCAAGAGCACGACACCGACCGTAATGCACGAATCGGCGACGTTAAAGACGGGCCACCAGCGCAGGTCGATGAAGTCGACCACGAAGCCGTAGTGAAAGCGATCGACGACGTTTCCGATCGCGCCGCCGGCGATGCACCCGAAAGCGAGGCGCACGACGAGAGAATGCGCGACGAGTTCGCGGTACGCGTACCAGAAAACGCCGAGAACGACCACGGCCATCACCACCAGCAGCCACGATTGCGTGCCGAAGAGACCGAACGCGCCGGCGTGATTCTGCACGTACGTCCAGTAGAGCGCGTGCGGGATGATGCGCCGGCTTTCGCCGGGCAGAAACGTGGAGGCGACGAGCCGCTTGGTCCACTGATCGAGAGAGAGAACGGCGAGCGCGGCCAGAGCCAGCGTCAGGTACGCGCCTCTCGCGGCGCGCGGCCTTTCGAGTGAATTCATCAGAGGCTCGGCGGTTTGACGAACTGGTAGAAGAAACCCGCGATCCACACGAAGTTGTTCGTGAATAGGACGACGCCGGTTGCGACGAGCACCACACCGGCCGTGGCTTCCACCGCCGGAAGGAATCGCTTGATTCGATTGAGTGCTGCCAACGACTGCGTGATCGCGGTGGCCATGATCAAGAACGGAATCGCCAGACCGAGCGAATAGACCAAGAGGAAGAACGTCGCTCGCGGGACGCTCTCCTGTGAGGCGAGCAGGATGATCGCGGAGAGAATTGGCCCGATGCAGGGAGACCAGCCTGCGGCGAAGCCGATCCCGACCAAGAACGAGATCGCTATGGACTGTCTGCGCGGTTGCCAATGAAAGCGTTTGTCCATCATTAGCGTCGGAATCTTGAAAACGCCGAGCATGTTCAGTCCGAGGATGATGACGATGATGCCGCCGATTCGAGCGATAACGTCTTTGTTATTGACCCAGATCGGGCCGATGGCGCTCGCCGACAAGCCGATCAGCACAAAAACGAGGGTGAATCCGCAGATGAATGCGACCGCGTGCGCGATAACGCGCGCCTTCTCGGCGGCGGCATCTTGCGTCTTGAGTTCCTCGAGGCTCGTACCGGTAAGGAACGACAGATAGGATGGGACCAGCGGCAGCACGCACGGCGAAACGAACGAGACGATTCCGGCCAGAAACGCGGTCAGAATATTGAGGTGCGGCGCCATCCGGACTCCAGACTCTTTTCCAATCAGCCGGGTTGCGCCCGTTTCCTCAGATATGCTGCCGAGCGGGGGCGTGCAGTGCCG
>DHWK01000164.1:14991-15167 GCA_002413145.1 bacterium UBP12_UBA5184
CGAGCGGGGGCGCGGACCCGCTCGATGGGCAATCCGGAAGAAGGGCGCGACCCGACGCACAACGCAACCGGGGACTCGTGCAGCATTGGTTCACGTATCCTAATATCGATCCGGTCGCTTTTCGGATCGGTCCGCTGGCCGTGCACTGGTACGGGCTCTCATACCTCGCAGGCTTC
>DHWK01000164.1:15336-20832 GCA_002413145.1 bacterium UBP12_UBA5184
GTCGAACAGATCCAAGATTTTCTGGTCTATTCGCTGGTCGGGGTCCTGGTCGGGGGCCGGTTGTTCTTCGTCGCCGCCGATATCGTCACCAAGCACGATGCGTCGTTTTATTTCGGCGACCTACCGAAGAGTTTGTGGAACCTCATCGCCGTCTGGAACGGGGGGATGGGTTTTTTCGGCGGCCTCGTCGGCGTGATCGTCGCGATGGCGCTCTTCGTGCGCCGCCAGCAGCGTCGCGCCGCGAACGCCGGGCTGAGCGGCCCCGTCTTGACGTTCTCGATCCTGGCCGACGAAGTGGTGATGCTGCTGCCGCTCGGTCTCGCGCTGACGCGCGTCGTCAATTTCATCAACGACGAACTGGTCGGCAACATCTGCAACCCCGATCGCCCGTGGTGCATCAAGTTTCCGAGCGCCGACGGGTTTCGGTACCCGTCGCAACTCTTCGAGGCGATCCTCGACATCCTGGTGCTGCCGATCGTGCTCGTGCTCTACAGCCGCCGGCCGCCGGACGGCGTCGTGGCCTGGACTTGGTTCACGCTCTACGGCGTGACCCGCTCGATCGCCGAGATATGGCGGCAAACCGACCTTGCGGTGGGTCCCTTCACCGGCGGACAGCTGTTCTCACTCGCGATGATTGCGGTCGGCATCGCGATGATCGTCCGATGCGTGCGCGCGGGTCGCCGTACGGATGAGATACCGGTAGCCGAACCGGCCGCGAGCGCCTAGTTTACGAAGGCGAGGGAAAGCCTCAGCCTCGACTTGAACCCCTCCATTCCATGAGCGTCGACGTCGGAGCGATGCCGTCGGGCGCACCGAGTTCACTCTTGGAGCGTGTTGCAGCGTTGCGGCGTGAGATCGCCGAAACCGCCTGCGCCGCCGGCCGGGACCCTTCATCGGTTGCTCTGCTCGGCGTCACCAAAGCGCAGCCGCGCAGCGCCGTCGTCGCCGCGATCGGCGCGGGGTTGCGCGATATCGGTGAAAACTACGTTCAAGAAGCGCGCGCCAAGTACGCCGAGCTCCCGCCGGTTCAGAAACACTTCATCGGGCACGTGCAAACCAACAAGGCCCGCGCGATCGTCGAACTCTTCGACGTCGTCCAATCGGTCGATCGGCTGGAGGCGGGCCGCGCACTCGGGCAGGCGCAGCGCGCGCTCGGCAAGCGCATCCGGACGCTCGTGCAATTGAACGTTTCGCTGGCGGAACGCTTCGGCGTCGCCCCGAGCGACGCGCCCGCCCTGGCGGCGCGTCTGCGCGAGGAGGGCCTCGAGGTCGACGGTGTGATGGCGATCGGTCCACTGACCGCCGATCGCTCGGCGATCCGGGACGCGTTCCGCCGAGCGGCCCAGGCCTTCGGCGAAGTGGGGGGCTCGACGCTCTCCCTCGGGATGTCGGGCGACTGGCGCGAAGCAGTCGCCTGCGGGTCGACGATGGTTCGGCTCGGAACGGTCATCTTCGGGGTGCGCGGATGAACCAGCAAGACCGGGCCGAGACCCGGCAAGGAGGTAAGGTGGGCGTGTTGCATCGGATCGGGTCGTTCTTTGCGCTTAGCGAAGACGACGAAGAGTATATTGAGGAAGAGGCGCCGCCGCGCCGCAACGTCGTCGCCTTCTCAGCACGCGAAGGCCGCCGTGGAGCGGAGGTCGCGATCTACGCGCCGCGCTCTTTCGGCGACGTCACCGAAATTGCCGACGCGCTGCGTGGTAACCGGGTCGTCATCGTCAACCTTCAAGGGATGGAACGGGTGCTGCTGCAGCGGATCGTCGATTTCACCTCGGGGGTCGCGTACACGCTCGAGGGGAAAATTCAAAAGCTCGCCGAGGCGATGTACTTGGTCGTTCCGGCCGGCATCGCGGTGAATTCACAAGGCCTACGCGAGACGCTCGGTCGCGACGGCACGCTCGATTTTTCAGCCGACCGTGGCTAACGAGGGAGTGTGACATTGCAGAAGATTACGATCGTCGACATCCAACACCGGACCTTCAAAAAGAAACTCCAGGGCTACGACCCGACCGACGTCGACAAGTTCCTGGACGAAGTCATCGAGACGCTCGAAGACGAGGCGTCGCAGCGCGCCGCGCTCGAAGCCGAGATCTCGGATCTCAAAGAGCGCATTAGCCATTTCAAAGCGATGGAGGACTCGCTGCAAAATACGCTCCTGCTTGCCCAGCGCACCGCCGACGAAGTCAAAGCGTCGGCGCACAAAGAGGCCGACCTCATTCGGGCCGAGGCCAAGATGGCGAACGAGAAGGAAATCTCGGCCTACGGCGACCGGGCTAACGAAGCGCGTCGCGAACACCAGCGCGCCGTCGAAACGGCCGCCAAGGCGCGCAGCGAACTGCGGAGCTTGCTGATGACGCATCTCTCGCTGCTCGAGAGGACCGACGACACCCCGGCGCAGGCTGTCGAAAGCGTACCGCCCAACGGCAGTCCGGCGACGGCCGCGTTCGCCGACGTTTAGCGCCGGGTAACGGATGGCATCTCGGCTGCAGGCCGCGCCGCGCGTCGAACCTCGCGTCTATCCGGCGGGACGGGCCGTCGTCTTACACGGCGTCGCCGCGCCCGGATTGGCCGGCCGCCGTTTGGTCGTCGAAGGGCGGCGCGTTCAGGCAGTCCGATTCGGCCGGGTCTCTCTTCTGATCGCCTTTGTCGCGCAAGACGAGTACGCCGGCGACGAACTCGAACGGCGCCGCTGCGACGCCGTTTGGCTTCGCAGCGAAGCGCGCATCCACGAGCGCGCGGTCGAACGCGCGGCCGCGCACGGCGCGATCGTCCCGGCCAGGCTGTTGACCGTCTTCGCGCATCCGGCCTCGCTCGAAGAGATGGCGACGGAGTTTTCGGCGCGCATGTGCCGCTCGTTGACGCGGCTCGGCGGCAAGAAAGAGTTCGCGCTGCACGCCTACGCCGGACCGCATGCGGCGCCCGGCGGTGACGCGTATCTGTTGCGCGTGACCGCGCACGCCGCGCGTGCGACCCGGCTCGTTCTGCCGAAAGGGCATGACGCGATCCGGCACGAGTTGCAGGAGATTTGGCGGACCTGCGGCGGCTTGGCGACGGCGGTGCGGCGCATCGAGGGCGCCCCGGCGCGCGGCTTGCTCGGCAGCATCGCGCTGATGGTCCCCGAGAGCGAATCCGCGACGCTCAAATTGCACGTAAGCAACGCTTCGATCGGTGCGGCCGCGTTCGGAATGACGTATTACCTCGAGGGTCCGCGCGCCCCGTTCAGCTTCGTCTAGCGTTCCGCGCGTGGCGCTCACGATCGCGGTGCTTCCCGGCGACGGGATCGGCGTCGAGGTGACGGCGGCGGCGTTGCGCGTACTGCGCGCGCTGCGCGGCGATCTCGAGTACGAGCAGGCTGACGTCGGCGGCGCCGCGATCGAACGGCATGCCTCGGCGCTGCCCGATGCAACGCTCGCGCTCTGCCGGCGCAGCGTCGCGTTGCTCTTCGGCGCGGTCGGCGACCCGCGTTACGATGCGCCCGGCAGCGCGCGGCCGGAATCGGCGATCATGGGCTTGCGCAAAGCGTTCGATCTGTTCGCCAACCTGCGTCCGGTCAAGCTCATCTGGGGCCTCGAGGGCGCCTCGAGCTTGCGGCCCGAGTTGCTGCGCGGACTGGACTTAATGGTAGTGCGCGAGACGACGTCGGGGCTCTACTTCGGGCAGCCGAAGCGACAGTTCGAGGAAGACGGCGTCGAGGCGGCCGTCGACACGATGATCTACCGGCGCCCGGAGGTCGAGCGGATCGCACGGGTCGCTTTCGAGCTCGCACGCGGTCGCCGCCGCCACGTGACCTCGGTCGACAAGCAAAATGTCTTGGAGACGAGCCGTTTGTGGCGGCGCGTCGTCGCCGAGGTTGGGCGAGACTATCCCGACGTCGAGCTCGAACATCTGTTGGTCGACACGGCGGCGATGCAGCTGATTCGCGATCCGCAACGCTTCGACGTCCTCCTCACCGAGAACACCTTCGGCGACATCCTCTCCGACGAGGCCGCGATGCTGACGGGTTCGCTCGGAAATCTACCGAGTGCGACCTTCGGCGCCGCCGAGCATCCCAGCGGCCGTTTCGGACTCTACGAGCCGATCGCCGGGACCGCTCCCGACATCGCCGGAAAAGGGATCGCCAACCCCATCGGCGCGATCCTTTCGGCGGCGCTGCTTTGCCGCTACAGTCTCTCCGACGAGCCGAGCGCGACGCGCATCGAAAACGCCGTCGCCGCGGCGGTCGCCGCCGGCGCGCGGACGCGCGATCTCGTTCGCGGCGGTGGGCCGGCGCTCGGCACCGAAGCTTTCACCGACAAGGTGATGACTGCACTGTGAGCGAGAACGAGTCGCCGCGTGGCGCGTGGGTCACGATGATGCTCGCCGACGCCGCGCAAGTTCAGGGCGGGAAGCTCTTCATTTTAGGCGGCGGCTGGAACATTACCAACGCCCAGTCACCCTCGGCGATTGCGTTGATCTTCGAGATCCCGTGGTCGGAGACGAATCGACGTCACTCTTTCGCCCTGGAGTTGGTCGACGCCGACGGCCACGGTGTCGGCATCGGCCCCGACGGTGCGCCGCCGTTCGAGTTTCGCTCGGACTTCGAGATCGGCCGTCCGCCCGGTTCGCGGCCCGGCGTCTCGTTCAACGTTCCGTTCGCGCTCAATCTGGCGCCGCTCGGCCTTCGCGAAGGACGTTACGAATGGCGTTGCGCGCTCAACGCTCAGTCGCGCCTTGAGTGGCGCTTGCCGTTCGAGGTGCGCGCTGCGGGCTAAGACGTCGCCGCGCGGGCGAAGCGAACGCTGGCCGCGACGATGAGGATCGTCGCCAGTCCAAGCATCGCGGCGACCTGAGGCCAAAGCTCGGCGAACCCCGCGCCGCGCAAGATGATGCCGCGCAGGATTTCGAGGAAGTACGTGAGCGGGATAGCGTCGCCGAGCCACTGCATCACCGGCGGCATCAGCGAGCGTTCGAAGAAGAAGCCGGAGAGCAGAATCGAGGGGAGCGTCAGACCGAACGCGCCGAGCATCGCCTGCACTTGGGTTTTCGCAACGCTCGAGACCAGCAACCCGAGACCGAGCGCCGCAATCAGAAACGCGGCGGAAAGGACGAGCAGTAGGAGGACGTTGCCGGCGATCGGGACGTTGAAGATCCAGCGCATTGCGCCGAGCACCAGCAAAAAATCCAAGAAACCGATCGCGGCGTACGGCGCGATCTTGCCGAGCATGAGTCCCATCACGCCGACGGGCGTGACCAAGAGTTGCTCGAGCGTCCCACGTTCTCGTTCGCCGACGATCGAGAGCGCCGTGAGGAACATCGTGATCAGTTGCATGATCACGCCGATCAGGCCGGGGACCAAGAAATTCGCGCTGCGCAAACTCGGATTGAAGAGCACGCGCGGCCGGACGTCGATGCGCTGGGTCGCTGTCCCCGAAACGGCGGCCCCGATCGCCGTCGCGGCGCTGAACGCGGGCTGCGCGACGAGCGAGTCCGAACCATCGATCAGCGCCTGAACGGAGG
>DHWK01000164.1:20960-21080 GCA_002413145.1 bacterium UBP12_UBA5184
CCGGCGCGCAGATCGGCCGTGAAATTGGGCGGAATGTCGAAGGCGACGCGCGAGCGGCCCGAGATGATGAACTCGTCGAGTTGCGAACGTGATGTCGCGGCATCGGTGAGATCGAACATA
>DHWK01000084.1:0-20273 GCA_002413145.1 bacterium UBP12_UBA5184
ACGCGCGTCAAGGTCGTGAAGAATAAGGTCGCGCCCCCCTTCCGCCAGGCCGAATTCGACATCACCTACGGCAAGGGAATCTCGAAGATGGGCTCGGTCCTCGACATCGCGCTCGAACGCAACATCGTCGGGAAGAGCGGTTCGTGGTACACCTACGGCGACGTTCGCATCGGCCAAGGCCGCGAAAACGCCAAGGCGTATCTCGAAGAGCACCTCGAACTTGCCGACGAGCTCGATGCGAAGATTCGCGAAGCGCTCAAAGTGGCCGTGAAGCCCAATGGGGTCGCGGGCCATGCCGTTGCCGCGGGCGTTGGCTCCGACAACGACGACGAGTAACCGGCCAGCACCGCCAAAGGTGAGCGCGCGCTTGGCAGCGTTGCGCGCGCTCACCCTGCGCCGCTTGACCGAGGCGCAGCTCTGGCGGCGTCTCGAACGGCGGGGCTACGATGAGGAGGCGGTTCGCGACGCAATCGCGACCTGTAAACGTCTCGGGTATCTCGACGACCGGTTGTTCGCGCAGCTCTACATCGATGGTCGCCGCAAACCAGTCGGCGACGTGCGGTTGGTCGCCGACTTGGTGCGGCGCGGAATCGCGCGCGAGGCCGCCGTCGCTTCGGTCGCCAAAGCCGAGCGCGATCAAGACGCGCGCCTCGCTGCGGCGATCGAGCGAATCTACCAGAGACGGCCGACGGTCGCGTATCCGAACGTGGCGCGCGCGCTCGAACGCCTCGGCTTCCCCGCGCCGGCGATCTATCGTCACTTGCGCGCGCGAGCGGCGCTAGAGTTCTCGGAGACGGGCGAGGATTCGCTTGTGGCGCACGCGTAGAGGGACTCATGCGGCGGCCTTCTCTCATCGCGGCGGTTCTCGCGGCGACCATCTTCGCTTGCGCGTTGCCGGCCCCCGCACTCGAACTCGAAACCATCGCCAAGGCCGCCTCGGAATATCGTAGCCCGAACGCTCGCCTCGAGACGATGTATCGAGCGGCGCTACTCAATACGAGCCAGCAAGCGACGATCGCGCCGGACGGGACCGCCTACGTCAAGACGGGCGACATCCCCGCCGAATGGCTGCGCGATGCGAGCGCGCAGGTGCGGCCGTATCTCTTTTTTGCCAAGAGCGACATGCAGGTCGCTTCGCTTCTGCGCGGGATCATCGCGCGCGAGGGAAAGTACCTTCAGGTCGATCCCTACGCGAATGCCTTCACGCTCGACTATCGTGTCTGGGAACAAAAATTCGAGCTCGACTCGCTAGCGTACCCGATCATCCTCGCCTGGAGTTATTGGAAGGCGACGGGCGACCCATCGGTCTTCACCCCCGACCTCTCGGCCGGTTTCGACAAGGCGCTCGAAACGATGGAGCGCGAGCAAGACCACGCCCGCAATTCGCGGTACGTCCATAAAGAATTGCACGATGACGCAGGCAATAACCAACCCAATCCCGTCGCCTATACGGGGATGATCTGGACCGGCTTCCGACCCTCCGACGATGCCTGTAAATACAACTACCTGATCCCATCGGAGATGATGGCGGTGGTCGCGCTCGGCGACCTCGAGGAGATCGAACGCCAGGTCTACCACAATCTGATCAAGTCGAACCGCGCCAAGACGCTGCGGGCCGAGGTGCAGGATGGCGTCCAAAAATACGGCGAGGTCTTTACGCCGAACTACGGCTACCTCTACGCCTACGAAGTCGACGGCCTCGGACACCAAACGCTGATGGACGATGCGAACATCCCGAGCCTGCTCTCGGCGCCGTATCTCGGATATACGAAAGCCGACAGTTTCGTCTACAAGAACACGCGCCGTTTTCTGCTGTCGAAGGACGATCCGTACTACTACGTCGGTTCGGTCGCGCGCGGCATCGGCAGCGCACACACGAGCGACGGTTACGTCTGGCCCCTGGCGCTGATCGTGCAGGGCCTGACCTCGACCTCCGACGCCGAACGGCGCGACGTCTTGAACCAATTGCTCGCGAGCGATCCAGGCGACCATCTGTTGCACGAGTCCTTCGACCCCAACGATCCGACGAAGTTCTCGCGTAAGGATTTCGGCTGGCCGAACGCACTCTTCAGCGAGTACGTGATGACGACGTTCAACGGCGTTCCGCGCTTACCGATGGGAGACACCTCCGACCTCGAATTCCGCGGCGAGTAGTGGCGGCATGAAAGCCGACGTCGTCGTCGGGATCCAGTGGGGCGATGAAGGGAAGGGGCGCTTCGTCGATGCCATGGCCGGCCGTTACGACATCATCGCGCGCTTCGGGGGCGGTGACAACGCCGGTCACACGATCGTCGTCGGCGATCGGAAACTCGCGTTGCGCATCGTCCCGAGCGGCGTGCTGCAGCCGGGGCCCGACTTGTTCATCGGCGGCGGTACGGTCGTCAGCCTCGAGGGCTTCGTCAAGGAGGTCGAGATGCTCGCGGGACTCGACGTCGACGTCCGGCGCATCAAGATCTCCGATCGAGCGCACGTCGTCTTTCCGTACCACGCCATGCAAGATAACCTCAACGAGGCGGCGCGCGGCGCCGCGGCGCTCGGAACGACCGGCCGCGGGATCGGTCCCGCCTACACCGACAAGACGGCGCGCAAGGGCATCACCTTTGCTGATCTGCGCGACGGCAGTTTTATCGAGAAACTTCGCGCAAACATAGCCGCGCATGTGCGCTGGTCCGCCGAAACGGCGAAAGCGCTTGAGAAAACTCTCCCGATCGAGCCCGCGGCGCGGTCCGGAGGGGCCGAGCCGCCTCGCCACCGGATCGTGGTGCACGCCGCCGTCACCGACCCTATCGAGGAGATCGACAAGTTCTTGCCGCGCGTCCTGCCGCACGTCGTCGACGGCGTCGACTACCTGCACGGCGCGCTCGAGACCGGAAAGCGCTTGTTGATCGAAGGCGCGCAGGGCTCGTTGCTCGATCTCGGTTACGGAACCTATCCGTACGTGACCAGCTCGCACACGATCGCCGGCGGCGCGTGCATCGGGCTCGGGATCGGCCCGACCCAGATCGGTACGGTTACCGGGATCGCGAAGGCGTATTGCACGCGCGTCGGTGCGGGGCCGTTTCCCTCGGAGCTGCACGACGAGCTCGGCGGCCGTTTGCGCGAACGCGGCGCCGAATTCGGGACGGTCACGGGGCGCCCGCGCCGCTGCGGCTGGTTCGACGCCGTCGCCGCGCGCTACGCCGCGCGCATCAACGGACTTACGAGCGCCGTGATCACCAAGCTCGACGTTCTGAGCGGCCTCGAGCGAGTCGGCGTCGTCACCGGTTACCGCCTCGACGGTGAGGCGGTCGGATTCGTTGCGGTCGCCGATCCACGGCTCGAACTCGAGATCCGCTGGTTCGAGGGCTGGGAGGCCGAGATCACCGGCTGTCGCAAGATCGCCGAGTTGCCGCCGGCGGCTGCGGCGTACGTCGCGTACCTCGAAACGGCGCTCGGCGTCGCGATCGACGCCGTCTCGGTCGGCCCCGAGCGCGATCAGCTCGCCCTGCGCTAGCGAAATCCTGCGGCTATCCGAGAAGTTCCGTCGACCGGTCTACACGATAGATGCTTCAGCGATTAGGCGAGGCGATTTGGGTTCATGAGCAACGCATTCGGTTTGGTGGTCTGCCGCTTTGCCATTGCATGACGGTAATTGCGCTCGAGGGCGGGGGCCTCATCCTTCACTCTCCGACGAGCGTAGATGCCAATCTCAGGGACGAGATCCTCCACCTCGGGCCGGTCGTCGCCATAATCGCTCCAAGCTGGTGGCACGATCTGTATCTGCACGAAACGCTTCAGCTCTTTCCGGAGGCAGCGCTCTATGGTCCTTCGACGCTCGTAAAATGGAGCCGGTCGCTAGCGTTTACGGCTGTCCTTAGCGACTCTTCGCCGTCGATGTGGAATCGCGAGATGGCCCAGGAGCATGTTACAGGCATCGGCCTCTTTCTCGACGAGGTTGTGTTCTATCATCGAGCGAGCCGATCGCTCATCGTCGCGGACCTGCTTTTCAACATCAGCCTGAGCGACGCATGGCTTACAAGAGCACTTGCCCGTATCGTCATCGGCCCTTATCCCGGCTGCCGATTTGCCCGTCTCTATCGGCCTCTTGTCTTCGACCGTCCCCGCTTTCGCGCCTCAATTGAGCGCATTCTCGAGTGGGACTTCGATCAGCTTATCGTCGGCCATGGTGCGGTCGTGCAAACCGGTGGAAAGGAAGTTTTTCGCGAGGTATTTCGGTGGCTGTTGAAGTGAGTCCAAAATTTCGCGAGACCTCTAGGCGGCTCATTCGTTCGGCGTGATTCGTCACGTGCATGGGGTCTTCGCGTTTTCAGTATCCACTCCAGCCACTCTTGAACGCTCTCGCGG
This sequence comes from bacterium UBP12_UBA5184, assembly GCA_002413145.1. Classification (GTDB taxonomy): domain Bacteria; phylum Vulcanimicrobiota; class Vulcanimicrobiia; order Vulcanimicrobiales; family Vulcanimicrobiaceae; genus Zemelea. The sequence continues at coordinate 4,345 of DHWK01000084.1, forward strand.
CACGGGAGACTGCGGCTCGGCTTCGTCACGAGCGCGCCGCCGCCGCGCTCGGCCGGTGCGTCGGAGAACTCGTCGCGCTCGAGCGTAGCGCCGGGCGGCTTGCGGCGGCTCTCGGCCAGATTGTCGCGCTGCGCTCGTTTGAGAACGTGGCAGTAGGCCGGGAGTTCGGCGAAGTCGATCGGCGACTTTCCAGACTCGAAGCCGTGCGGACGGTTCGGCTCGCCGAGATCGACGCTGCGCGCAAGACGGTCGACGCAGCGCAATCCGAGCTCGCCCTGCTCCGGAGCCGGAGAGGGGCGCTCGAACGGCATCGCGCCGGGAAACTGGAGCGGCACCGGCGAGGGCTCGAGGCAGCCGACGAAGCCGAGCGAGAAGAGGCCGAGAGCCTCGCGCGGGGTTCGGCGCTTGCCCGGTGCGAAGTGCTGTCGGCGTGATCGCTCTTACCCGCCTCAACGGCCATCCCGTGATCGTCAACGCCGACCTGATCGAGACCGTCGAATCGGCCGACGACGGGACGACCGTCGTCCTCCTCACGACGGGCAATACGCTCGCGGTGAACGATACGCCGGACGCCGTCCGCGAAGCAGTCGTCGCTTTTCGGCGCCGGATCGGCGGTGCCGCCTAAGTTGGAATTCGCCATCGCCGTCCGGTTTTTCGCCGCACTGGCGGTTATCGCGCTCGTGCTCGTCGCGCTGCGCCTGGGCCTGCGCCCTTTCGGCCGGCCGTTTTCCAGGCGTTCTCCGCTCGTGCAGATTATCGAGACCCGGTTCCTACCTGGTGGGGCGTCGCTCCACGTCGTCGCCGTCACCGGGCGCTGTTTTCTCATCGGCCGGGGCGCGCAGGTCGCGCTGCTCGCCGAAATCGTACCCGACGACGTGCGGCGTGCGAGTTCTCCTCGCTGACGACGCCGCGGTCGCGCGCGCGATCTTGGCCCGGCTCGTCGCCGACGCGGGCCATGAGGTCGTCGGCGAGGCCCAGGACGCGCCGACTACGCTCGAACGTTGTGCGGCGTTGCGGCCCGACGCCGTCGTGGTCGACGGTCGTCTGCCGCCCGACGGCGCGCTCGCCGTCGTCCCGCGCCTACGTGCGCTCGATCCGGCTCTGCGGATTCTCGTGACCGCGGGGTTGGACGACCTCGAGTTCCTGCGAGCCGCCGTCGCCGCCGGGGCTTCGGCCGGCCTCGAACGTCCCTTCTTGTCCTCCAAGGTCGAGGCGGCGTTCGCCCTCCCCGCAAGAACGGGATGAGCCGAACGCGAAGTCCGGGCCGATGGCAGATGGTTCGCGCCTCGAGGCTAACGCGCAGTACACGAATTCGGAGGCGATGCCGGGGGGCAATGGGGCTCCCGCGCAACAGTCGCGCCGCGATCTCAACTTGAAGCGGACGCTGCTGTTCATTGGGATCGCGGCGGCGTCGGCCGGGATCGCCTATGCGATCGTGCGGGCTACGCTCGCGCGTCCGCCGGTCGATCCAACGACGGAGCGGATCCAATCGCTCATCGACGAGGCGAACCGGCTGCTCAAGCAGCTCGATGATAAAAAGTCGGCCTGAAGTAACGACGAGCCGGCTTCCCGCTAGTACCTTCCGCTCCGGCGACGTCGTCGAGATCGAATGCACCGACTTGATCGCGAAGACCGGTCAGGCAGTCGGACGCGCCGATGGGATGGTGGTCTACGTCCTCGGCCCGATTCCGGGCGAGCGCGCGCGGGTTCGGATCGAAGCCGTCAAGGCGAAGTACGTCGTCGCCGAACTCGTCGAGCTGATCGTCGAATCGACCGATCGAGCCGTCCCGTTCTGTCCGGTATTCGGGGTCTGCGGCGGCTGCCAAGTGCAGCACGTCGCCTATCCGGCGCAGCTGCGCTGGAAGCGCGAGATCGTCGCGAACGCGCTGCGCCGTCTCGGCGGTATCAAGGATGCGACGGTGGCCGAACCGATCGGGATGAGCGTTCCGCGCGCCTACCGGAACAAGATGGCGCTCGTGGTCGACCACGCCGAAGGAGCGCCGGCCTTCGGGTTTTACGCCGCCCGCTCGCATGAGGTCGTCCCGATCGAAAGTTGTCCGGTCGTCGTCCCGCAGCTCGATCGTTACGTCGGCGGTTTGATCGAGGCAGCGCGCGATCCGGCGAGCGCGCCGGGCTTCGACGAAGCGCTGCACGTCGTGGCGCGCAGCGCGCGAGCTTCCGACGAGGCCGTCGTCTCGCTGACGACGCGCCGCCCGTCCTCAAATTTGCCGGTGGCGGCGACGGCACTCGCGGCGCATCTTCCGGGCGTCGTCGGCATCACGAATTCCTACGAGCCCTCGAGCGAAAACGCGGTGATGGGGCGACGCCAGAGCACCCTCTTCGGACACGCGGAGATGCGCGAGCAGATCGGCGAGCTCCAGTTCCGCGTCTCGCCGGCTTCGTTCTTTCAAGTCAACAGCGAGATGGTTGGAAAGATCTTCGACTTCTTGGGCGGCCGCTTGCGTGGCATCAGCAACGTCATCGATCTGTACTGCGGGGCCGGGACGTTCGCGTTGTTTTTCGCGAAGCACGGCATCCGGGTCGTCGGCGTCGAGGAGAATCCGAATGCGGTGCGCGAGGCGCGCGGCAACGCCGAACTGAACGGCGTCGCCGCGCAGACAACGTTCTTGACCGGCCGGGTCGATGCGACGCTGCGCACCAAGCGCGGCGCCGAGACGCTGGCTTCGGCCGACGTCGTCTTCCTCGACCCGCCGCGCAAGGGCANNGGAGCACATGAGCGACGCCCAGCTAGAGGAGCTGATCCCCCGCGACGTGCAGGCCGGGCTGATCCGCGGCGGCGTGCTGGCCGAGGGCGCGTCAGCCGGCGACCTGCGCCAGATGCTCGTGCGGATGAACGCCGACTTCCGGGACAAGGCGCCGGTCAGCGCGGCTGATGCGGCGACCATTATCCTCGACGGGGTGCGATCCGGGGCCTGGCGGATCCTCGTCGGCGAGGACGCCAAGACGCTCGACGCGCTGGTGCGCGCGCGCGCTCCGCAGGTGTGGTATCTGTCCTGCAACCCTGCGACCTTGGCGCGCGATCTCGCGCACCTGGTGGCGGGCGGTTATCGTGTCGCCGACGTCCAGCCGTTCGACATGTTTCCGCAGACGGGCCACATCGAAGCGCTGGCGTTCGTACATCGCGCCGACCTCGCCCCGTTTTCGGCGCCGAAGGGAACGCTCTGATGCCCACCGGCGAAATCGACGTCCCCTACGTCGCAAAGTTGGCGCGTCTGGCGCTCAGTCCGACCGAGATCCAACGCTTCGGCGCACAGCTCGGCGCGTTACTCGAGCACGTCGAGGCGTTGCAGAAGTTGCCGATCGAAGACGTCGCCGCGACGGCGCAGGTCATCCCGTCGGTCAACGTGCTGCGCGACGACGTTGCGCAGCCGTCGTTGCCGCGCGAGGTCGTGCTCGAAGCGGCTCCGCAGCGCCAGGGTTCGTACTTCCGCGTTCCGCAAATCCTGGGCGAACCGGGATGAGCGACGTCCTCGACCGCGGCGCCGTCGAGATCGCGCGCGCGGTGGCCGCGCGGGAGACGAGCGCGCTCGATCTCACCGAGGCGGCGCTCGCACGCGCGCACCAACGCGACGGTGCGGTCGGAGCCTATCTTGCGATCACAGACGAGGTCGCGCGCGAACATGCGCGACGCGTCGACGCGCGCCTCGCGCAGGGCGCGAGGCTCCCCCTCGCCGGCGTCCCGGTCGCGATCAAGGACAACATGTGTCTCGCCGGGACGCGCACGACCGCGGGCTCGAAGATGCTCGGCAATTGGGTCGCGCCGTATACGGCGACGGCGGTACAGCGGCTGCTGGATGCCGGCGCGATTCCGATCGGTAAGGCGAATCTCGACGAGTTCGCGATGGGCTCCTCGTGCGAAAACAGCGCACTCGGCGTCACGCGTAATCCATGGGATCTCGCGCGCGTCCCGGGCGGTTCGTCGGGGGGCAGCGTCGCGGCGGTCGCCTCCGGGACGGCGACGTTCGCCCTGGGCAGCGATACCGGTGGCTCGATTCGCGAACCGGCCGCGTTCTGTGGCGTCGTCGGGTTCAAACCGACGTACGGACGGGTCTCGCGCTACGGCTTGATCGCGTTCGCCTCGTCGCTCGATCAGATCGGGCCGATCGCAAAGTCGGTCGAAGACGCGGCGCTGGTCTACGAGACGATCGCGGGCGTCGACGCGGCCGACGCGACGACCGTCGCGCGTCCCGTGGAAACTGCGCGCGGCGCGCTGCGCGACGATTTGGCCGGCGTGCGCGTCGGGATCGTGCGCGAGTTCGATCTCGCGCACCTCGATCCCGAGGTGCGCGCCGTCTACGAACAGGCCTATCGGGACCTCGAGAAGCTCGGCGCCGAACTCGTCGAGGTCGCGCTGCCGACCGCCGACTACGGCGTCGCGACGTATTACTTGATCGCGCCCGCGGAGTGCTCGTCGAATCTGGCGCGTTTCGACGGGATGCGTTACGGCTTGCGCGTCGAGGCGGCCGACGTCGGCGCGACCTACGAGGCGACGCGCGCCGCCGGATTCGGTGACGAGGTCAAGCGGCGCATCCTGATCGGAACGTACGCGCTCTCGAGCGGCTATTACGACGCCTATTACGTTCGCGCACAGAAAGCGCGTACGCTGATCGCGCTAGATTTTCGGACCGCCTTCGAACGCTGCGACGTCATCGCGTGTCCGGCCGCATCGTCGCCCGCCTTCGAATTCAACGCGAAATCGGATCCGGTTAGCATGTACCTGATGGACTACTATACGATACCGATGTCACTCGCGGGGCTGCCGTCGCTCTCGGTGCCGTGTGGCTACGTGACGCCCGAGGGCGGAAGGACGCCGCTGCCGCTCGGGCTTGAGTTGACGACGCCGCTTTTCGCAGAAGCGGCCTTGTTGGGAATCGCGCACGCCTACGAAGTCGGAACGCGCCACGCGCAGAAACAGGCGCCGCCGGCGCTCGAGGCGGCCCGATGAGCACGACGAGCGCCCCCGGCCGCGCGGCGCTCCAGGTCGACGGCGTCGCGTACGAGGCCGTTATCGGCATCGAGTGTCACGTCGAATTGACGACCGAGACCAAGATGTTCTGCGGCTGCCGCAACGTCTTCGGCAGCGAGCCGAACACCAACGTCTGCCCGGTCTGCCTCGGCTATCCGGGGGCGCTGCCCGTCCCCAATCGGGTCGCCGTCGAAGCGATCGTGCGTGCGGGCCTCGCTTTCGGCGCGGAGATTCCGGCGTTCTCGAAATTCGATCGGAAGAACTATTTCTATCCCGACATGCCCAAAAATTATCAGATCTCGCAGTACGATACGCCGTTTGCGGTCGGCGGGGTCGTCTCGTTCTGGCTGCCGGATGGGACGCAGCGCAGCGTGCGGCTGACGCGCATCCATCTCGAAGAAGATACCGGCAAGTCGATGCACGCCGGCTCCGCCGACGGGCGCCTCGGCGGCAGCACGCATTCGTTGGTCGACTTCAATCGGGCCGGCGTTCCGCTCATGGAATGCGTCTCCGAACCCGACATCCGCAGCTCGGCGGAAGCGGTTGCTTATCTGGAGGCGCTCAAGCGAACCTTTGTCGCACTCGGCGTGAGCGACGTCAAGATGGAAGAAGGCTCGCTGCGCTGCGATGCCAACGTTTCGATCCGCCCCGCCGGCTCGAGCGAACTCGGCACCAAAACCGAGATCAAGAACATGAACTCGTTTCGCAGCGTGCAACGGGCGATCGAGCACGAGGTGGCGCGTCAGGCCGAGGCGCTCGCGCGCGGCCAACGGATCGTGCAGGAGACGCGCGGTTGGGACGAGGGCGAGCAGACCACCATCGTGCAACGCAGCAAAGAAGAAGCGCACGACTATCGTTACTTTCCAGATCCCGATCTCGTTCCGATCGAGTTCGCCGCAGCCGATTTGGCGCGCTGGCGCGAAGCGTCGCGCGCGATACCACAGGTGCGGCTCGAGCGGCTGATCTCGCGGGACAAGATTTCGGTCGTGCAGGCGCACCAGCTCGTCGATACGCCGGGCCTCGCCGATTACTACGAAGCGGCCGTGGCGCTGAGCGGCGCACCGCAGGCGACGCTTAACTTCGTCCTTGGCGAGCTGTCGCGACTTGCAAACGAGACCGGCGTGGCGGTTGCTGGAGCGCAGATGACGCCACAGGCGCTCGCCGAAATCGTCGATCTGACGACGCGCGGCGCGATCGGCTCCAAGACGGCCAAAGATCTCATCGGCCGCGTCTGGGCGGAAGGCGGATCCCCGGCCAAAATTGTCGAGCGCGACGGGCTCGCGCAAGTCTCCGATCCGGCAGCGATCGACGCGTTCGTGCGCGACGTCATCGCGGCTCAAACTGAGTCGGTCGAGAATTTTCGCAACGGAAAAGAGAGCGTCATCAAGTTTTTGGTCGGCCAAGTGATGAAGACGAGTCGCGGCAAAGCCGATCCGAGGTTGGCCGAGGAGCGACTGCGCACGCTGATTCTGGAAACCCGAGGCGAGTGACGACGGATTCGCGTCCGCTCGCCGACGAGCGCACCCTCGAGATGCTCGACTTCGAGGCGATTCGCCGGATGCTCGCGCAGCACACGGCGACCGATAGGGCGGCTCGCTTAGCGCGCTCTCTCGTGCCGCGGAGCGGGAGCGAGCACGTGCGCCGCGAGCAGGCCGCGACGCGTGAGATGCGCGCCGTGGTATCGGCCGATCCGTTCGATCTTCCACGCGTGGTCGAGGTCGGCGATGCGATCGGGCGAGCCGCGCGCGGCGCGCCACTCGGCGGCGAAGAACTCCGCGACATCGGGGTCGCCCTGGCTGCGGCGGACGCCGCAGTCCGCCGGATTCGTTCCTCGGCTCGCGACGCGCCGAGTCTCGTAACGCGCTGCAGCGCCAATACCTATCTGGCTTCCGTTACCAAGCGCATCGCGGAGGCAATCGACGAACGCGGCCAGGTGCTCGACCGCGCCTCGCCCGCACTTGGCCGCATTCGGCGTCAAGCCACGTCGGCGCAAGACGAGGCCCGCGATCGCTGTCAGGCGATTTTACGCTCGGCAAAATATGCCAAAGCGATTCAAGATTCGCTGGTGACGCTGCGCGAGGGCCGCTTCGTCATCCCGGTCAAGGCGGAATTGGCCGGCCAGGTTCCCGGCGTCGTGCACGACACCTCGGCGAGCGGGCATACCCTCTTCGTTGAGCCCCTCGGCGCCCTTGAGGTCAACAACCGGCTTCGGGCTCTTCGCATCGAGGAACAGCGCGAGGTGGCGCGGGTGCTGGCCGAACTCTCGCGATTCGTCGGCGAGAACGCGATTCAGGCCGAAATCAATCTCGACGTGTTGGCGGAGATCGATCTTCTCCTCGCTCGCGTCCGAGTCGCCGAACGGATGCAGGCCAGCGCGCCGGAGATCGTCGACGAGGCGCGGCTCGAGGTCCGCGACGGCCGCCACCCCTTACTCGGAGAGCGCGCGGTCGCACAATCCCTCGCGCTCGATCGCGACGTTCGAATCATCGTCATCAGCGGTCCGAATATGGGCGGTAAGACCGTGAGCTTGAAGATGGTCGGCCTGTTCGTCGCTATGGCCTACTGTGGGCTGCAGTTGCCCGCCGCCGAGGGAAGCGCGATCGGCGACTTCGAGTACCTCGGCTGCGATGTCGGCGACGAGCAGTCGATAGCGGAGAACACGTCGACCTTCTCGGCCCACCTGAACCGCCTGCGGCTCATCCTCGAGCGGGCCGGACCGCGTTCGCTGGTCTTGATCGATGAAATCGCCGGCGGAACGGAGCCGGCCTCGTCGGCGGCGCTTGCGATCGCGTCGCTCGAGTTTCTTCTCGAGAAGGGCGCGCGCGGCGTGGTGACGACGCACGCGACCGAACTCAAGCTCTTCGCCCATGCGACCGCCGGACTCCAAAATGCGAGCGTCCGCTTCGACTCGGCCACTTACGCGCCGTCGTACCAACTCGACGTCGGTTCGCCCGGTCAGTCGCTGGCCTTTCCGCTGGCGCGCGCTCTGGGTATCGACGCGGGGATCGTCGAACGCGCCGAACGCCTGCTCGGCGAGAACGAGCGCGATTACGATCGCGCGATCGCCGAGGTGGCGGAGATACGGGCCCAAGCCGTCGCCGAGCGCGCCGAGCTCGGCAAGGAACGCGAACATCTCTCGAAGTTACAGGAGAACGCGCGACGCCGTGCCGAGGCGCTCGAACGCGAACGCCGCAAGCTTGCGGATCAGGCCGAAGAACGTCTGTCCACGAGGTTGCGCGATTTCGCCGCCGAGCTCGAACGCCGCAGCATCGATCGCAGCCCGGGACGCGCGCGGGTCACCCCTGGTCAAAGTGCGCTGCTCAGTCACGTGCTCGACGAAGTCCACCAGGAGCTTGGGCTAAAGCCTTCGCAGACACATGCCGCGACGGTTTCGGCAGTTTCGATCGGCGACACCGTGAGCGTCGCTTCCCTGGGAAGTGAAGGCACGGTCGTCGACGACTACGGCGACAACGTTTTGGTCGCCGTCGGTTCGATGAAGACGGTCGTCCCGAAACGCGAGTTGCAGGTGACGTGCAGAGCCGGCCTCGTCGCCGCGCGCCCCTCGGCGCAAGCCCGAGCCGGCGCCGCAGCGCTCGACGCCGCGAGTTCGGCGCGCGGCGAACTCGACGTGCGCGGAAAACGGTTCGTGGAAGCCGAGCCGCTCGTCGAGAAATGGCTCGACGAGGCGCAACTACTCGGGCTCTCGCCACTCCGGCTCATCCATGGCAAGGGTACCGGCCTCTTGGGACGAGGGTTGCAAGAGTACCTCAAGCAACACGCGGCCGTGAAGTCTTTGCGCTACGGCAGCGCAAACGAGGGAGGCGGCGGCGTGACGATCGTGGAGCTCGCGTGAGCAAGACTCCACGCGAACAGACGGAGATCCTGATCGATGGCTGCGACCATGTCGAGACGGTCGCCGAACTCGAAGGCCGGATCGCCCAGAAAGCGCGATTGACCGTCAAATTCGGGATCGATCCGACCGGGACGTACCTGCACCTCGGGCACGCCGCGGTCTTGCATAAGATGCAGCAGTTCGTCGAATTGGGTCATCGGGTGATCCTGCTGATCGGCGATTTCACCGCCCGCATCGGCGACCCGACTGAGCGCAACGAATCCCGGCCGCCGCTCGGCGACGAAGCGATCGCCGCGAACATGCGCGACTATCGCGCGCAAGCCGGGAAGGTTCTCGACCTCGAGCGGGTCGAGGTGATGTACAACTCGACCTGGCTCGCACCGCTGACGTTCACCGAACTCAATCGTTTGGCCGCGCACACGACGATCGCGCAAATGCTCGCTCGCAACGACTTCTCGGAACGTTACAAACAGGGCGTGCCGATCGGCCTTCACGAGGTCTTATATCCCGTCGCGGTCGCTTACGACAGCGTCGTGATGGAATCCGACGTCGAGCTCGGCGGTTCGGAGCAGCTCTACAATCTCCTGATGGGCCGCGATTATCAAGGCTACGTCGGTCAACCCAAGCAGATCTGCATGACCGTGCCGATCCTGGTGGGGACCGACGGGGTCGTGCGGATGGGCAAATCGCGCGGCAACTACGTGGGCTTGACGGAATCGGCCGAGGAGCAGTTCGGAAAGCTCATGAGCATCCCCGATCCGGCGATCCCCGAGTTCGGCCGTTTAGCGGCATTTTGGAGCCACGACCAGGTCGAGCGACTCGTCGGCGGCTTGCGCGACGGCTCCCTGCACCCGATGACGGCGAAGAAGGACGTCGCCGAGGCAATCGTCGCGCGCTACCACGGCACCGAAGCTGCACGTGAGGCACGCGAGCGGTTCGAGCGCACCGTGCAGCGCGGCGAACTGCCGCCGGAGATGCAGGCGCTCGAAGCCTCCTCGGGCTGGCGAACGGTGAGCGACGTGCTCCTGGCCGCCGGCCTGGCGGGCAGCCGGCGCGAGGCCGAGCGATTGATCGCCGGAGGCGGCGTTAAGCTTGGCGGTGTAGCCGTGGACGACGTGCGAGCAGCGTGGTCGGCGAAGGACGAAGTCGTCCTTTCCGTGGGCACGCGCCGCTTCGTGCGCATCCTCCGGCCTAAAGGAACATAACGGCCGTCTAAGGGCTACTCTGGGAGCGCCGAGGCAAACGCGCAACGAGCTCGCCGACTTCCTCCCGCGAGAGCACGTAGCGCTTCTTGCAGAACTCGCAGATCGCTTCGGCGCGCGGCTGCTCGCGGGCAATCTTGAGGAGCTCGTCGCGGCCCAGGGCGAGGAGCGCGGTTTCGACGCGTTCGCGGGTGCAACGGCAAGCAAATACGACCTCGTATTCGCGCAGGCTGCGAAGTTCGACGTCGCCGGCGATCGAGCGAGCGAGGTCCTCGGGCGTAGCGCCGGCGTCGACCTGTGCGGTAATCGTAGGCATCGTCGCCGCACGTCGCTCGAGCGCCTCGATCGTCCGGTCGGCGGCCCCTGGCATCAGCTGGGCGATCGCACCGCCGGCGACCTTGATTCCCTCGCGATTCGCGAGCACTCCGAGTGCGACGATCGACGGGATCTGCTCCGAGTCCGCCAAGTAGCAGGCGATGTCGTCGCCGATCTCCCCACTCCGCAGCGGGACGATGCCCATGTAGGGCTGGCCGACCTCGAACGATCGCGTCACCTGAAGATGCCCCCGACCCACGAGTCCGGCGACGTCAAACTTCCCGCGCGCGTTGAGCGGCAAATCCGCCTGAGGAGCTCGCGCGTAACCGCGCGCGCCGACGGACTTGCCCGGCAAGAGCGAGACGTCGGCCGCCATCCCGCGGAGCGGGCCGTCGCTCGCGACCTGAAGGGATAGCCGTTCCTTCCCTTTCAGGCTTGCCCCGAGCAGCGTCGCGCCCGTTACGAGGCGACCGAGTGCGGCGCTGGCGGTCGGCGATAGCTCGTGGCGCGACTGCGTCTCGCGGACGAGGCTCGTCGTGACCCCGGCGACGACCGAAAAACTGCCATCGGCGGCGGTCGCGCTAATGATACGGTCCGTCACGGGCTCGCACTTTTCGAGGGCGAGCGCTTTTCCTCCACGAACGCCGCCCCAATGAACGTGCTGGTCATCCACGGGCCGAATCTCGACCTGTTGGGGACTCGCGAGCCCCACGTGTACGGAACCGCGACACTCGCGGATATCGACGCGCGGATCCGGCGCGTCGCTGAAGCGCTCAAGATCGACGTCCGTACGGTCCAGCACAATTCCGAGGGGGCGATCGTCGACGAGCTGCACCGCGCCGCCGCGACCGTCGACGGGATCGTGGTCAATCCGGCCGCTTTCACCCATTACGCCTACGCGTTGCGCGACGCGATCGCCGCGGTCGGAAAGCCGACCATCGAGGTCCACATCACGAACGTTCATGCCCGGGAGCCATTCCGAGCGCATAGCGTCACGGCCGGCGTCTGCCACGGGACGATCGCGGGTTTCGGCGCCGAGTCGTACTGTTTGGCGTTGCGCGCGCTGGCCGACCTGCTGCGGCGCTGAGCCGCAAAGGCGCATGATTGCAGCATTTTTTTGGGGACTGCCGGGCAGGAGGGCGCATGGCGCCTGCGTACTACAGGTCAGGTGCGGGCCGCTTAGTTGATCGAGCACCCGTTTACTCGGCGCCTGACTACGACGCATCGCTCGTAGCTGCTATGGAGAAGATAACTTGACAAAAGCCGAACTAATCGATTCGCTGGCGGAGGAAATGGAACTCTCTAAGCGTCAAGTCGGCGAACTCGTCGATCTCTTGCTCGATGAGATCAAGGCTGCGCTCGTCAAGGGCGACAAAGTTCAACTGATTCCGTTCGGCAACTTCGTCGTGCGCGACCGAAAAAAACGCGAAGGTCGCAACCCCAAGACCGGCGAGCGGATCATCATCCCGGCTCGACGCGTCCCGGCGTTTAGCGCCGGCAAAGGCCTCAAAGACGCGGTCGCCGGCGGGAAGAAGAAGCGCGCAAAGCGCTAGCCCAGCCGTTCGTCTTTATCTCTCTAGAAGCGCCGCGAGCGGCGCTTCTATGTTTTCGCGCGCTTGGAAGGGAGAGCGAGCCGGCGCGAAAAATTTTCCCCATCCATCACGGGAGGACTTACGATGATGCGTCGTTTTCTTATACTGGCGGCCGTTGCCGTCGCGTGTTCGACTCTTATATTGGGAGTAGCGGCCCAAAGGCCGGGTGCGGACGCGGCGAAGACCTCGCCCGCGAACGGTTGGACGATCCACATCGATGCGAAGAGACATTTCGGCGCGCACCCCGCCGAAGTAGCTCACCACTGGTGCAAGAATGTGGCGGGCGGAATGATCGAGTGCCAGATTTACGACGGCGACTCGGCCAATGCCCAACTCGTCGCGGTCGAGACGATCGTTCAGCCGGGCACTTATAAAAGTTTCTCGGCTGACGAGCAGGCCAAGTGGCACTATCACAAAACCGAGATTCCGAAGGTCGACGCAAAGACGCCCGACATGACTCAAGCTCAGGCAACCAAGCTCGTTGCGCAACTCAGTCCGACCTACGGAAAAGTTTACGTCCTTTGGGATCCGATGACGTCGGCCCAACCCATTGGCGATCCAACGCTCACGATTCTGAAATGACGGCTAGCATGGAGCTGCGCCCTGGCCTGCGAAGTGAGGAAGCCGGCGGGCAGTAGCGTAGCTTGGTTAACGCGCCAGTCTGGGGGACTGGAGAGCGCTGGTTCGAATCCAGTCTGCCCGACCAATGAGAAAGCCCGCGCAATCCGCGGGCTTTCGAACGTCCGCCGGGCTAGTGCCGCAGGGCGTCGCAGTTGAGGCCGAATCCGTTGTCAGCCGCCGTTACTGGCACAAAAAAGACCGTCTGCGAACGACGGCCGCTCGCGTCGAAACCGACCACTTGGACTTTACGGCGCTGCCCCGCGATGGCGCGCAACGGATCGTCCCAGCGAAGGTGGTTTCGCTGGTACTCGTGATACGCCCGATTGAGTGTCGCAAGCGGCGAGCCAGGCGCGTCTGTTGCGATCTCCTGCGGCGAAAAGCTAGCGCAGCGATTGCCGTCAACATAGACGACCAGGCTGGTCGCAGTTTGTTCGTTACGTTGAAAAACACCGGCTGCGTCCCACGGCCAAAATTCCGGCGATCCGATCGGGGTTCTGGTTTGCATCGGATTCGGCGGTTCTTGCGCGCCCGTCATCGACGGCAAACCCCATACGACGATGCCAAGCGTCGCGCCGAGCAACGCGAGCGCACGGAGGGAGCCATACCTGGCGTTCATCATAGCGAGCGCGTACGGCTTCCCAACGTGGTCATAACGACGAACGCTGCCCTTGCGCGCCCGAGACGCTGAATGGTCGGCATGAATGCGCTACGCTCCGCGACGAGACGGAATGAAGTGCCCGTTTCGGTCGGAACCCTCCAATCCTGCCACTCGGCCGGCGCGACGTCCCAATGGTCGGCAACCCCCGACGCCGCAACGCCGCGGCGGCGGGTCTTGCCGCCTCCTCGGTCCAAGCCGGGTCGAATGCGTCACTTCGTGCGAATGCTTGCGCTCTCGACCGTCTTCGCACTTTCGCTGGCCGCCGGCTCCGAACGCGTCTTGGCGCAGCGCGCCGGCGTTCAGTCTTCCGGCGGCGAGCCTACGGCTTACGAGGCATTCGTGAAAGATGCGCAAGCGCAGCGCGGGTTGTTCACGATCTGGCACAAAGCAGGACGCGTCTACCTCGAACTGGCGGCAGACCAACTCGATCACGAATTCGTGCAGACGATCGTGCCTTCGACGGGGCTGGGCGGCTTCGGGCTCGTTTGGGGCAACACCGATCATCTGCCGACCGAACTCGTTCGTTTTGAGCGCGCGGGAAACAACGTCGCGATCCTTTGGCCGAGCCCGTACTTCATCGCTCCGCGTACGCCGGCGGCGCAGCGCGCCATCGATCGTTCGTTCGCTCGATCATCGGTCTCGCGCCGATCGTCGCCATCGACGAACGCAGCGGGGCCGTCGTGATCGACGCGTCGCCGTTCTTAGACGATCAACTGAACCTCAAGAAAATCTTACGCCGCGGCGCCGGCGCTGCGCAGCCCTATGTTCTCAACCCGCAGCGAACGTACTTCGGCCCGACCAAAGCGTTTCCGAAGAACGTGCTGCTCGAAGTGCGACAAGACTGGGTTTCGGACGATCAGCGTTTGCGCGATGTCCCCGCCGATCCGCGTCAGGTGCAGATTCGCGTCGTGTACAATCTCGCCGAGCCTCCGCGGAACGACGGTTATCGGCCGCGTCTCGCCGACGATCGCGTCGGAGTTTACGACGACGTCTACCTACAGTTCGACGACGAACGCGTGCTGTCGCGTAGCTTGCGCTACGTCGTGCGCTGGAATCTGCAACCCTCTGACCCGAGCAAACCCGTCTCCCCCGCGACGCATCCGATGCTCTTTTATCTAAGCAACACGATTCCGGAAAAGTACCGGCCGACGATTCGCGACGCCGTTTTGAAGTGGAACGACGCGTTCTTGAAGATCGGCGTCAGCGACGCGATCCAAGTTCGCGAACAGCCTGACGACCCCAATTGGGATCCCGACGACATTCGCTACAATGTCTTGCGCTGGATCGCCGAATACCGCGGAAGTTTCGGCGCCGACTCCCAGACGCTCTTCGATCCGCGCACGGGTGAAGAATTTCGAACCGGTATTTTGATTTCGGCCGACGTCCCGCTCAACGCGCAGCGAGCTTGGACGTACCTCGTCGACCCGGTGCGCTACGGCCGCTCGACCGACCCGATGCCGCAAGCGTTCCTCGACGAGACGTGGTATAGCACGATCCTTCACGAAACCGGCCACAATCTGGGCTTCCAGCACAACTTCATCGGGTCGAGGACGTCTCGTGGGCGAACGGTCACGCCGCCGATCCGCGCGTCGAGCAAGGCGATCTCACCAACGATCCTCTGGGCTGGTGCGCGATGCGCCTCGCGATGTATCGGGATCAGATGCGGCACCTCAACGAACGCTTTCCAATGGCCGGCGATGCGTTCTGGGCCGAGACCGACGCGTTTGCGTACCTCTGGCGCCAATACGGCGCCTGCGCGCAGTTGCCGTCGCACTTCATCGGCGGCCAGTACTTGTCGCGCGCGCACCGCGGCGATCCGCATGCCGAACCTCCGATCGTCCCGGTGTCGCGCGCCGACCAGAAACGAGCGTTCGATTTGTTGGAACGCAACGTATTCGCAGCCGACGCTCTCCCGCTGTCGCCATCGCTCGTCGCGAGGCTCACCTATAGCGAGTGGGCCGGCTACGGCTACAATTTTCCGACGTATGGAAACCTTCCGCAGTTTCTCTACGACCCGCCCGAACGTCACGACACGTCCCTGACGGATCTGGTCGGAACGATGCAGGCCGGCGTCTTGCGACAGATGTTCCAGCCGCTGGTGTTGGCGCGAATCGTCGACGCTCCGTCGGAGACCGCCGACCCTCACCCGATGCGTCTCGCCGATCTCTTTACGTGGATGCACCGCGCCGCCTATCGCGAGTTCTCCGCCGGGACGAAACTTGCGGCGATTGCGCCGCTGCGCCGCGCTCTCCAACATCGCTACCTCGACACCTTGCTCGAGATCGCGTCGTCGAGCGACGCCAACCTGCCCGTCGATGCTCGCGCGCTCGCGCGTGCCGAGTTGCAGACGATCCGCGGCGAAGCTTCGCGCGCACTGCGCTCGACGCGGCTCGACCGGACGACGCGCGCGCACCTCGAACTCTTGATCGCCGACGCGAAGGAGCCGCGTGCCGCACCGGCGTCCCCGCCCGGTCGGCCTCGCGCGGGCGGGTAAAAGGCAAGCGGGGTCAGCATCCGTGCCGACCCCGCTTGCCGGCTCTCTGGTCAGGAGCGCCGTTTCTCGCAATGTCAGGCTAGCACGCGCCGCTTCGCTTTGTCGTGTGACGCCGCTCACCAAAACGTAGGGCCCGCCCCCTATCGGCCATAATGAACGGCCAACGTGCAGGCCCAACCAAGCGACCCATTTTCGAAACCATACGAG
>DHWK01000084.1:20409-24545 GCA_002413145.1 bacterium UBP12_UBA5184
TGACGAGCCCGATCCGGCGCGGCCTCCCTTCATCATCTCGATGCCGCCGCCGAACATCACCGGCCGCGCGCACCTCGGTCACGGGTCGACCTACACGGCGCAAGACATTCTGACGCGTTACCACCGCATGCTCGGCGAGAACGCCGATTGGATTCCCGGTCAAGATCACGCCGCGATCGCGACCGAAGCCGTTTTGGTGCGCGAGTTCGCGAAGGAAGGCCTCACCCGCGAAAACCTCGGACGCGCGAAATATCTGGAACGCGCTTGGGCCTGGCGCGAGCAATACGGCGGCGAAATCAACGATTCGTTCCGGAAACTCGGATTTGGTCCGGATTGGGAACGCGAACGTTTCACGCTGGATCCCGCGCTCTCGGCCGCCGTCGCGAAAGTCTTCGTCGCGCTCTATCGCCAGGGCCTGATCTATCGCGGGACGCGGCTCGTGAACTGGGATCCGGAATCGCAATCGACCCTTTCGGATGCGGAAGTCGACGACGAAGAACGCGACGGTTTTCTGTGGCATATCCGCTACCCAAGCGAAGACGGTTCGTTCTCGATCGAGGTCGCGACGACGCGCCCCGAAACGATGCTCGGCGACACGGCCGTCGCGGTTCACCCCGCCGACGAACGCTACCGCAACCTAGTCGGCAAACACGTCGTGCTTCCCTTAGTCGGCAAGAAACTACCGATCCTCGCCGACGACGCCGTTGAACGCGACTTCGGAACCGGCGCCGTCAAGGTCACGCCGGCCCACGATCCGCTCGACAACGAGATCGGCGAACGTCACGCTCTGCCGATGCCGAGTGTCATCGGTTTCGACGGGAAGATGACCGACGAAGTTCCGCAAGCCTATCGCGGCCTCGATCGCTTCGCGGCGCGCAAAGCCGTCGTGCGCGATCTCGAGCGAGACGGGTTGCTCGTGAAAACCGAGCCGCGGCGCCACACCGTCCCGGTGAGTTCGCGCTCCGGCGCGATCGTCGAGCCGCTGCTCTCCCTCCAATGGTTCTGCCGGATGAAACCGCTCGCGGAGCCGGCGCTGCAAGCCTATCGCGACGGCCGGGTCCGGTTCGTCCCCGAACGCTTCGGTCGTACGTACGAAGCGTGGCTCGAAAACATCCGCGACTGGAACATCTCGCGCCAAATCTGGTGGGGTCATCAGCTCCCGGTGTGGTACGGTCCCAGCGGCGAGACGATCGTCGCGGAGAGCGAAGAAGAAGCGTACGCGCTCGCGAAACGCGAGCACGGCATCGCCGAACTCACCCGCGACCCCGATACGCTCGATACGTGGTTTTCCAGCGGTTTGTGGCCGTTCTCGATTCTCGGTTGGCCCGAGAAGACGCCCGAACTCGAGCACTGGTACCCCAACCAAGTCTTGGTCACCGGGCGCGAGATCATCTTCCTGTGGGTCGCGCGCATGGTGATGCTCGGCCTCAAATTCGCCGGCGACGTCCCGTTCCGCGAAGTCTTCATCGCGCCGCTCGTCTTCGACGTGCACGGCCGCAAGATGTCGAAATCGCTCGGCAACGCGATCGATCCAATCGATCTCATCGCGAAATACGGCGCCGATGCGACCCGCTTCGGCATCGTTCGGCAGATGCGTCTCGAATCGCAGGAACTCCGTTTCGACGAACGTTTCTGCGAGAAGGCGCGCGAATTCAACAACAAGACCTGGAACGCGCTGCGCTATCTGAAGTCGCTGCCCGAAGGCCTCCCCGCCGCCGGCACGCTGCCGCCGAAGGAGAAGCTCGGCCTCGCCGACCGCTGGATCCTCACGCTGCTGCGCCAGACGGTCGTGAACGTGACCAACGCGCTCGATGCCTACGAGTTCGGCGTCGCCGCCGATCTCTTGATCGACTTCGTGTGGTACCGCTACTGCGATTGGTATCTGGAAGCCACGAAAACTCCGAGCGAGACGCGCGCCGCGGTCCTCTCGTACTCCCTCAACGTCACGATGCGCCTGCTCCACCCGCTCGCTCCCTTCGTCAGCGAAGAGATTTGGCAGGCGCTGCCGCACGACGGCGCGACGATCGTCACCGCATCTTGGCCCGACCCGACCGAGATTCCACACGACGACGGCGCCGCCGAGCGTTACGAAGCGGTGATCGGCGTCGTCACGAAAGTGCGCGATTTTCGCGCGCAGCTCGGGCTCGCGCCGCGCGAGAAGCTGACGCTCGAAGTCCCGGCCGCCCTTGACGCCGACGCGCGCAACCTGCTCGCCTTACATGCAAACGCCACGCTCGCCGAAATTTCCGGCGACGGCGTCGGCGGCGAACCGCTCGCCGCGGTCACGGTCCGCGCGCCGAAGGAGATCCTGCGCGAGCGGGCCCGCAAAGAGGTCGAACGCTTGGACGGCGAGGTCGCGCGTCTCGAGAAGAAGCTTGCCAACGAGCAATTCGCGAGCAAGGCGTCGCCCGACGTCGTTGCGAAAGAGCGGGCTAAGTTGGCCGGTTACGAAAGCGAACGCGCTCGGGTGCGCGCACAATTCGCCGCCTTCGGCGGGGAGAACGGTTCGGCGTGAAGGACATGCTCGAACGGACGCGCGAGCGCACCCTCATGTCGGGACGCCAAATCGACCGCGTGATCGCGCGGCTGGCGCACCAGATTCTCGAACCCGACGACGCGCAAGACGGCGTCGTCATCATCGGCATCCGGCGCGGCGGCGAACAGCTCGCGCGCCGGCTGGCGACTAAGATCGAAGAGATCTCCGGGCTCAAACCGGGCCTCGGTTTTCTCAACATCAACCTGTATCGCGATGACGACGTCGCGCGCGCGCTGCCCGAGTCGGAGATCCACGAAGATCTCACCGGCAAGATCGTCATCGTCGTCGACGACGTCCTCTTCACCGGCCGGACGGTCCGTTCGGCGCTCGACGCCGTCACCGATCTGGGCCGTCCGCGCAGCATCCGTCTCGCCGTGCTGATCGACCGCGGGCTGCGCGAACTTCCCGTTCAAGGCGACTACGTCGGTCGTAAAATCTCGACTGCGCGCGGCGAACACGTCGAGGTCAACATCAACAAGGCGTTTTCGAAGGACGATCGCATCGTCATCCGCTCCGAAGCCGATGCGGGAGCGTAGTCTCCTCGATCTCGACGACCTCACGGGCGACGAAATCTCTTACGTGATGCAACGGGCGACGGCGTTCGCAGCCCGTCCGCCCGCGCGCGACCTGTTGCGCGACGTCACGGTCGTCAATCTCTTCTTCGAACCGAGTACGCGCACGTACACCTCGTTTGCGATCGCCGAAGCGCGCGTCGGCGCCGACGTCGTCGCGCTGCCGCCCGGTTCGTCGAGCCTGGGCAAAGGCGAGACGATCGAAGACACCGCGCTGACGCTGGCCGCGATGGGCGTGAAGGTCATCGTCACGCGCCATCCCGAGTCGGGTTTTCCGTACCGGCTTGCCGATTCGTTCTCAGGTCACGTCATCAACGCCGGCGACGGCAGTCACGCACATCCGACCCAAGCCCTGCTCGATTTGCTGACGATGTGGACGGAATTCGGACGCATCGCCGGCCTGCGCGTCGCGCTCGTCGGCGACGTCCTCCACTCGCGCGTCGCGCGCTCGAACGTGATCGGTTTGCGCCGCCTCGGCGCCGAGGTGACCTTGATCGGTCCGCCGACGCTGGTTCCTGATGCGATGCGGGCCGAAGGCGTCCGCGTCGAACGCAGCCTCGACGCCAACCTCGCGCAGATGGACGTCGTCATGCTGCTGCGCATCCAGCACGAACGCATCGCTTCGGCGGTGCTCGCGTCGCTCGACGACTACGCGCGCAGTTACCAGCTCGACGCACGCCGGCTCGCGCAACTCGCGCCGCATGCGATCGTGCTGCATCCCGGCCCGTACAACCGGGGCGTCGAACTCACCGACGACGTCCTCGCTTCGGGCGGCTGGCGCTACGCGCAGCAGGTTTCGCACGGCGTCCACGTGCGGATGGCCGTCCTCGACTTCCTGGTGAACGGCAAGAAGTGAGCGCTCTCCTGATTCGCGGGGGACGCCTCGTCGATCCGTCGCAAGACCTGGACGCCTTGCGCGACGTTCGCATCCGCGACGGACTCATCGCCGAGATCGGCGAACATCTCGACGCCGGCGACGCCGAGGTGGTCGACTCGGCGAATGCGGTCGTCGCGCCCGGCTTCATCGA
>DHWK01000075.1:0-456 GCA_002413145.1 bacterium UBP12_UBA5184
GATGACGTCGACGCGGTCGCCCCGTTGGACCAGAAAACTCGTCAGCGCCGCAGCCTTGTACGCGGCGATCCCGCCACAGACGCCGAGCAGAATGCGCCGCATGCGGTTAGCCGCGCCCTACGGTCTGCAGCGAGGGCACGTCGACCGTGAGGTTGTCGATCAGGCGCGTCCGCCCGGCGCGGACGGCGCCGATGATGAGTGAAGGACCGTGCGGAACCGATTTCGCTTCGAAGCTCAGCGGATCGACGACGGCAAGATAATCCCACTGCAGGGGCGGCTCGAGCACGAGGCGTCCCGCGGCGAGCGCGCGCTCCTGGCTGCCGTCGCGCTCGAGCGAACGAGCGGCGGCTTCGAGCGCGCGATAAAAACTCGGCGCCGCCGCACGCTGCGCGGCATCGAGATACGCGTTGCGGCTCGAAAGGGCGAGGCCGTCCGGCTCGCGGGCGGGCGGGCAGA
>DHWK01000075.1:473-918 GCA_002413145.1 bacterium UBP12_UBA5184
CGGTCGGGCAGACGACGACCTCGACCGGAAGGTCGAGATCGCGAACCATCCGTCGCACGACGGCGGTTTGCTGAACGTCTTTTTCGCCGAGATAGAGCCGCGTCGGTTCGATCGTCGTCAGCAGTTTCGCGACGACCGTCGCGACGCCGGCGAAATGCCCCGGCCGGACGTCGCCCTCGAAGACGGAGCCGAGGGCGCCGACTTCGATCGACGTCGAGAAGGCCGGCGGATACATCTCGCTCGCACTCGGCGCGTAGAGCAGATCGACGCCGGCCGCCTCGAACTGGGCCGCGTCGCCTTCAAACGAGCGCGGATACCGTTCGAAATCTTCGCCGGCGCCAAACTGCAACGGGTTGACGAAGAGCGACGCGGCGAGCCCAGAATTTTCGCGTCGCGCGCGCATCAGAAGACTGCGATGACCCGCGTGCAGCGCGCCCATCGTCGG
>DHWK01000075.1:990-4030 GCA_002413145.1 bacterium UBP12_UBA5184
TGCAGCGCGCCCATCGTCGGGACGAGCGCTAGGGGTCGCGCCAGTCCGCGCGCCTGCGCGCGCGCCGATCCCGGGGTCTTTGCGACCTGCATCTTATTCAGCGCGGCGCACTCGTAGGGTCGTGCGGCCGACTTGGAAGCGGTCTCCAAGTTCGAGCGTCGCGCCGCCGTCGACCGGTTCTCCCGCGACCTTCGTCCCGTTTCGGCTCTCGAGGTCCGTTAGCACCAAGCCCTCCGCTGCGGCGCGGACAAGCGCGTGGCGGCGTGAGACGTAGCGGTCGAGCGTGATGCACGCGCCGGCGACGGCGCCGTCGCGACCGATCGTGATCTCGTGGTCGAACCGCCAGGTTTTTCCGTCCAGCGGACCGCTGACGACTTCCAGGATGTACATCGCGTTCGAGACTTTGGTTCCGGCGAGCGTAAGTCCCCCGGCATCGCGCTCGTGCTTTCGTCTGGCGGGCGAGCGGAGGTATGACGCGAGCTGCGAAGATGGGCGTATGAGCAAGGGGCCCGAGCCCGGAGCAGCCGGCGCGATCGAAGATCTCGAACGCCTACTCGCCAACTTGGAGGCGATCGATCCCGACGCGCTGCGCGAAGAAGAGTTTGCCGAGACGCAACTGATGCTCGACCAGCTGGTGGGCAAGACCATCAAGCGCGCGACGATCGAACCCAAACGCATCGTCGTCGAGACGACCGACGGAAACCGCTACTTCTTCTACGGCTTCATCGGCGAAAGCGACGGTCCCGGCCCCTAATCGCTGGCGGTTTCGCTTTCCAGCGCGAGCCGCTGCACCTCGGTCGCGACGTACCTGATGATCTCTTCCTGGTCGCGCGGATCGATGTGCGTAAAGGAGATGCCGTGAAAGTAGCGTTGCTCTTCGGCGTTGTAAAAGGAGAGCACGATGCGCCCCCGCGCGACCATCTCGCGCTCGCTGTTCGGCACCCTAAAGCGCAGCATTAAGACTGCGCCGAGCGGAAGATCCTCGTCGGTCGCGACGCGGACGCCGCCGCCGCCGATATCTGCCGATTGCCCCTGCTTGCTGTCGTCGCCGCCCTCGCGCGAATAGCTGACCGAAAACTCGGACGCAACCCGAACGAAGCGACGCCGGTATGGGGCCTCGCCGCCACGTGCGCTTCCGTCGGATGGTTCGTTCAAGCCGCTCTCCGGGAGGTCATCGACCTCTCTTTTGCGGGGCCGAGCGTTTCCTTTCCTGGACGACTTCCCGGGCGGCCAAGAGCGCGCCGAGCACGGCGTGCTCGCGCATCGTCCCGCCCTGGAGATACACCTCGTACGGGGGCCGCAGCGGCGCGTCGCACGAGAGTTCGAGTGTCGAGCCGCCGATGAACGCACCGCTCGACATCACGACCGGCTCGCGGTAGCCGGGGACAGGACCCGCTTCCGGGACGAACGCGGCGTTGACGGGCATCGCCCGCTGCAGTCCACGCGCAAAGGCCAGGATCTGCTCGGCGCCGCCGAGTCGAATCGCTTGCACGATATCGCGCCGCGCCGCGCCCGCTTGCGGATCGACGACGAAGCCCAGTTCGTCGAACAACGCCGCCGCGAAATCCAAACCGTGGAGCGCTTCGCCGACGACCAGCGGTGCGTAAAAAAGCCCCTGCAAAAAGGCTCGTCCGAAGCCGAGCGTCGGACCGACATGCGTCCCGAGACCGGGCGCGTAATGGCGAGCGGCGATGCGTTCGATGAGGTCGGCGCGCCCCGCGACGTATGCGCCGCCCGGTGCGAGGCCGCCGCCGAGATTCTTGACGAGCGAACCGGCGACGAGGTCGGCGCCATAGTGCGTCGGCTCGCGTTCCTCGACCAATTCGCCGTAACAGTTGTCGACGAGGACGGTCGCCTGCGGCGCGGCCGCTTTCACGGTCCGCGCGACGGCGCCGCATTCTTCCGCCGATAAGGAACGGCGCGCCGCGTAGCCGCGCGAACGCTGCACGAAGACAACGTCGACGCCGCCGGCCAGGCGCTCGCACAGCGCGTCGAAATCGACGCCGCCGTCCGAGCCCAGCGGAACCTCGTCGTAGCGTATGCCGCGCGAAGTCAGCGCATGCGCCGCTTCGGCGAGCGCGTTGCGCAGCGTGTCGTAGGGGCGGCCGGTCGCCGAAAGCAGCCTGCCGTTGTGCGGGAGCGAGGCCTCGAGCGCCGTCACGATCGCGTGCGTCCCGCTCACCAGCGAGAGCCGCGCGAAGGCGCGCTCGCATCCGAAGATGCGCGCCAGCAGCGATTCGTAACGCTCGCGGGCCGGATCGTCGTAGCCGTAGCCGAAAGCGCTCGCGAAGTCGCTTTCGGAGATCCGCTCGGCGGCGAAGGCCGCCAGAACGCCGACTTTGACGCGCGCGACGCTCGGACGCTCGATCGCCGCGGCACGTTCTGCGGCGAGCCGCGCGGCGCGTTCGAGCGCCGCCGGAACCGGAAAACGAGCGAGCAGCGCGTCGATCACGACGCCTCCGGAGCTTCGTGTCGCTCGAATAACCGGACGAACGGCGCGTAAATCACGCCCGCCAGCGCGACGTTGAATGCAGCGAGAATCTCGGCGTGCCAATCTTTCGTCGCAACGAACACCGCGACCGGCAATGAAAAGGAGGACGGCACGTACAGCGCCGGTCGCGCAACGAAACCGAGATCGATCGCAAACCAGGTCACCAGCGCGAGAGCGAGCGGGGCCAGGACGAACGGGAGGCTCAAGTACGGATTGGAGACGAGCGGCAAGCCGAACATCAGCGGCTCGTTGGCGTTGAAGAGCGTCGGCGCGAGCGACGCCAGGGCGACCCTGCGCGCGCGCTTGACCTTACTGCGCAAGAGCAATAGCACCAGCGGAAGCGTGGCGCCCGCCCCGCCCGGAAAGACGAAGAGAAAGGTCGAGACGGTGACGATGTGGGGGAGCGGGAGCCCCTGCGCCAGCGCGTCGGTGTTTTGAAATTGGAGTTTGAGATAGACCGGCAAGATCACCGCGGCCAGCAGCGCGGGACCGTGGATGCCGAACGTCCACAAGAGCGTCTCGACCAGCGTGATGATCAAGAGCGCCGCG
>DHWK01000178.1:0-9066 GCA_002413145.1 bacterium UBP12_UBA5184
ACCAAATCACCCTTGGTAACGTAACTTGCTTAGGGCGTAGTGCGGGGAAACCCGCATGACATCTACGCTTGCGGTGCGCGGAGAGGTGGCAGAGCGGTTTAATGCGGCGGTCTTGAAAATCACTAAGGCCGTCCCGACAGGTCACCGCTAGCGCCGATTGAGCACGAAAATGGACCCTATCGTGATCTCGGGGTACCTACCGAGACTTATTCCGTTAGCAATTTGGAATTGCTAACGTACGTGCTAACGCACCGACCTTGGCGGCTCGAGACTGCATCGGGCGTCTCGATTGCAGCTGGGTTTCTTCGAAACGCGGCTCCAGCGGGATTCGAACCCTCAGCCAGCGGTCCCGGCCGATCCTTGGCAGTCCTGAAAAGCTCCATCCTATCAGGCTTTTCGGGCGCAACGCCGTTCTGGCCACTCCTGTCCGATTCGTGTCGGTCCCGACCGCTCCGCGACAAAATTGTGACAAATGGGATCCCGCGGTGTACGGGTTCTGATATGTACCGGAAGCTCACAAATCTGGTCTATCCGAGGGTACAACCTCAGGTTTGCGCGGCTGGGCCAGAGAAAAGAAGTTGCTCGTTGTCCGCCCTTGAGTTGCTCGCCCCAGTCGGAGCCGTATATGACGTTGTCGTTGGTCGGATTAACTGATCCGAGCTTACTGCGAAACGTTCGCCGCCGGTCAGTGCATCAGGCTCGGAATATCGCTGAGAGACGGGCCTTCCCCGCCGGTTTGCGGCTTCTCCGATCCGGGCGCGCCTTGCCGGTGCCGTACCTTGTCGATGTATGGGAGTAGAATCGCAAGATCGGCTAACTCGGGGATGGTGATGCTCGGCGTTTTGCTCTTGCGCAAGAGTTTGTTGTAATCTTCGATCGCCGATGCTTGCTGCTCCGGATTCCAGTTTTCCCAAGGAACGCCGGCCTTGTGCTGCGAGCGCCAATCGTACGCGGCGTTGCGGTTTCCCCCGGAGATTGCAGCCTTGATCTGCGCTATGATGCTGTCGGGAATATATTGCAAACCGCCGTTTTGGTACTGCCAGACGTGACCCATCTCGTGAATGAGCGTCTCGCGCCCGACGTCGGTTAGCTCGAGAGTGTCACCCTTGAAGTGTCCCCAATCGGATTTTAGGTTGATCGTGTTACCGATCGTGCGAGGCGCGCCCGCCGCCATCATGCTGTCACGCGTGATCTCGATCTTGTCGTAGTCGACGCTATCTTGGAACACATCCTTGGCGTAGGTTTTCTCGTCGTCGGTAAGCGGCCGGCTCTTCGTCGTCGCCCGGTTGCCGATGAGCGCGCCGGCAATGAGACCGCCGACGCCGCCGACGATCGCGCCGATCGGACCGCCGATCAGACCACCGATGAGCGCACCGGTGAGCGCTCCGCTCACGCCGCCCAGTATCCCGCCCAAGAGCGATCGGTGGATAGTTGCCCCGTCGGACGTCGGTTTCGCGATGCGAGCGTCACCCACGCGCTCACCGCGCGCCACCCGCCGGCTCGCATGTTCCGCGTCGCGCTCGTGCGCATCGAGCGGCGAGGAAACGCGCAGGGTCGATGGAACGGCGTCGCATTGTTCGTCGACGTGCAACAATTCGTGGGCCAAGAGGACGCGCCCTTCGGTAGCGTGCGGCGCGTACGCGTGCGGAGCGAACACGACGTGGCGTCCCACCGTATATGCCGCGGCGCCCAGAGCGAGCGCCGTTGCGCCGGCGCGCTCGCTGTCGTGAACCCGAACGCGCGAAAAGTCGTGACCCAGTAGCGGCGCCATTTGAGCGCGCAGCCCAGGCTCCAGCGGCCGGCCTTCTTCGCGTGTGACACCCTGAATCGCTGCGTTGACTGCGCCTCGAGCCAGACGAGTGCGATCCATCATTTCGACATTATACACCACTTGCGCGGCGCCGCTGCGAAGGGTACGATGATCGAACCTTGAGGGCGGGGCAAGTTGGAAAAACTCGTCTTCCGAAATTTCCTGTCGCCGGGCGACATCGTTATGCTGACCGCGGCCGTGCGCGACCTGCACGCGGCGTACCCGCGACGTTTCGTCACGGACGTTCGTACGCCGTGCCCGGCGATCTGGGAACACAACCCCTATCTCACGCCGCTCGCCGAGGACGACCCCGATGTCCGGCGCGTCGATTGTCATTATCCGCTGATTCACCGCAGTAATCGTGCGCCGTACCACTTCGTTCACGGGTTCATCGAGTACCTTAACGAGCAGCTCGGGCTCAACATTAAGCCGACGCTTTTTCGCGGCGACGTCCACATCGCGCCGCTTGAAAAATCCTGGATCTCGCAGGTCGAGGAGATCGTCAAGCAGCCGGTTCCCTTTTGGATCGTGGTCTCCGGGGGCAAGCGTGACTTTACGATCAAATGGTGGGATGCCCAGCGCTATCAGGACGTCGTCGACCACTTCGCCGGCCGGATTCTGTTCGTACAAATCGCCGAAGCCGGTCACGAGCACCCCGCGCTGCGCGGCGCGCTCGACTTGCGCGGTAAGACGGACCTTCGCCAGCTGATCCGTTTGGTCTATCATGCGCAAGGCGTGCTGTGCCCGGTCACGTTGTTGATGCACCTCGCGGCCGCGATCGAAGTTCGTCCGGGAATGCCCAAGAATCGCCCCTGCGTCGTGGTCGCGGGTGGCCGCGAACCACCGCACTGGGAAGCCTATCCGCACCATCAATTTCTGCATCGGGCCGGCGCGCTCGCGTGTTGCGACGACGGCGGCTGCTGGAAGTCTCGCGTGGTGGCGCTGGGCGACGGCGACGAAAAGGATCGGCTCGAACACCGCTGCGTCGACGTCGTCGGCACGTTGCCGCGTTGCATGGACATGATCACCGCGGCCGACGTGATCCGCGCCATCGAGCTGTATTTTGAAGGCGGGGCAATCCGCTATTTAACGCCGGCCCAAGCCGCCGCTTGCGAATCGGCGATGAGCGTGTTCGCGTGACGGTCGCCGAACATCCAAGGGTCCACGTCACGCCGTATCGCCTCCGGGTCTACACCCACGAGCGCGGCGGTTTCAGCGGGTTGCGCGACGTCAAGGTGCTGGTCTATTTTCCCCATGGCTTCGGCGACTGGGTGCAGTTCTCGCGGGTCCTCCCGTTGCTCGAACCGACCAATCGGTATTGGATGACGCGCTACGGCGACGACAACGTCGCGTTGATCGACCGCTGCACGTACGCCCAGCCGGTATATTTGGGTCTCAACGGAACGCAAAACGGTGACGGCGCGGCCTTCGCAAGCCGCCATTTCGGTCTCGATTACGAGATGCTCGACGGCGGCGAGCGCGAACTGCTGCTTCCCGACTCGCTCGTCGAGTTCTGCGAGCGCGAACGCATCGATGCAATGCTGTGGACGTCGTTTCCGGAGATCGGCGGCAATTTCGAATACCCATATCACTCGAAAGCCCGCAACGTCTTGCGGCACCTGGTAAGCAAACCGCGCCTCGAGGCCGCCGACCTCGCCGGTCCGCTCGGTAGCGGCTTATCCTTCGAGGTCGATCCCTGGGTCACGCATTGGGTGGAATCGCGCCTGAAGAATTTGCTCGGGCTGCGCGGCCGCAAACTGTGTCTGATCGGGCGTAACGGGTACACATCCATCGGTAAGAATTGGGGCCACCGCTGGCGCGAAGAACTTCCCGCGGGCAAACGCCGCGAGGGTGAGGAGTGCCGTGACTTCATGCGTTTGTTACGCGCCAACGACGATCGCTGGACGTTCTTGATCGCTGAAGACCGGCTGTTCGACGGCGACGACACGGTTCGCTCGCCCGAACTCCACGCGTTCAGTTACGCTGACGTCTTCGGCACGATCGATCAACCGATGATCCCGTTCGGTCTGGTCATGAAGGTGCTCGCTTCGGTTGCCGACTTGTGCGTCGGCGTGCCGGTCGGTCCATATCATCTGTGCATGGCCAAGCCCGAGCTTCCGACGGTTGGCCTCTGGCTCGAACACGTGCCGAGCTGGTATGAGGAGCCGAAGGAGGCCTCGATTCACGTCGTCAGCCGGAACGTTCGGGACCGCGCCATCGACCGCAAGCCGGGAAGTTTCTTCACCAAATCGCGTTTGATCTATCGCACTATGTACGTTGAGACGCGCGTCATCACCGGCGAGCAGGCCTTTGCCGCCGCGCAGCTGCTGCTGTGACTCGGTGATGAAAGCCTGGATTGCGCCCACCAAACGATCTGTGCAGCGTCCCGCGGTCAAGCTCCAGCGGACGCTCATGATCGGCGAAGCAGGTGATTACTTCGAGCACCAGGCGGACGCCGTTGCCGAGCGAGTGATGGGTTCGGTCCCGGCAGCGTCCGCCGCGGTAGGCGCGGTTGTTGCGCAGCCGCGCGTACAACGCCAGTGGTCCGATGCGCCGGTTGGGCCGCTCGGCGGCGCTCGATCCGCCTTGGTTCCCGCACCAAGCTTTGGCTGGAACCGCGATGAAGTCGCGGTTGGCGGAATGCGGCGAATTCCAGTTGAGAGTTTGACGCTCGGGAATGTAGTTCCCAACAAAGATTCCGCAGCCGAGGAGGCGGCCGACCAGCGTGCCGTAGTCATAATCCCGGCCGCGCTCGACCTCACCGCACCCGTGGAGGTGCTGCTGCACTTCCACGGCCATAACGTTGGCTACAGGCAGCGCAAAACGCAAGGGACGCACTCGACCCTGGCGCCGGGAACGGTACGCGACGTCGACACTGATCGTATCGAGCAGCAGCTTGAAAGCAGCCACCGTCCGGTCATCGGCGTCCTCGCCCAAGGAACGACCTCCTCGGATTTCGGGAAAATCAATAGTGACGCGTACATAGCTGAGGTTTTCCAAAGGCTGACCACAATGGGAGTTTGGAAGACGCCCCCGTCCATAACCCGGGTTGTCCTAAGCGGCCATAGCGGCGGCGGTCTTCCGATTTCGGAGATGATGTCCGAGAAGGGGCAACCGCGTTTCGCCTCAACTCTCGGAGAAATTGCGCTGTTCGACGCGATCAATGGCCCCAACGAGTTCGCGTCGGTTAGGCAGTGGGTAATCAGCCAACTCGATCGCGACCTTTCATCGCTGAGTGCGTCCGGCGTGACCGCAGCTCAGCAACTCCAGTTTCTCAGCACGAGCATGCGCTTTCGCGCGTATTACACGAACAGCAGCTATGCCGCTAGGCACATCAGTCTGCAGCAAGCAATCGACGGTTGGTTTGGGCTGCACAAGGCCGCGCTCGGTGGCGTCGGATCCCCGACCTACAAAGCACTCTACGCCAACTATCATGTGTTTGCGGTGGGACACGCCGAACATGAAGTCATCCTCAGCCGCGACGATAAGCTTCTCGACGCGCTGAGCGCGTTGCCGGCTCCGGCGAGCACCGTCGGCTCAGGAACGGGCACGACCTCGACAACGATGCCACCAGGTATGGGACCGCCAACGATTCAGCGACTGCCCGAGAACGGTGCGTCGGTCGAACCCGACGCGCCGTCCATCGTGCATGAGGTGCTGCGCTCGCCCGGACAACCACTTGATCGCGCGACACGCGCCTTCTTCGAGTCACGATTCAACCACGATTTTGGCAGCGTCCGCGTGCACGCCGATCAAACGGCCGCCGAGTCGGCTCGTGCTGTGCAAGCCCACGCGTTCACGGTCGGAAGCGATCTCGTCTTTGGCGCCGGGATGTATGCTCCCGAGTCGGCGCGCGGCAGAAAACTGATCGCGCACGAACTTGCACATGTCGTGCAACAGGACGCGACGGGTCCGGGACGCGCGCGTGTATCGCGCGTCGCGTGGACGCCCACCCGCGCGGACGAGCGAACAGCGGCCGGCACGGATCGTTTTGCCGCCCAGACGTTTGAGGTTACGATTTCTTCGCTGGCGGGTCTTTCCGGAGTCATCACCACCGAGTCAATTGGGGTTTCTGTTTTTGTTCCGGCGGCTGCGAACGTTCCCGGGAGAAACAAGGTGCACGTCTTTTTCGGCCCCGGCAGTGCGACGGAGACCGGGCTGCCGGCGACCGACGTTGGGATGAATGCCGTCATGACACACGGTTTGCGCGGCGCTTCAAATGCAACGGAATGGATCCTTATCGGCGTACCCGGACGAGCCGGACCTCGAGGCGAGCAAGAGGGATTCTTCACCATCGATACGGCCGGGATTCAGGCGTGTTTGACAGCCGCGGGAAGAGCATCCACCACCATCGATGCGCTGCGTTACAGTGCGCATAGCCGAGGCTACCGGGGGCTGCGCGAGACGCTCAACCGGCATCTAGTGAGTGGACCCTCGCCGGAACGCGTCGTGATCCTCGATGCCGCCTACGGCAGCGTGCAAGCCGCCCTCGGCGCAGCCGGCATACCCGGTTCCAAGCAGGTCGCATACAACGTGACAGCTGGAACTTCCCTAAAGGCGCCGGGCGCGAAGAACATTAGTATCGGAGAGGGAGCCGCGCGAGCGATCGGCTATACGCGCATCATCCGCGATGCCATGACCGCGACGCCCCCGGTTACGGTTCCACCCGCGATCGCATCGCAGTTGCTGACCTTACCTCCGCGCGGATCGTTTACCACGCACTCGCCGCCGGCGCCCGGCGGGACCAACATCAATGACTTCGCAGCCGCAAATTCAGCGGCTATCGCGGCGATCGTGCGGAACGAGTCCAGGCCCGACGGGCTCAAGACGTTCATCGAAACGAACAATCTGTTAAAACTCGGGACGACCTTCGGAGCCGGCGTCTATTCGCACCACTTGTTTGTTGCGGAAATAGCGCAAGAACTCGTCGACTAATCGGCGAGCGTCTCGATTGGGACATCCGCAACGATTCTCGCGCGCAACTCGTTGGTTTGCGCCGACGGCTGCAGCGCCAGATGATGGCGCAGATATGACGACAGGGCATCGTAGACCGCCAGCGCGGCGCCGCGCCGGCCCATCGCCGCGAAGGTGCGCATCGCCAGTCGCGTGCCGGCTTCGTGAGCGCGGTCGGCCTCGAGCAATCGCAGCGCGTACTCTAGTCCGGCAGCGAAATCATTGCGCGTGATTGCGGCCACCGCAAGCCGCTCGAGAATGACCGCGTAGGCGTTGGCGCAGCGCACGCGCAGCGGATACATCCACTCCGCCTCGTCGCCGGCCAGATAGTCGCCGGCGTACAATGAGGCGGCGCGCTCCATTTCTTCGTGCGAACTGGCTCGGCTGGCGGCGAGCAGCGATTTGGCATCGGACTCGATCGCAATCGCCGGATCCCATGCGTACGCGCCGCCGCTGCTGCGGATGCCGTCGACCTCCGGCGATACTCCGCGCAAGGCGGCCCGCGCGCCGGCTGCGGCGAGGTGCAAGCGATGGGCGGCTGTTTCCGCATCGAGCGTCGGCCAAAAAACATTAACGAGAACCTCGCGCGACGCTGCCGCCCGGGGATAACTCACGAAATACTGCAGAAATTCGCGCCCGCGTTTGAACGCGGGGCCGCTACTCCAAGCGCCATCGGCCCTGAACGAAAAAGCACCGAGGCAGCGTACGCGCAACACCGACTCTGCCAACGGCATTCCCCCTCCTCACTCGACCCGTTTTGCGGCGGGGGGCCCAGCCGTGTACCGACGGTAACAGAAGAGAGCTTTCAGAGTCAATATGATGGGAAACACGGCCCATGCGCGATCCGAAAAACGCTTGCGTTGTGAGATCGAAAAGAGAGCGTGCGGAGAGCCCGGCCCGATAGGATGAGCGCGTGCTCGGCCGCATTTCGTCCATTCTCGCGGCGGAAAGCACCTCGGATGGTGCGCTCACATTCTCGCTTCGCGCTGTCGACGGCGTCGGGGGATTCCGGCTAGAGCCGGCCATGCTGACACTGACGATGTGGAGTGTCGATCCAGAGATCGTTCGCCTCAGTCTGACGAACCCGAAGACGGGGACCCTCGCGTATTTCCAGGGTGCTCAGCCGGCACTAGCGCTCGCACGCGAGCTTGGCCTGGAACTGATCCCATGAAGGAGAGCTGCTGATGTCGGTTTTGCTGTCGTATCCCGGCGTCTACGTCGAGGAGATTCCGAGCGGCGTTCACGCGATTACAGGGGTTCCCACGTCGATCGCCGCCTTTGTCGGCCGTGCTTTGCGCGGCCCGACGAACCAAGCCACGACCATCTTCAGCTTTGCCGATTTCGGTCGCCAGTTCGGCGGCCTAGCAATCGGTTACCCAATGAGCTATGCGGTTCGAGACTTCTTCGCAAACGGTGGTGGGCAAGCGATCATCGTGCGGGTTTGGTCGGGCGGCGCGGTCTCTTCGCTGTCGAGCGTTAGCAGCAGTTCGAGCGGTTCCCTCGCGTCGAGCAGCTCGAGCAGCGCCTTTGCCCTCCCGCCTCAGGCCGACGGCATCGCGCGAACGAACTTAACCGATTCCGACACGATTGGACTCGCGCTCGATGCGAGCAGCCCGGGCACGTGGGGCGACAAAGTGACCGTGCAAGTACAGATCCCGAGTCCTCCCCTCGATGCAACCCTGGTCGCCAATCTCGGGTACGCCAGCGCATCGCAACTTTTCAATCTGCTGGTGACCGATACCGGAACCGCATCGAGCGAAACGATTCGCAATGTCTCGGTCGTCGACGGGACGCGCCGGCTCGACAAAGTTCTGCCGATGGCATCTCAGCTGGTGGTCGTGCCGATCGATCCCATAACGCTGAAGCCCAAGCTGCCGACAACGACGCCCGGCGCATCCAGCGCGATCTTCTTGAGCGGCGGGGTCGACGGCGGCATCATCACGTCACCTGCCGGCTACGGCATTCCGGACGCCGGTACCAAGAGCGGCATCTACGCGCTCGAAAACGCCGACATTTTCAATCTGCTGTCGATCCCGCCCGACAGTACGCTGCCCGACAGCGTGCTGTGGAACGAAACCGGTGCGATGTACGGCGGGGTATACCCGGCGGCGCTAGCTTACTGCAAGTTGAAAGGAGCCGTGCTGATCGTCGATCCTCCGGCGGACTGGAACAGCGTGAACAGTGCCTTCACCGGCCTCTCGACACTTGGGCTAACCGCTGACGGCGACTACGGTGCAATGTACTTCCCGACACTCGTCGAACCCGACCCGCTGCGCAAAGGCCAACTCGATAACTATTCTTGG
>DHWK01000178.1:9251-9541 GCA_002413145.1 bacterium UBP12_UBA5184
TGGAAAGCGCCGGCCGGCATCGACGCGGGCTTCGTCGGCGTGCGGGGCCTCAGCGTTCAGATGACCGACAACGAAAACGGAAGGCTTAATCCGGTCGGCCTCAACTGTCTGCGTAACTTCCCGTTTGTCGGCAGCGTCGTGTGGGGTTCGCGCACGCTGCGCGGGGCCGATGCGCTGACCGACGACTACAAGTATCTGCAGGTTCGGCGTACCGCACTGTACCTCGAACAGAGCCTCTACCGTGGGCTCAAATGGGTCGTTTTCGAACCCAACGACGAGCCGCTCTGGGC
>DHWK01000178.1:9691-10007 GCA_002413145.1 bacterium UBP12_UBA5184
AACGACGAGCCGCTCTGGGCGCAAATCCGTTTGAACGTCCAATCGTTCATGCAGGATCTCTTCAAGAAAAACGCGTTTGCCGGCACCACGCCAAAAGATGCGTTCCTGGTCAAGTGCGACAGCGAAACGACGACGCCGTACGACCAGAGCATCGGCGTCGTGAATATCGTCGTCGGCTTCGCGCCCTTGCGACCGGCCGAGTTCGTCGTGCTGCAGATTCAACAACTTGCCGGACAGACGGCAGCGTGAGGTGAGCATCGATGGCTGAATTCTCCGTCAACCCAAAGCGGTTCGATCCCTACAAGAATTTCAAGTT
>DHWK01000069.1 GCA_002413145.1 bacterium UBP12_UBA5184
ATCGTCGGCGACTACGCCATGGTCGGCGGTTGCTCGGCCATCAACGGCCACATCACCGTCGGCGCGCGCGTGCGCATCGCCGGCAATACGATGGTCTGGGGCGACATCCCCGACGATGCCACCGTTAGCGGCCAACCCGCGCAGAATCATCAAGAGGAACTGCGGATGCAGGTTCGCTTGCGAAACCTCGGTAAGTTGTACGAGCGCGTGAGCGCATTGGAGAAACGCCGTGAGCCGTAACGAGACGCAGCAGCACACGCTGCGCGACGTGTTGGAGTTCGAGGGAGTCGGCTTGCACACGGGCATCGTTGCGCGCGTCAAGGTTCGGCCGCAAGCGGCCGACAGCGGCCTGCGTTTCCAGTTAGGCGCGGGGGGCCCGATCGTTCCGGCGCTGGCGGAGAACGTCGTCGAGACCCGCCTCGCGACCACCCTTGGGAACGGAACGCAGAGCGTCTCAACGGTCGAACATATTTTGTCGGCGCTCTTCGGGATGGGCGTCGACAACGCGCTGATCGAAGTCGACGGTCCCGAGATTCCGGTGATGGACGGCAGCGCTGCCGCCTTCGTCGAGGGCATCGAGCGGATCGGCCTCGCCCCCCAAGCTCTCGAACGCCGCTGCTTCGTCGCCGAGCGCCCGTTCTTCCGGCGCGATCGGGACGCGGTCTTCGTGATCCTTCCGGCCGAGACGCTGCGCATCAAGTTTTCAGTCGAGTATCCGGCGCCGATCGGCGCGCAGTTCTTCGACGGCGCGATCGATCCGGTCGCGTACCGCGACGGGATCGCGCCGGCGCGGACCTTCGGTTACCTGCACGAGTACCAAGCCATGCTGGACAGCGGTCTCGCGCGCGGGGGGACGCTCGCCAACGCGCTGGTCTTCGCGCCCGAGGGGCCGATCACCGAGCTGCGCTGGTCGAACGAAGTCGTGCGGCACAAAGTGCTCGATTTGATCGGCGACCTGGCGCTCTTGGGGCTGTGGCCGCGCTGCGAAGTGATCTCGATAAAGAGCGGCCATCGCTTGCATGCGGCGGCGCTCACCGAACTGCGCGCCACGTGGAAACCGCGTCAGGCCGCCAGCGCTTAGGAGGCCGAGATGGTCGAGCATAACCAAAGGATGGACATCCGCGAGATCATGGAGATCCTGCCGCATCGTTATCCGATGCTGCTCATCGACCGCATCACCGAGTTCCACGCGATGAAACGCGCCGTCGGTTACAAGAATCTCACGGTAAACGAACCATTCTTCCAGGGCCATTTTCCGGGCAACCCGGTGTTGCCGGGCGTCTATATGATCGAAGCGATGGCGCAGCTCGGCGGGACGCTCGTCATGGAGCCCGACGAATTCCACCAATTGACGCCGCTCTTGACCGGAATCGAAAGCGCCCGCTTTCGTCGGCAAGTGATCCCGGGAGATAGGCTCGACATGGAAGTGACGCTGCAGCGCATGCGCACGCGCATGGGCTGGGTCGTCGGGCGGGCCCACGTCGACGGCAAACTGGTCTGCTCGGCCGAACTCATGTTCTCGCTGGTAACCGTCAACGATTTCGAACTCGACCCGTCGGTCTTGCACGAGTGACGCCACGAAAGATCCATGGCAACGCCGTCGTTCACCCTCGGGCGGTGATCGGCGAGGGCGCGGAGATCGGACCGTTTTGCGTCGTCGGCGAGCACGTCCGGATCGGAGCCCGCACCAGACTGCTCGCTCACGTGGTGGTCAACGGGCACACGACGATCGGGGAAGAGTCGATCATCTACCCGTTCGTCACGCTCGGCTTGCCGTCGCAGGACCGTAAATATCTCGGCGAAGTCTCGTACACGAAGGTCGGCGACCGCACGACGTTGCGCGAGTTCGTCTCGGTTCATCGCGCCACGGGCGCCGGCGAGTTCACTTCGATCGGCGACGACACGCTGCTGCTGGCCTACGTTCACATCGCCCACAACTGCCGCATCGGCAATTACGTAACGATGTCGAGTACGGCCCAGCTCGCCGGGCACGTCATGGTCGACGATTACGCGACGCTGGGCGGGATGGTCGGCGTGCATCAGTTCGTGCGCATCGGCAAGCACGCGATGGTCGGCGGCGCCTCGAAGATCGGACGCGACGTCCCGCCCTATCTCCTGGTCGCGGGCGCCCCCGGCCCGGCCACCGCCGGCGGCCTCAACCTCATCGGCCTGCGTCGCGCCGGCTTCCCCCCTGGGGTGATGGCCGAGCTCAAGGAATGCTACAAGCTCCTCTATCGCTCGCACCTCAACACCTCGCAGGCGCTCGACGCGATGCGCGCTATCGTGACGACCGACGAGGGCCGCGAGATGATCGACTTCGTCGCCAACTCGAAGCGCGGCATCACCAAGTTCACGCGCGCGATGCAGCCGCGCGGCGAAACGACGGCGCTCGATGACGCCGATTCGCTCGCCGGTTAACGTCCGCCGGCCCTGAAGGTCGCTGCGGTGCGCGTGTTTATGTCCACCGGCGAGGCGTCAGGCGATATGCTGGCGGCTTCGCTGGCCGAAGCGATGCGGGCGCGCCGTCCCGACATCGTCTTCGAAGGCATCGGTGGCCAACGGATGTCGGCGGCGGGCTTTTCGCTGAACGTCGAAACGCGGGGCTGGGCCAGCCTTGGACTCGTCGCTGCGCTGGTTCGCATCCTGCCTTTAGTATTGACCGGCCTGGCGCAGGTCGCGCGCTTGCTGTACCGTCCGCCCGACCTGATCGTGCTCGTCGATTTCGGCGCATTCAACCTGCGCCTCGCCAAAGCGCTGCGTGCCTTGAACTACCGCCGCCCCATCCTCTACTATTTTCCGCCGGGCGTCTGGTTCGATCGCCCTTCGCAAGCGCGCGCCGTCGCGCGCAACGCAACCGCGCTGACCGCATTCAAGCGGCAGCGCGACTTCTATCGCTCGCTCGGGCTTCCGATCGCATATTTCGGGCATCCGCTCGCATCGCTCGTCGCGCCGCGACTGCCCCGCGCGCCGGCCCCCCCCAGCGGGGGAACCGTCGCCCTTTTGCCGGGCAGCCGCGTCGACGAGGTGCGCCTGCATATGCCGAGGCTGGTGGCGGCCTGCAACCTGCTGCAAGCCCGCCGTCCCAGCCTGGATGTCATCGCAAGCGTCGCCAACGACGACTGCGAACGTTTCGTCCACGCGGCGCTGGGAACGGCAACCTTCCCGTTCCGCATCGTGCGCGGTTCGCGCGACGCACTCGAGCCGGCGGACGCCGCGCTCGTCGCCTCCGGGACCGCGGTCTTGGAAGCGACCCTGCGCGAGGTCCCGTGCGTTGCGCTCTACGTCCTGTCGCCGAGCGGCGTCGCTTACGGCCGGCGCATCTGGCACCGCAAATACGTCACGCTGCCTAACCTTTTGCTCGAGCGCGAGGTCGTTCGGGAACTGTTGCAAACGGAGGCGACGCCCGATGCGCTGGCCGACGCCGTCGAAGCACTCCTGCGCGATCCGTCGCAGCAACTCGGGGCGGCGCGCGACCTGCGCGCGATCCTCGGGGGCGCCCAAGCGCAAGAGCGAGCGGCCGAGTTCGCGCTGGCGCTGGCAAGCGCTCAGGCGGCGGCATGAACCTGCGGGTCTACCACACCTCGGACCTGCACGACCATCGTGGCTTCGTTCCGCGCTTGCGCGCATTGCGCGCCGAAGCGCCGGGACTGCTCTTCGACTGCGGCGACTCACTGCGTGGCAGTCAGACCGTCTATCATCGCGAGGAGCCGATCGTCGCCGAGATCGACGCAGCCGGATACGACGCGCAAGCCATCGGCAATCGCGAGTTCCATTATCTCTTCGCAGCGCTCGCAGCGCGCGCGCGGCGCATGCGGCATCCGCTGGTGTGCAGCAATTTGATCGACCTGCGCGGACGTCCGCTGCCCTTCGTTCCGGCGCTCGCCTTCGAGTGGGAAGGCTGGCGCGTGCGCGTCTTCGGACTGCTCGTCGTGCAATATCCCGAAGGTAGCTTTTGGGAGCGCCTCTTCGGATGGCGCTTCCTCGATCCGTTTGCGGCCGCGCGCCGCGTCGCCGCCGGCGCAGCGCCGGGCGAGGTGCTGATCGCGCTCTCGCATCTCGGGCTGCGCGAGGATCGCCGCTTGGCGCGCGAGGTGCCGCGCCTCGATCTGATCCTGGGCGGCCACAGCCACGACACGCTGCCGTCTCCGGAAATCGTCGGCGCCGTTCCGATCGTGCACGCCGGACCCTACGGTCGATACGTCTCGCGCACCGAACTCGAGCGCGCCGGCGAACGCACCCGTCTCGCGAGCGGAGCACTCTTGCCGCTCCTGCCACCGGATTCGCACTAGCGTGCGGCGCGTGCTGTTCGTCAGCAACGGCAACGGCGAGAGCGCGATCGCCGAACGCATCGCGCGCGAGGTGCGTGCGGTCGCCGAGGGTCCCTTCGGTCTCGATCATCTCCCTTTGGTGGGCGAGCCCGCCCACGGCGCACTCGCGACGGTAGGGCCGCGGCGCACGCTGCCGAGCGGCGGCCTCGTCGCGATGGGCAACGTGCGCGCGCTGGCGCGCGATCTGCGCGCCGGTTTCGCGCAGCTGTTCTGGTTGCAGACGCGCTTCTTGCGCGGAGAGGGCTCGCGCTACGATTGCGTCGTCGCCGTCGGCGACGTCTACGCGCTCGGGCTGGCCCGTCTGACGAAGCGTCCGGTCGTCTATGTCGGGACCGCCAAGAGCGTCTTCGTCGCACCGTACGGGCCGCTCGAACGCCGTTTCTTGCGCGCCGCCGAGCGCGTCTTCGTGCGCGATGTCGCGACGGCACAACGCTTGCGCGCGCAGGGCGTCGCCGCGGACGCGCCGGGCAATACGATCGTCGAACTCGCCGACGAGGCGCCGCCCCCGG
>DHWK01000114.1:0-137 GCA_002413145.1 bacterium UBP12_UBA5184
GACTCGGAGACGCCGAGGGTCGCCTTGATCTCTTTGAGCGTCTGACCTTCGAAGTAATATAACTTGATCACGGTCCGTTCTTGCGGCGGGAGGCCCTCGACCGCTTGCACCAGCATCGCGCGTACCTCACCCTGCTC
>DHWK01000114.1:304-638 GCA_002413145.1 bacterium UBP12_UBA5184
CCTGCTCGACCGAGCTGCCCAGCTGGTCCTCATCGCCGCGCAGCGTGTCGAGCAGCGGGATGTCGCTGCCGCGTTCGCTCGGGAGATGCTCCTCGAGCGAGAGGATCGAGCTTCCGCGCACGCGCTGCAGGATCGTATCCAGCTCTTTCCCGGTCACGCCGAGCCGTTCGGAGAGTTCTTCGCGGGTGGGATGGCGGCCGAGTTCGGCTTCGAGTTGATGGCTCGTCCGCTCGAGCTCGCGCGCCTTCTGACGCGCGGCTCGCGGAACCCAATCGAGGGCTCTCAGGGCGTCGAGGATCGCGCCGTGGATGCGCGTGATCGCGTACGTCTCGAA
>DHWK01000114.1:816-1194 GCA_002413145.1 bacterium UBP12_UBA5184
GTACGTCTCGAACTTGACGCCGCGTTCGTCGTCGTATTTTTCGATCGCGTCGATCAGGCCGATCACGCCGTCGCTGATCAAGTCGTTCAGCTCGACGTTCGGCGGCAAGTTCAGGGAGATCCGCCCCGCCACATACTTCACCAAGTGGATGTAGCGATGAATGACTTCTTCGCGCGTGTATGCACTGCCCGCGATGACGTATTGCGAGCGTCGCTCCACCTTCAAAAAACCCGGTTCCCCTCTCGGGAAAACCGCTTTCGCGCGGGGACGCCGAGAACCCTCACGGGCCGGTTACGCCTCGCGCGGGCCTCAGCCGTAGCGTATCCGCGGATTCGCCGCGGCATACAGGACGTCGACGACCGCGTTGACGACGACGAA
>DHWK01000114.1:1322-3800 GCA_002413145.1 bacterium UBP12_UBA5184
GACGAAGACGGTTGCGAATAATAGGATGCAGCCGTTGATCACGGGCATATCGCGATTGGAGATCGCTTCGAAAGCCAAGCGGCCGACGCCCGGCCAAGCGAAGATATGTTCGGTCAGGACCGCGCCGCCCAGCAAGAGCCCGGTCTGCAGGCCGACGACGGTCAGAATCGGGATGAGTGCGTTGCGCAGCGCGTGTTTGAGCACCACCGCCGAGCTGCCCAGGCCCTTGGCCCGCGCCGTTCGGATATAGTCGCTGCGCAAGACCTCGAGCATCCCACTGCGCGTAATCTTGGCCACGATGGCCAGCGGGATCGTCCCGAGCGTGAGCGCCGGCAAGATCAGGTGCCAAAGCGCGTCGAGCGCGGCCCGTCCGTCGCCGGCTATGAGCGCATCGAGCACGATGAGGTGCGTCCGAACCGGTACGGCATACATCAGCGAGATGCGGCCCGAGATCGGAAACAGGTTGAGTCCGACATTCGAGGGCAAGACGGCGAAGATGTAGACGAGCATCCAGCCCAGCCAAAACACCGGGATCGAGACGCCGAGCAGGACTGCGCTCATCGTAACGATGTCGAGCGCTCCATTGCGGCGCAGCGCCGCGAGGATGCCCGCCGGGATGCCGATCGTCACCGCCACGATGAGCGCGCCGAGCGCCAATTCGACGGTCGCCGGAAAGTGCTCGGCCAGTTTAGTGACGACGGGTTGCGCGTCGGCAACCGAGCGGCCGAGATCGCCGCGCAACAGGTGCACGAAATAGAGCGCCAGCTGGACATACCAGGGTTTATCCAACCCTAGAGCCGCGCGCAGCGCCGCAACCTGATCGGCCGAGGCGTGCTCGCCCAGACGTATCGCGACCGGATCCCCGGGAATGGCCTGCATGAACAGGAAGCTCGCGATCGTGATCGCGACGAGCACCAAAACGAGCCGCACCAGGCGCCGCGCGACGAACGTGATCATGCCGAGCGAATCTTCGAGCGGCGCTACCGCTTCCCTAGACGAGCATCGCCTGGCGCTCGAGGCGGTCGACCGCGAGGTTGGCGAGCACTTCGAGCGCCTCGATAGCCTGCCCGTCGGCATGCCGCGCGACGCGATCGAGGACGCAAAGCGTTCCGACGGAGTGCCTGCCGGAGCGTAGCGGCACCGCGACATAAAACCGGATGTTCTCCGGGCCGGCCACCAGCGAATGCGCCTTCGTGCGCGCATCGACGTCGGCTTGTTCGACGACGTAGGGCACGTGCTGCGCGATCGCCGTCGCGCACAGACCCGGTTCGCGCGGAAGCTCGCGAAGCGTATCGAGGCCGTGCATTCCAATGAGCCGGATACGATCGCGCCCAACCAGCGTGCAAAACGCCAGCGGCGTATCGCAGAGCTGAGCCGCGAGCCGGGCTATGGGATCGAATCCGTCGGCGAACGTAATCTCGTTGCCGACGAAGCGATCGACGGCGGCAAGGCGCCGCCCCTCGCTCGAGGCGAGCCCGAAAGGATACGCGCCGGCGAGTGGCTGGAGGAAACGCGAAATCGAAGGAGCGTAGGGCATGAAGCCTCCGTGCTCGGGGGAACTTGGCTCACTATAGATTCGCGAGCTGCGACCCGCCAGGGTCCACCGGCCTACGCGAGCAGGGTGCCGAAGAACCCGCGCACGACGCCGCCGGAGGTCTTCGCCAGCCTGCCGAGACGACAGGACTGCACCCGGACCGTGCCAAACGCCGGACGGTCGTTCGGGCCGCCAATTGTAACTCGGGCGCGTATCGGTACGCTTTCGCTCTAATTTCGCTCTTATTTAAGGTAGGCAAACGGGTTGAACGCACAGATCGAGCCGCAGGTCAGCATCGAGCTCGGGCTCGTCGCGGGGGTCATTGCGATCCTCTATGGCGCCTTCCTCATCGGTTGGGTCCTGCGCCAGCCCGATGGCAACGACCGCATGCGCGCCATCGCAGCCGCGATCCAAGAGGGCGCGATGGCGTTCTTGCGTCGCCAGTACATGACGATCGGCATCGTCGCCATCGTCCTAGCGGTGCTTATCGGCTTCGGCATAGGGATCGAGTCGGCGGTCGGCTTTGTCATCGGCGCGACCCTCTCGGGAGCGGCCGGCTTCATCGGGATGATCGTCTCGGTGCGGGCCAACGTGCGCACCGCAGAAGCGGCGCGCGGCGGTCTCGCACCGGCGCTGGCGCTTGCCTTCCGCGGCGGAGCGATCACGGGGCTCTTGGTCGTCGGTTTGGGCATCATCGCTTGCGCCGGCTATTACGCCCTGGTCCAGCATCTCAACGGCGGCGACGAGACGAGGTCGCTGGCGGCGATGGTTGGCCTGGCTTTCGGCTGCTCGCTCATCTCGGTCTTTGCTCGTTTGGGAGGCGGCATCTTCACGAAGGCCGCCGACGTCGGCGCCGACTTGGTCGGCAAGGTCGAAGCCGGGATCCCCGAAGACGATCCGCGCAATCCCGCGGTCATCGCAGACAACGTCGGCGACAACGTCGG
>DHWK01000114.1:3859-12760 GCA_002413145.1 bacterium UBP12_UBA5184
GGCATGGCGGCCGACCTCTTCGAAACCTACGTCGTCACGACGATCGCCGCAATGCTGCTCGGGCACCTCGTGCTCCCGAACTATCCCGGCGCCACGACGTTTCCGCTCGTGCTCGGCGCGGCATCGATCGTCGCCTCGATCA
Source organism: bacterium UBP12_UBA5184 (assembly GCA_002413145.1). Lineage (GTDB taxonomy): Bacteria > Vulcanimicrobiota > Vulcanimicrobiia > Vulcanimicrobiales > Vulcanimicrobiaceae > Zemelea. The sequence goes on from DHWK01000114.1 coordinate 4,002, forward strand.
TCGGAACGTTCTTCGTCCGCAAACGTTCGAGCGGAACGATCATGGGCGCGCTCTATCAGGGGCTCATCGTCGCCGGCCTGCTCGCTGCGATCTTCTTCTGGTTCGCGACCGCGCAAGAATTCGGCTCGGGCGCGACGCTCAAGAACGGCGTGACGATCAGCTCGTTTGGAATCTTCATCTGCGCGCTCGTCGGCCTAGCGGTCACCGGCGCGATCACCTACATCACCGAATACTACACCGGGACCCAGTTCCCATCGGTGCGCAACATCGCGAAAGCCTCGGTCACCGGCCACGCCACCAACATCATCGCGGGTCTCGCCGTCTCGATGCAGGCGACCGCCCTCCCCGCGCTGACGATCGTCGTCGGAATCCTGGTTGCGTACTACTACGGCAACCTGTACGGCATCGGCATCGCCGTCATGTCGATGCTCTCGATGGCCGGCATCATCGTCGCGATCGATTCGTTCGGCCCGATTACGGATAACGCCGGAGGGATCGCCGAGATGGCCGATATGCCGGAATCGGTGCGCGCCGTGACCGACCCACTCGACGCCGTTGGGAATACGACGAAGGCCGTTACCAAAGGCTATGCGATCGGCTCGGCCGGCCTTGCGGCGGTCGTTCTCTTCGCCTCGTTCTTGCAAGAGCTCTCGGACAAGTGCGCGGCGACCGCCGGCGCGGCGTGTGCGACGACGCCGATCGCGTTCAACCTCGGCGACCCGTACGTGCTCGCAGGCTTGTTCATCGGCGGCCTCTGCCCATATCTCTTCGGTTCGCTCTCGATGGAATCGGTCGGTCGCGCCGGGGGCGCGGTCGTCGAGGAAGTGCGCCGTCAATTCCGCGAGATGCCCGGCATCATGGCCGGAACGCAGAAACCCGATTACGGTACGACGGTCGATATCGTGACGCGCGCCGCACTGCGAGAGATGATCGTCCCGGCGCTGATTCCGATCGGCGTCCCGGTACTGATCGTGATCCTTTCGTTCTTCCTACCGAATAACGGCGGCGCGAAGATGATGGGCGGCGTCCTGGTCGGCTCGATCGTCACCGGGCTCTTCCTCGCGATCGCGATGACCAGCGGCGGCGGCGCGTGGGACAACGCGAAGAAGTTCATCGAGGACGGCAACTACGGCGGCAAAGGTTCGGCGGCGCACGCGGCCGCCGTTACCGGCGACACCGTCGGCGATCCGTATAAAGATACCGCCGGCCCGGCGATCAATCCGATGATCAAGGTCCTTAATATCGTTGCGTTGTTGTTGGTTGGGTACTTAGTCCACTAAGCCTCGGGAAAACATCGCTGGCTACCATCTAGTGGCGGCTCGGCTCGTGGCGCCAACGGCTGCGGACCTTGAAAATGAGGACAAAGACGTGCCCGCGCACGCGCATAAGCCACCGATGCCTTCCCAGCGATTCTGCTCCGCGCCGGTGTCCACCGCAGCTCATTCCATTCGCTCAGGCACAGCCTCGACCGTGATGCTTGCCCTCGAAGCGCCGCCGAAAGTCGTCCAGGAGCGACTCGGGCCCTCGAGACGATCACTATCACGATGGGCCTCTACAGACATGTGTCACTTTCAATGCAAGCTGAGGCGGCTGGACGCCGGGACGAGCTCTTACGTGCGCTGTCGGGTTGGCAGAAGTAGGCCGGGAGCGTCCGCCGTAAACAACTCCAATTACTCAATTGCCTCTGTTACTGCTCCCTCGAGAAGCTATCAAGGGTCACTAACAGAGCGCGCAAGTCCGGTGCTATCTCGTCCTCCCTAAAGGCCGACACAATCCGATGATCGGTCAAAGTGACGCCGTACTCAGTCTGCATGCGGCGCCGAAAAGCCGCCAAAACATCCTTTCCAGGCACGAGGCCGAGGCGAGATTCAATCGAATTCCAGCCGGACTCGAACCATTCAAGTGTCTGTTTGTTTATCGTAGTAAGGTTCTGGCCTGAGTGTTTTAGGTGCTGTGCGCGCGCAGCGAGATATTGACTTTGCACTTCGATCTTCATTGGCTTCGTGATCTCATCGAGTATTGGCTCGACGGATTCTGGTAGTTCCATATTGATCTGAGCGCGGACGTTGCGTTCTCTTATTACCGAACGTGTCGCCCTTGCTAGAGGGCCTGGTGTGAGCAGGTAGTTTTCAATTTCCTTTCGTGAATGTACTTGTACGATAGAGACGTGCTCGCCTAACTCGGCCAATATCTTATCAACTTCTTCCTGGCATCTGTAGTCGCGATCAAAAGCTGCTGCTATCTTTATTGATTGTCCGATAGTTTTTCGCAACCCCCAACCAAGAGCCTTAATTCTCTCCCAAGAGGAAAATCCACCGGCCTCTATAGGCGTCAAGGTTACGCCCGAAGCCAGCCCGTTAAGGCCAAGCTTTCTTGCGAAATCTGCCATAATCGTAAAATCTCGCTCGCCTTCGACAAAGAGCACCTTTCGGTTTCTCGCCAGTCTCGTAAGAGTCAGATTCTGGTTGGAGCCGATCGCGTCCAGTATCTCCTGGACGCCCGCTACATTGCGAAGGCGTTGCGCCGAGCGTCTTTGCTTGTCAATCACGGCGATTTCGGCGGGATCAGCTTCGCCGATTATTTCCGCTGAATGCGTGGCTATCAACACATCCGATTCGCTTTCACGAAGAATCGATACAAGTTGTCGTTGCGCGTCAGGATGGAGATAGATGTCGGGCTCATCCACGATAAAGAGCGTCGCGTTCTGCGATCGAATTACGTGAGTGAGAAGTTGGCACCACACTTGAAAACCAAACCCCGACCAATAGAGTTCCCTTGTCATGCGATTCTCTAAGCAAAACATGAGAAGTTGGTTCGGCGCACTCGGTGCTCTTTCCGGAGGCTGAACTTCCATTCCAGGCCACGTATCAGCGATGAGCATTGCGAAGTGTTCAAAGTCATCGGGGAAGTGATGCCAATAGTTTCGGAAATTGCGTGAGGCCCGGTGCGTTGTCAAGTTTCGTTGTACCGTTTCAGCTTGGACCAATTCTTCTCGATGCTCGACCGGTCCCAGAACCGGCACAACCGCCAACGTGATCGGGAATTCAGTTCGAAACCCGGAGGCGGTCCGTACGAGTCGCTTTGCTGACTTTGGTAGGAGAAAACATCCACCGCCAATCGGGAAATATAGCTGAAGTTCGTTGCCATTTGACAAGCGAAAAGAGACTATTGCGTCCGTTTCTTCGTAATCAGTATGAACGTTCTCGGTTGAGATGGGAAGACTTTCATCGGGGATGACATAGCCGATAGTCTCTCGTCCTCCAAGGTCGGGAACTGGCTCGAGCGCGCGATTTCTTGTCCTGCGCAATGCTGTGTCCAGTGCCCGAAAGGCGCCGATTATAGTGGACTTGCCACAGTTGTTCGGACCAACAAGTATGTTCATGCCCTGAAGGCGCACTGAAAAATCGCTCAGCGCTTTGTAATTTCGAAAGCGAACATTCGTTATTGTAACGCGATCTTCTCGCAAGATTGATTAACCTCAACGGCATCGCGGTGGCGCGGTAAGACGCTGCGAGCCTGCCCTCAGGTCGTTGTCGATCGATTGTGAAAGTCGTAGACGTAGTCGGCGAAGCCTTCCATGAGCCTCGCCAGCCCCTCGCGATTGCTAAAGAGACGATCCAACGACTCTTGAACCGCGGCGTTCTGACGGTCGTTCTTCTCGGCTAGTTCCGACTTGGCTTGTACGAGCGCTTCTTCTCCACGCGCTTCGATGTCTCCGGCGTTCTTAAACTGTTCCCGTGAGTTGTTGCGTGCCTGATCGCGGAGGCTCTCTAGTTCCGTCAGCTTGTGCGCTGCCGTCACTACGAACACGACCTGATGCTCGTCGTCGATTCCCGCTCCCAAGATCTCGTTCATGATTTTGATGACCTCCGCTAGCGGCCCGTACTTTTTCTGCCAGGCCTTTGCGGTCCCGATGTCCGGCCAGTCGTCCGGGGGTTCGTTGATGCGAAAGAGCCGATCGACGCCTTGCACGATTTGCGGCTTGCGGCCGCGTCCGATCCAGCGCGCGATGTATTCGACAACCGAACCGCGGATGGTCTTCATCGTCGTCTCCGGCGGGACGAGATTTCTCTGGATTGCTTCTTCGAGGATTTGGTCGGCGGTGCGCGGATTGCCGTCTTCGAGGATCGCGATTGCCGCCGTGAGGACTTTGCCGTGCATTTCCGAGGATTCGAGCGACTCGGTCGGCGGGGACGTCGTCTTCTTCTTCGGCGGGCGCGGGATGTGGGGGAGCGTCTGCTGGCCGATCTTCTCGACTTCGCGCGTGAACACGTCGCCGTGCGCTTTGGCGAAAGCGGGGAAGCCGGCGGCGACGACGGGTCTCGAATCGTCGGTGAGCGCGCGCCATGGGATCGGTGTGGCGACGGACAGATCGAGCGCCGGGCGCAAGCTGTACGGCAGGACGCTATAGCGGTGGTAGGCGTTCGAACTATAGCCGAGGTGCACGCGCGCCGAGTCGCTCGCGTTCGTTTCGAGCGTAAAGAGTTCGGGGTCGGCAGCGACTGCTGATTGGCAGATGCGTTTGAGCGTGTCGGCTGCACCGGGGCTTACTTTCGAGGTGGGAGCGCTCTTCGCGGCCGCGGAGCGGCGCCGGCGAAAAGCCTAGCCGGCCGCTAGTCGCATCTTGCCACTCGCAGCGCGTGGCGTGATACAGTATGCGTGAGGTGCCGTTTTTGCAGACGATCCATTTCGCCGAACTCTCCCGACTCTCCCAAGAACTCGACGCCGAGAAACCGTACTTCGAACTCATCGAGGGGCTCGAGGTGCAAAAGGTGAGCCCGCAGACGCGGCATAGCCGGCTGCAGGGAAAGCTCTTTACCATTCTGGACGCCTGGGCGAACGAACGCGGCATCGCCGGGACGGAATGGCGATTTTGGCTGATCCCCACCGCCCAGCGGCGCACGTCGCTCGTGCCGGACGTGGCGTATGTATCGCGCCGGCGCTTTGCTGCCCTCGGGGAAGATCAAAGAGAGATGCCGCCGTTCGCCCCCGACATTGCGGTCGAAATCCGCTCGCCTGGAGAGCGGCGCCGCAACCTCCAACGGAAGGTCGAACTCTATCTCGCGCACGGGTCGAACCTTGTGCTCGACGTCGATCCGAAGACACGGACGATCGTCGCGCACGACGGTGCCGCATCGCGAACGTTTACGGAACACGAGCGCTTCGAGCATCCCGCAGCTCCGGGCCTTAGCATCGACGTGCGCAAACTCTTCGCCTCCGTCGAGGAACCTCGGCGACCGGTCTCCTAGCGGATCGCCTTGGGCTCGCTTGCTCGAAGCGAACGGCCCGGCGGTTTCGTTCTTCCTGTATAACCGGGTACAACGAAAGCAACACCGGCCACAAGGAAGCAACGTCCATGCACCGTTTTGCCGCCGCCCTCCTCGGAGTCGCCCTGGCCGCCGGCGCGGCCGCGCCGGCTCGGGCTCAAACCACCGAAGCCGACATCGGACAGCAAGTCTATCAGCAACTCGCCCAAAAGGGCGAGATCATCGCACGGCCTAACGCGATGTACCGCACCCTCGATCCGATCGCCGCGCGCATCAAGCGCGTCGCCAACCCGCAATACAATTACCCATTCAACTTCATCCTCGTCCACGAGACGCAGCCCAACGCTTTCGCAGTCCCGGGCGGCAACGTCTACGTAACCGATTCGTTGATGAAGTTCGTCAAGAACCAGGAAGAGTTATCGGGCGTCCTCTGCCACGAAACGTCGCACGATATCCATCACGATGTCGTGAACCTCGCCGGGAAGGACCAGACCCAAGCCGCACTGATCGGCATCATCGGCGGACTCACCGGCCTCGACCGCAGCGGCCTCGGTCAAGCCGTCGAGCAATATGCCTACGCGGCCGATACGACACGCTTCTCGCGTGCGGTCGAAACGTCCGCAGACCTCAAAGGTTCCGACACCTGTGCGGCGGCCGGCTTCAACCCGTGGGGCTTGATTTGGATGTTTCAAGCCTTCGAAGCAGCCGGCGGCAACCAAGGGATGGAAGCCATCTCGGATCACCCGCTCGATCAGCACCGCATCTCGGATCTCGAGACGCACTTCAGAGCGAATCCGAGGCTGTTCGCGCGCTATTCGTCCAGCATCGCGAGCGGGACGCCGCTCTCCCTCGCCGGAAGACCGTCGCTCGCACGGCCCGTTGCGAAGACGCGAACGACGACCCGCAAGAGCAGCCTCGCGAACTCCTCGATGTGGGACAAGTACAACCGCAAACCGTAACGCGCCGGCTCAGCGAACGGGACCTTGATAGACCTCGACGAGATGCTCGGGGTGGAGGTACTTGCGCGCGACCTCACGCACGCGTTCGGGCGTGACGTCCCGGTAGCGATCTGCGAGATGGACGTAGTACTCACTCGGCAGATCGTTCACGCCGAGGGCCAGCACGTCGTTGGCGATATCGGAGTACGAGCTTTCCTGAACGACGCTGCGCGTGATCAAGACGCGCTTCGCGCCCTCGACCTCGCCCGCATCGACCAGTTCCGTTTGAAGCCGCCGGATCTGCGCGCGTAACACGCCCAGCGCCGCCTGCAGATTCGCGGGCGACGTACCGAATTCGAAGCTGATCGTCCCCCGATCCGGACCGGCGTTGATCGAACTCTCCACGTCGTACACGAGCCCGCGCTTCATGCGCATCTCCTCCATCAACCACGAGTTGCTGGAATGACCGAGCAGCACGTTGGCGACGGAGAGCGCGTAATAATCCGGGTTGCTGCGAGCGATGCCGGGCTGGCCGAGCCGTACGACAACCGCGTCGCCGGCGCCGGGGATTGTTTTCGAGGCAGCCGGCGGATCGGGGATCGGCGGCAGTGCGGCGGGCGGCGCCGCGCCCTCCCCTCTCCACGCGCCGAAGTCGCGCTCGAGGACGGCCCGCACCCGCGCCGGGTCGACGTCGCCGACGATCGCCAGCGTGGTGAATTCCGGCCGGACGTAGCGTCGCGCGTAAGCGACGAGATCCTCGCGCCCCAGACGGCCGATCGATTGCGGCGTCGGCTCCCGCAGTTCGGGATCGCCCTTCGGCAACAGTAATTCGCGGTAGGCTTTCTCGAAACGGTATTCGGGCAGACTGTTCATGCGCGCCGCGGATTCGGATTCCTGACGCAACACGAGCGAGACGTAGTTCTGGGGAAACGCCGGCGCCGTCAACTCGTCGGCCAGAAGGCCGCTTACGCGCTCGAAATCTTTCGAGAAACAGCGCGCCCTAAAACGCTCGCCGACGACCAGCTCCGCTCCCAGCGCGCCCAGCGTCTTCTGCGTCTCGCTAAAGTCGGCTTTCTTTCCGCCGTATCCCAACAGCGAGAACACGGTGCTGCCCAGGCCTTCTTTCCCCGGCGGATCGAAGGCCGGCGAGGTGCGTTCCTCGCCACGAATCTCGACGGTCGAATTCTCGTGCGCCGGCTGCACCAGGACGGTCATGCCGCCGACTTTGAAGGTCGTCGGCGAGATGCGGCTGGGTTGGGTGAAGATGCGTTTGCGCAGCTCGGCGCGGATGTAGTCGGGCTGGACGCGCTCGCCCGATGCGACGCGGGTGCCGAAATCGTCGGAGACGCCGGCGCCCAGTGAGGGCGGTGCGTTGTCGCCGGCGCCTGCGACGCGCGGCCGCAAATCGCCGACGACCGTCGCGTGCGTGAAGTACTTGAGCGCCGCGGCGCGCACCGCAACGGGCGTCACCGCGGCGGTGTGCGCCGTATCGTCGGCGAGCGTCAGAGCTTGGCTCCCGTACAAGTCGCCGATCTCTTCGCTGAATTCGTCGACCGAATCGCGCGCGTACGAGTTTTCCGCGACCAGACGGTTCCGGACGCGCGAGACGAGGGTCTCGGGGAAGCCGCTCTCGATCTCGGCGGCCAGCGTCTTCCCGAAGACAGCGCGCACCTCGGCGGCCGAGTGTCCCGGCGCGACGGCATACAGCACGTGAACCACCCCCAGCCGTTGCCGAAAGTCGGGGACGATCGAACCGTATAGCGCGTACCCCGCCTGGACTTCGTTGCGGTAGAACGGTGAGAGTTCGTCGCCAATGACGTAGGCCAGATTCTGAACGTCGTAGGTAATCGTGCCCTCGCCGATCCCCGGAACTGCGAAGGCCATGTCGACGATCTCAAACGGGTATTCGGCCGTCTCGTTGACCTGCAGCGGGGTCGCGGGTGCGGGCAAACGGATCTGAGCGTGGGCCGGGACGTCGCGCCGCGAAAGCGGTGCGAAGATGCGTTCTGCCAGGGCAAAAACGTCGGCAGCGCGCACGTCGCCGACGACGACGAAGGTTGCGTTGTTGGGGGCGTACCAGCGCCGATAATAGGCGCGCAGGTCGTCGACGGTCGCATGCACGACGTCGTCGCGACGACCGAGCGGCGTCCAGGCGTAGGCGTTTTCCCCCGCGAGCGCTCCGCGGACGTCGCCAAAAAACTTTCCCAGCGGGTTCGTGGTCGCGTTGTCGAGCTCGTTGAGGACGGCGTTCCGTTCCTGGTTCCAGGCGTCGGGACTCAAGCTCAGATTCTCCATCCGATCGGCTTCCAGCCGCATGACCGCCTCGAGCGAGTCGGAGGGTACGACGAAGTAAAACCGGGTGTAGTCCTCGGTGGTGGTCGCGTTGAATTTTCCGCCCGCGTGCGCGACAAAATTTTCAAGCCCAGCGTACGAGAGGCTCGGCGTCCCCCGAAACATCATGTGCTCGAGGGCGTGTGCCAAGCCCGTCTTCCCCGGCGTCTCGTCGGCCGAACCGAACCGGTACCACATCCCGCTCTCGACGACCGGCGCGAGC
>DHWK01000114.1:12909-13370 GCA_002413145.1 bacterium UBP12_UBA5184
CGCTCTCGACGACCGGCGCGAGCTTGCTCTCGACCACGACGACGCGCAGCCCATTCGAGAGCATCTTGACCGACGGCGCCCCGGCGCCGTCTTGCGCACGCGCACCGAACCCGCTCGCCGCGACCAGAACGATCGCGGCGAACAGAGCGGCGAATGGCTTACAAAAGAAGCGCAGGGTTACTTGATTTCAACCGTCGCGCCGACTTCGGCCAACTTCGTCTTGATCGCCTCGGCTTCGTCCTTCGGGATGCCGGTCTTGATCGGCTTGGGAGCGCTCTCGACGAAGGCCTTCGCTTCGGTCAAACCGAGGCTCGTCAGCTCGCGCACGGCCTTGATGACCTTGATCTTCTCGGGTCCCACTTCGGTGAGCACGGCGTCGAACTCCGTCTTCTCGACTGCGGCCGCAGGCGCGGCGGCAGCACCCGCCGCTGCGGCGACGGCGACCCGCGCGGCGGGGCCGG
>DHWK01000026.1:0-11682 GCA_002413145.1 bacterium UBP12_UBA5184
GCACGGCGTCTTGGGATCGACGCGCCACGCCTTGGGATCGAGCCCGGACGCGCGATCGTCGCGCAGGCCGGGACGAGCCTCTACCGGGTGATCACCGTCAAGCGCCAGGGACTTCGTCGCTTCGCGATCGTCGACGGAAGCCTCGCCGACAATCCTCGCCCCGCGCTCTACGGCGCGTACCATCACCCGCTCGCCGTCGGCCGCACGTTCGCGACCGAATGGGAAGAGACGACGGTTTGCGGACGCTCGTGCGAAAACGACGAATTGGTCGTCGCCCAGCTGCCCGCCGACCTGCGAGCCGGCGATTTGCTCGCCTTGCAGAGCACCGGCGCCTACACGTTCAGCATGGCGAGCAACTACAATCGTTTCCCGCGGCCCCCGCTCGTCTTCGCCGGCGGCGGACGGCACCGCGCCGTGGTGCGGCGCGAGTCGCTCGACGATCTGGTGCGAAATGACCTTCAGCATCGCTAAATTGCTGCTTCTCGCCGTCTTCGCGCTCGGCGGCTGCGCGCCGGCCGGCGGGGACGCCGCCAACGCCGCGCTTTACGACGCTTGGGCCGGCCACCGCTCGCGCGTCGAGGTCACCGCGAGCGGCAGCGTCGCGCGGGTCCTTGGGACGCGTTCGGGGCCAAGCGGTAGCCACGAGGGTTTTCTTCTTCACCTGAGGGGTGCGGCGGGTCACGGTTTGACGGTTCGGGTCGAGACCAACGTCGACATCACCGGACCGGTTCCGCTGGGCGCCGGCGACGACGTCGAAGTGCGCGGCGAGTACCTCTACGACGAGCGCGGCGGCCTCATCCACTACACGCATCACGATCCGCGCGGCCGTCATCCCGGCGGCTTCGTCCGCGTCGGCAAACGCGTCTACATGTAAAAAACGCGCCACGTTGCTATACAAACCGCAGGCCGACTCTCTATACTGTTAGATGCGTCAACTTCACGAGATCGTGCTCGCGAGCGTCTCACCTCGGCGGAAAGAACTGCTGTCGTCGCTCGGCCTGCGCGTGATCGTCGTCCCAAGTGAGATCGATGAAGGCAGCCGGCCCGGATACCAGCCCCGCGACTTGGCGGAACTCCACGCCGGTGCGAAAGCCGCAAGGGTCGCCGAACGCGAGCCGAAGGCGGTGATCCTCGCCGCCGACACCGTCGTCGACGTCGACGGCTTCTCGTTTGGGAAGCCGCAAGATTCAGCCGAGGCCGCCTCGATGTTACGCCGCCTCGCCGGTCGCGAGCATCTGGTGCATACCGCCTTCGCGCTCATCGACGGCCCGAGCGGGCGGCGGCTCGCCGAAAGCGTAACGACCCGGGTCCGTTTCTATCCGCTTGCCCCCGAGGAGATCGAGGCCTACGTCGCAACCGGGGATCCGATGGACAAAGCGGGGGCCTATGGGATCCAAGGACGGGGGGCGACCTTGGTCGAGCGGATCGACGGCGATTTTTATACCGTCATGGGCTTGCCGCTGGGCCGCGTCGCGCGTGGCCTGCGCGAGCTTGGTTACGCTCTCCCCGAGACGCGGGCGACCGATCGATGAGACCCTTCGTCGGCTCGCTCGCAACGACGCTTTCGGGGCCCGACATCGGCCTCGATCTTGGATCCGCGAACACCGTCGCCTACGAGCGCGGCGCCGGCCTCATCGTCAGCGAGCCCTCCGTCGTCGCCTACGACAATGCGAGCGATGAGATCATCGCCGTCGGCAACGCTGCCAAAGAGATGGCCGGCCGCGCCGGCGCGCGGATTCGCGTCGTCCGCCCGCTGCGCCGCGGGACGATCTCCGATTTTCGCGGCGCGCACGCCCTAGTCGGGCGGATCGTCGAGCGAGCGCTCACGGCCCGTCCGCGCATCGCCCCGCGCCTCGTCGCGTCGATCCCCGGCTGCGCAACCGACATCGAATGCAAAGCGGTCGAAACCGCGGTGCGCGCCGCCGGCGCGCGCTCGCGTACCTACGTTCCGCAAGCGATCGCGGCGGCGGTCGGAGCGGGGATGGACATTACGAGCGTCCGCGCGCAGATGGTCGTCGATATCGGCGGGGGGACCGCCGAGATCGCGATCATCGCCCAAGCCGGAATCATCCGCATGCTCTCGCTGCAGACCGGCGGGGACGACCTCGACGAAGCGATCCGCCTGAAACTCCGCGCGCAACGTTTCCTGGTCGGCCCGCTGACGGCCGAACGCCTCAAAATCGAACTCGGCTATGCGGGACGGCCTCCCGGGCGCGCCCCGCTGATGGTCAGCGGACTCGATTTGGACGCCGCGGCGCCGCGCTCGCGTGAAGTGCCCGAGACGCTCATCGGCGAAGGGATGCGCGACGGAATCGGCCACATCGTGCGCGGCGTCGTCTCGGTCATCGAGCGAATCGCCCCGGACGTTGCGGCGGACCTGATCGAAACCGGGATCACGTTGACCGGCGGCGGGGCGTGCATTACGGGCATCGCACACGAGATCGGTTGCCGCACCGGCGTGCCGACGATGGTCGCTCCCGAACCGCTGCTCTGCGTCGCTCGCGGCGCCGGCGAAATACTCGGCTCGGCGACGCTGCTCGAAAGGCTGCGTCCCCACGCGGACAAGCTCACTAGGTGGTATCAATCTTTACGTATCGGGATGAGAGAAAGTTATTCGCCGTAATCGGCGCGATCGTCGTCGCGGCGCTGATCGCTCTCGTTCAAATCGACGCGGCTCGCTCCGGTAGACCGAGTTTTTTCAGTTCGGCCGCAACGGCGGTCTTCGGTTTCTTTCAGACGGGCCTCTCGGCCGGCGTCGACGCGACGCGCAACGGCGTCGGTTCGTTGCTCGACGCGCCGCATCTCGCCGGCGAGAATGCGACGCTCGCCGAACGCAATCGCGCGCTCGAAGCCCAAAACGCTCGCCTGCGCGAAGCGTTGTCGGCCGCGCCCGACGCGGCCGCAATCGAACGGGTTGCAGCCCGCGAGCCCAGCGGCATCCTCGCGGCGACGATCGGTTTCGATCCCGAAAACCAATCGCGCATCGTCACGCTCGACAAAGGCGCGCTCGCCGGCGTGCGCATCGATGCGGGCGTCCTCGGAGCGACGGGCGTCGTCGGTCGCGTCGTAGTCGTCGAGCCGTTCACCAGCAAGGTGCTGTTGCTGACCGACGCGGCGAGCAAAGTGCCCGCGGTCGTGCAGCGCGGGCGCTGGTGGGGGATCGCGACCGGCACGAATACACGCGTCCAGCTGCAGTACGTCTCCCAGGACGCGAAATTGCGGCGCGGCGACCTGGTGGTGACGGGCGAGGGCCGCTCGTTTCACGCCGGCCTCCCGATCGGCCGCATCCTCCAGGTCTTCCATTCGGAGGGCGCACTCTACCAGACCGCGCTGGTCGAGCCGGCCGTCGCCTTCGGGCGTTTGGGCCACGTGCTCGTCTTGCCGCTCCGGTGAATCGCGTTCGGACCTCAGGCCCCTTCGGCGGCGCGCCCCCGGCACTGGTCTTCGATCCGCCCCCCGGGTGGAAAGTCGGTTTGGCGCTGGCCGTCGCGCTGCTGCTCCAAACGACCGTCGCGCCTTACCTGACCATTCGCGGCGCTATGCCGAGTTTGGTCCTGGTCGTCGTGCTGTGGTACGGCTTGCGCACCAATATCGCGTCCGGGCTCTTGTTCGGCACCGTCGCCGGCGCGCTTGAAGACGCGCTGGCGGGTTGGACGGGAGCCGCTTGGACGCTCTCGACCGCGATCGTCGGCGCGCTTGCCGGCCGAACCGCGGGAACCGTCGTGACGGAATCGCGCCTCTGGCTCGTCCCCTACGTCGCGATCGCGACGATCGTGCGCTACGGCATCGCGACGATCGTCTTGCGCAGCGAAGGACGGGTCGTCGCGCTACCCGCGCTGCACGCCCACGCGCTCCTGTGGCAAGCGCTCCTCAACGCGCTGATCGCTTTCCTGGTTCTCACCTTCGTCCCAAAAACGGCGGTCTCACGTGTCGGCCTCCGCTGAGCCGCGCCGCACCGGCCTGCCTCTTCGAACCGTCGGGAAACTCTACTTCTTCATCGCTTTGGTGACGCTCGCGCTCGGCGGCCTGGTCGTTCGCCTGACGCAAATTCAACTCGTGGACGGCGCGAAATTCGCGCTCGCCGCGCGCGCCAATCAAATCCGGCGCATCCCGGTTTCGGCGCCGCGCGGGCGGATCTACGATCGCCACGGCACGCTGCTCGTGCGCAGCCGCCCGTCGTTCGTCTGCGCGATCGTGCCGTCGGAGGTGCGCGATCCGGCGCTGGTCGTACGCGTCGTCGCGCGCGCGCTCGGGCTCCCCGAGAGCGCGCTCTGGCGCCGCATGTTGCATCATCGCGGCCTAAACTACAAGACCTTCGACGAGCTCGCTACGTACGAACCGTACGGTCCGGTGGTCCTCGCGGCCGACCTAACGAGCGCACAGATGGCACGGCTCTCCGAGGCGCAAGCCGAGCTGCCCGGCGTCGATCTCGAGGCGCAGCCGGTGCGCGATTATCCCTACGCCAAGCTCGGAGCGCACGTGCTGGGTTACGTCGGTTCGATCACCGAAGAAGAGTATCGCGCACGGAAGAGCCGCGGGTATACGTCCAACGACGTCGTCGGCAAGGATGGCCTCGAAGAACACTACGACGAGCTGTTGCGCGGGAGGCCCGGGGGCGAACAGATCGAGGTCGACGCGCAGGGCCGCTTAGTCCGCCGTTTGGGACCGGTCGATCCCGTCCCGGGGCACAGTCTGATCCTCACGATCGACTGGCGCTTGCAAACGATCGCGGAAAAAGCCGTCAGCGACGAACTCGCCGCGTGGGGGAAGTCGCACGCGCGCCGCATAGCCGGCGCGGTCGTCGCGATCGATCCGCGCGACGGCGGCGTCTTGGCGCTGGTTTCCCATCCCAGCTTCAATCCCAACGATTTCACCACCGGCATCTCGGAAAAGCGCTACCGCCGGTATATCCTGGACCCCCTGCGGCCGCTCTACGACCGCGCGATCGGCGCGGCGACGGCGACCGGCTCGACCTTCAAGATGGTGACCGGCAGTGCGGCGCTCTCGAGCGGCGTCATCGGAAAAGATCAAGTCCTATACGATTCGGGTTCGTGGTACTGCCACGGCCAGACGTTCGTCGACGTCGCGGCCGGCGGTCTGGGCTCGACCGATTTCGTGCGCGCGCTGGCAGCTTCGTCCGACGGATATTTCTATCAGCTCGGCGATCGGCTCGGTCACGCGCGGCTGCGCTACTATGCGACGCAATACGGCATCGGCTCGCGCCTCGGCATCGACATCGCCGGCGAGTATCCCGGCAACTGGCCGACCAATGCCTGGTCGATGAAGACGTACGGCCTCCCGCTCGAGCCGAGCGACGTTTGCCAGCTCGCGATCGGGCAGGGCGCGATGCAGGCGACGCCGCTGCAGATGGCGGACGTCGCGGCCACCGTCGTCAACGGCGGGACGCTCTACCGGCCGCACGTCGTTGCGGCGGTGCGTGACGACCGAGGGCGAATCGTCAAACGGTTCGTGGCGCCGGTGATCCGCCACGTCCCGGTCAGCGCGGAGGCGCTGCGCGAAGTTCGCGCGGGGATGTCCAAGGTCACCGATCCCGGGGGAACCGCCTACGGCCTTGCGATCGCGGGCCTGCCCTTCGGCGGAAAAACCGGGACGGTCGAAACCGACGGCGGACGGGGGCCGAACACGACCTGGTTCGTCGCATACGCGCCGGCCGACCATCCGACGATTGCACTCGCCGTCTTCATGGAACGGACCGGCGGCTACGGCGCCGAGGTCGCGGCACCCGTCGCGCGACGCATCCTGGTGGAGTACTTCCGGAAAAACGCGGCCCCATAGCTGCAGAGTTGCGGCCGCACGCGGCGGCGAACAGAGCGACGATGCTGATCGACGCTATCCGGCCAGCGGCGGCGATGTCCCGCCTCTCGAGCGAAGGCGCCTTCGAAGTCTTGGCTCGCGCTCGCGAGCTCGAGGCACAGGGTCGTACGATCGTCCACCTCGAGATCGGCGAGCCCGACTTCGACACCCCCGAGCACGTCAAGCGGGCCGGGATGGCGGCGATCGAGAGCAATCACACGCACTACACGCCGTCGGCGGGCATCGCCCCCCTCCGCGAATCGATCGCCGCCTACGCATCGCGCTTTCGCGGGATCTCGCCGAGCTTCCGCGCAGACGAAGTCGTCGTCAGTCCCGGCCTCAAACCGCTGATCTGGAACGTCCTCTGCGCCTTGGTCGATCCCGGCGACGAAGTCGTTTTCGCCGACCCCGCCTACCCGGCGTATGCGTCGTGCACGTCGTACTTGCAAGCCAAAGCCGTCCCGGTTCCGCTGCTCGAACGGACCGGATTCCGGCTCGATCTCGACGAGCTCGCGGCGAAGCTGAGCGGCCGCACGCGCGTTCTCATCTTGAATTCGCCGCACAATCCGACCGGCGGCGTGCTGACGCGCTCCGATCTCGCAACGATCGCCGAGCTCGCCCAGCGCCACGACGTGACCATCGTCTCCGACGAAATCTACAGCCGCAACGTCTACGGCTCCGAGTTTTGCTCGATCGCCGCGTTGCCCGGGATGCGCGAGCGGACCATCCTGCTCGACGGTTTTTCCAAAGCCTACGCGATGACGGGCTGGCGGCTGGGCTACGGGATCATGCCTGCCCACATCGCACGCGCCGTCGCCCTGATGGGACAAAACACGTATTCGTGCACGGCGTCGTTCGTGCAGCAGGCCGGCATCAGCGCACTCGAAGGGCCCGACCGGCCCGTCCAGGCGATGGTCGATGAATTCCGGCGCCGCCGCGATGCGATCGTCGACGGCTTGAACGCGCTCGCAGGCATCCGCTGCGCGAAGCCGGACGGTGCGTTCTACGTCTTTCCGAACGTCAGCGGGATTACGTCGGACGACCGGCGCCTCGGCTCGTACTTGCTCGAAGAAGCCGGCGTCGCGGCACTCGCCGGCAGCTATTTCGGCGAGGCCGGTCGCGGTTATCTTCGCATGTCGTACGCGAATTCGCTCGATCACATCGGCACCGCCCTGGACCGGATGCGCGCCGCGCTGACGAATTTCCCTGGCTAAGCAAAGCGCGCCGGCGCCGGTCGAGCCGGACATCGTCATCGAACGCGCCGGCGTTGCGGACGTCGCGACGCTGCTTCCACTCTTCGAAGCGTACCGGGCGTTCTATCGGGCCGCGCCCGACGCCGCCGGCGCCGAGACGTTCTTGCGCGAACGACTCGAACGCGATGAATCGGTCGTCCTCATCGCGCGCGATCCGGCGAATGGCAACGCGCTCGGGTTCGCGCAGCTCTACCGACTCTTCAGTTCGATCCGTATGACGCCACTTTGGCTCCTCAACGATCTTTACGTCGCTCCCGCCGCTCGCCGGCAGGGCTTGGGGTTACGACTCATGCGCGCGATCGAAGATCTCGCTCGCGAAAACGGTGCGCGCCGGCTCGAATTGACGACGCTGGTCCACAACCGAATGGCGCAACGGCTGTACGAGGCCGCGGGCTGGCGCCGCGACGACGAGTTCCACGCCTATACGCGCGATCTCTGAGCGGTTAGGTCTGCGCTCCCGACGTAAACGAGCCGAGCGTCGCGAACAGGCAGTTTCCCTGACCCGGCAGCTGCAGCCGGACGGTATAGCGCGTGTTCGGTCGCAGCGGCGGCAGCCAGGCCTTCGCGATCTCCATCGAGTCCAGGTTGATGTTCGGTGGCGCCAGATAACCGCTGGTATCGAGCTGCAACGTTCCGCCGTCATTGGCATACGGCGTCCCATCGCTTAAGACGACGCGCTGCTCTTCGATCGCCGGGCCGCCGCGCGGGACGGGGACCGCGATCTCGACCCAATTGCCTTGCAGCGGGACGCCGGACGCGCCATCGGCCGGAAAGAGCAGCACCGGCGCGACGGCAGGCGTGACCGAGCACGGTGCACTCTTGAGATATTCGGCGCTAGCCGTCTGCGGCGCGCCGAGCGCGAGGACGGCGCACAACGCGAGCGCGCCGGAGATGAGCTTTGTATACATAGTATGACGTTTGTTCCCACAACTGCGACTCGAGGCGACCGGGCGCTCGCCGTGACCCTCTAACTCAGCGAGGCAGTTTCATCGCCGACTTGACGTCGGCGAGCGTTTCCTTTGCGACGGCGCGCGCTTTCTCGGCGCCGGCCTCCAAGATCGCGCCGACCGCGTTCTCGTCGAGATTCGCGCGGCGTTCGCGCACGGGCCGCATGTAGCCGTTGACTTTTTCGGCGAGTTCGGCTTTGCAATCGACGCAGCCGAGCGTGCCGCTGCGGCAGTTCTCTTCGATCCACGGGACGCGCGGCGCGTTAACGGCGTTGTGCAGCGCGAAGACGGGACAAATCTCCGGCCGTCCGGGATCGTGTCGGCGCACCTTTAGGGGATCGGTGATCATCGAGCGGACTTTCTTCGTCGTCGTCTGTTCGTCGTCGGCGATCTCGATCTGATTGTCGTACGACTTCGACATCTTGCGCCCGTCGATGCCGGGGACGTCGGGGAATTCACTGAGCGTCGGTTGCGGTTCGATCAGCGTCGGGCCATAGAGATGATTGAAGCGGCGCACGACCTCGCGGCCGAGCTCGAGGTGCGAGAGTTGGTCCTTGCCGACGGGCACGGTATTGGCGCGCACGATCAAGATGTCGCAAAGTTGCATCAGCGGATAGCCTAAGAACCCGTACGTTGCGATCTCCGCTCCGAGTTCGGCGATCTGATCCTTGTAGGTCGGGACGCGCTGCAGCCACGAGAGCGGTACGATCATCGAGAGCAAGAGATGCAGTTCGCTGATTTCGGGGACGTGAGACTGCACGTACAGCGTGCATTTTTGCGGATCGACGCCGGCGGCCAACCAATCGAGCACCAGCTCCGTCGTATTGCGCCGGATCGCGTCGGTGCGATCGAACGAGGTCGTCAGCGCGTGCAGGTCGGCGACTTCGAAAAACGCCTCGCTCGTCTTGCTGAATTCGACCCACTGCGTCAAGACGCCGACGAGATGGCCGAGATGCAAGCGCCCCGTGGGCCGCATCCCCGACATGATCCGGCGACCGCTTTGCGTCTCTTGCACCACCACCGGCCCTATGCTAGTATCCACGCATATCAGGGCTTCGCTGGCTAGGGCGCATCACCAATCCGTTGGTCACGAACGTAGCGAGTCGAAACCGACATCTAACCCAAAAATGAGGTAGCTCGCTTTGTATACTGACGAACGGCTGACCTGCACCGATTGCGGTGCGGAGTTCGCTTTCACGGCCGGAGAACAAGAATTTTTTGCCAGCAAGGGGTTTCAAAATAAGCCCAACCGTTGTCCCGATTGCCGCGCGGTGCGCAAAGCCGCGCGCGGTCAAGGCGGCGGTGGCGCGCGTGGAGGCGACGGCGGCGCACGCGAGATGTACACGGTGACGTGCACCGGTTGCGGCCAGCCGGCCGAGGTGCCGTTTCAGCCGCGCGGCGACAAACCGGTCTATTGCCGCGATTGCTTTTCGCAGAAACAACGTCCCTCATACCGCTGACGCGACCGTAACCGGAACCTAGTTCGCGACGCGCATCGAGCCCAGCTCGTGCGCGTCTCGCATTTTCCGCCGCACGTAGGCGCGTGCGCGGGGCACCGCCTCCCGAACCGTTTGGCCGCCGGCGAGCGCGGCGGCGAGTGCGTCCGCGAGGAGACAACCCGTGCCGCGCATCGGCGCGGCGATCCGCGCGCCTTCGAAGGTCGAGACTTCGCCGTCGAAGAGGACGTCGAGCGCGCGTTCGGCGAGGTGGCCGCCTTTGACGAGCGCCGCGGTGGCCCCGTCCGAGACGATCGTGCGCGCCGCCAACTCCATCGTCTCGACGTCGTCGCAACGTTCGAGTCCGGCGAGACGGCGCGCCTCGTCGAGGTTCGGCGTGACCAGGGTGACGAGCGGGATCAGATCGCGCACGATCGCCGCGACGGCCGCGTGGTCCGTAAACGCGCCGCCGCCGCTCGCTTCGAAGGCGGGGTCGTAGACGATCGGGACGCCTACCCCGCGTAAGCGCGTCACTATCGTCGCGATCGCGCCGCAGCCGGGCAGCGCGCCGATGCGATAGGCTCCGATCGGCGCCGCCGCGAGCGCATCGAACTGCGCTTCGATCATCTGCGGCGGAACCTCGTGGAGCGCGTGAACCCCGCGCGCGTCCTGCGCCGAGACGCCGGCCACGACCATGACGCCGCGCGCTCCGCATTCGGCGAGGGCGCGCAGGTCGAGGCCGAGTCCCGCGGCGTTCCACGGATCGGTCGTCCCGATCGTGCAGACCACGGGCGCCGTGGCGCGCGGGCTCACCGCGTCAACATCTCCCAGCGGGCGACCAAGGCGCGCGCCATCGCCGCGCGATCCGGAGCGCGCGCGATCGCCGAAATCACGGCCGCCATCGACGCGCCGCTCGCGACGACGCGCTCGAGGTCGACGAGTTCGATCCCCCCGATCGCCGCCACCGGAAGCGACGTCGCCGCGACGACGGCGCGCAGGCCTGCCGCTCCGATCGCAGCGCCGGCGTCGGCTTTGCTCGCGGTCGCGTTCAATGGCCCGGCGCCGAGATAGTCTGCGCCGAGCGCCGCCGCCGCGCGCGCTTCCAGCGGCGTCGCGCACGAGACGCCAAAGAGTTTTCCGGCGAGCCGCGCGCGCACGCGCTGCGCTCCAAGCCGTTGGAGATCTTCCTGACCGGCGTGCAACCCGTCGGCCTCGAGCGCGACCTCGAGGTCGTCGTTGACGACAAGCATCGCGTCATGCGCCTGCGCCAACGCGTGCAGTTCGCGCACCAGGGGCCGATCGGCGCCGTCCTTCGCGCGATATTGAATCAGCCGAACGCCGGCTGCGAGCACCTCGCGGGCCAGAGCGAGCGGAGGCGCTGTCTCTGCGTCGAGGATCGCGTAGATGCCGGTGAGCCTGCCCATAACGAAAGTGGAGGGCCGCTTTCGCGTCCCTCCACATCGAGACCGTTCTAGGCGTCGTTTACGGCGCTTCCCCGACGACGACGACCACCGTGCCGATAACGCCGCTGCTGTGTGTCGCGACGAGACGGATGCAGTAGTTGCCGGTCGTCGCGGGCGACGGCAGAATCGGGGTCGTCGGCGCGAAGGGCGAGGCCGCGGCCGGCGTCATCGGGGGGCCGACGAAGATTTGCGCCGCCAGCGCGGTGTAGTTCGGATAGCTGCCGACGGGTCCGCTGGAGGGCGGCGGCTGCGCCTGCAACTGGGTGTAGGCGCCGTTGTAGAGTGGATACGCGGCGCCGCCGGGACCCTGCTGCAACAGCGAGTTGATCGGAAACGGCGGCGACGGCGGCGTGCCGCACGTCCCGGAGCCGTTCGGCGAGGCGCCCTTCAGGTACGCAGTTCCCGCCGGCGCGTAGGCCGCCGACCACGTGAAGACCTGATCGGGGATGATCGTCGCGCCCGCGCCCGTCCCTTTTTCGGCGGTCGCAGAGACGAGGAGCGGCGCGTTGCCGGTTGGGTTGACGAAGAAATCGTTGACCGACGCCGAGCCGTTCTGAAACATGATGAAGCTTGGGGTCTGTGAAGACGTGCCGAGATTGGAGCTGAATCCATAGCCGCCGCCCGAGCACGCGGCCAACAACGCAAGGCCCGATGCCGCGATCAGCGATGATGCGAGACGACGCATATAAAACTCCCGGTTGACACGAGAAAAGAGTCGACGGCCTTCTGAAAGTTCCGCCGCCGAGTACGTGGCGCGATTTTGCCCCGT
>DHWK01000026.1:11804-13354 GCA_002413145.1 bacterium UBP12_UBA5184
GATTTTGCCCCGGCGCACTCGGTCTCCTTTTCTACACAGGCGCACTCTTTTTGCCCCCCCCGCAAGGCCCCCGCCCCGCCGACGCGATCGGGAGCGTGGCCGGCTTAGGGGCTGACCGCGATCGGCGGCAGATCGACGCTGAAGGGGGCTTCGGCGCCGTCGCGGAGGTTGGGCCCGAGCGTGAGGCTCAGCGTCTTCGGCGTAAAGCGATCGGGGGTAAAAAACGTAAGGGCCCCGGTGTATTGAGCGCTCCCCGCGAGGCGTAGACCGAGGTAGAGCCTCCGATCGGTCAGGCTCTCGAGCTTCGTCGCGATCGGCTGGTGGGCGGCGCCGGATTGGTCGTGGAGCACCGAGCGGCCGTAGGGCAAGAGCGTCACCGTCTCGTCGCCGTAGTTGGCGAAGTTCACGATGAACTCGACGCGCCCGGTGAAAAATGAGACCTTGCGCACGGCGATGCGCAGCTTGTCGGTCTCGGCGACGGCCTTGTCGGGGACGACGACGCGCCAGGGATGGTATGGGTCCTTGACGCGCACCGAGCCGTTCTCGTTGAGCAGGCCGTAATCGACGCGCGCCGTCGCGCTCCCCGGCGACTGGTGCGCGTGATCGAAGAACTCGATGTCCTCGGAGACGACGACCAGGACGCCGCGCGCGCCGGCGCTCGCGGTGCGCAAAACGCGATGGCGACCGATCTTGAAGCGATCGGCTTTGAAGACCGACGCGTAGTTGTCGGCGCTGCCGAAGTAGCGGCGCTCGTCCGCGCTGAGCAAGGCATACGCGCTCGGATAGGCGCCGCGCCCGAGCGACGTAATGTAACGCTCGAGAACGTCACGTTGCACGGTGCTGAGGCGCGGCCCGGCAGGTGCCGGCGCCGCGGCGCAGACGAAGCCGAGCAGCGCGAGCGAGAGCAGAATGTGGCGGATCATGGGCCTTCTTCTAGCATGACGTCGACGATGCGCGTCAGGTCGGCGCCGTCGGAGTAGCGGACTTCGATGCGGCCGGCGCCCGAGGCGGCACCGATGATGGCGACCGGCGCGCCGAGACGGTAGCGCAGTCGGCTTTCGACGCTTTCGACGTCGGGCGGTTTGCTCGGCGCGACGCGCGGACCCCGCGGCCGCCGGTTCTTTTGCGCGCCGAGACGTTCGACGTCCCGCACCGAGAGGCCGTCGCGCGCGATCCGCAGGGCAATTCGTTCGCGCTCGCCCGGTTCGAGTGCGAGCAGCGCGCGAGCGTGACTGGCGCTGAGCGTGCCGGCACGTAGCTGCGCCTTGATCGCGTCGGAGAGCGTCAGCAAGCGGAGCGCGTTCGCAATCGTCGGGCGGCCCTTGCCGATCCGCTGCGCGAGTTGCTCTTGCGTCAGCCCGTACTCGTCGATGAGGTGTTGCAACCCCATCGCTTCTTCGAGCGCGTCGAGGTTCTCGCGCTGCAGATTTTCGACCAGCGCGAGCTCGAGGCTCGAGCGATCGTCGTCGTTGCGAACGATCGCCGGCATCGTTTCGAGGCGGGAAGCCGCCGCCGCGCGCCAGCGCCGCTCGCCGGCGATCAGCTCGAAG
>DHWK01000026.1:13425-13701 GCA_002413145.1 bacterium UBP12_UBA5184
GCTCGCCGGCGATCAGCTCGAAGAGATCGGCCGGTAGCGGCCGCACGAGGACCGGCACCAAAACGCCGAGCTCGCGAATCGACTGTTCGAGTTCGGCCAGCGCCGACGGATCGAAATGTTTACGTGGCTGTTGCGGATTGGGTCTGATCGCGTCGACGCGAATCTGCTGCAGGCCGCCGCCTTCGCCGCCCCCGCTGCGCTCGTCGCCGAGCAGCGCTCCCAATCCGCGACCGAGCCCGCGCCGCGCGCTCAAACGCCGGCGACCTCGCGGGCGAG
>DHWK01000148.1:0-274 GCA_002413145.1 bacterium UBP12_UBA5184
CGTTGCCGCCCAGCAGCTGGACCATGATGCGGTCGCGAATGCCGGCACGGACGATCAGACCGTAGTTGGTGTGTTCGATGAAGTACCAGACGACGAGGATCAGCAACACGATCCCGATCGCGAAAACGATTCGATAGGTCGGATATTGCGTAAAGCCGAGGTTCAGCGAGCCGCGCAGCCAGCCGGGGACCGTGTACGAGCGGGTCGTCCCGGTGAAGATGAGGCGTAACGCCTCCTGCACGACGATTGCGACGCCGAAGGTGATGAGGATCTG
>DHWK01000148.1:414-4041 GCA_002413145.1 bacterium UBP12_UBA5184
GGAGCCCGTAATCGAGAGCGATTGCGAAGAGCGCCACCGCGAGCGGCGCGGCGACGAGCCCGGCCAGCAGGCCGAGGTGCTCGCTGACGATGAGCCCGACGTACGCGCCGATGATGTAGAACGCGCCGTGGGCAAAATTAACCAGGCGCAGCATCCCGAAAACGATGGTTAACCCGAGGGCGATCCCGACGTAGGCCAAGCCGCGAATGAGGCCGTCCAATAGCGTCCCGGGCAACTGGGACAAGATGGCGTCGATACTGCTCCCCCCGTGCTAACCAAAAGGGCCGGCTCCTCAGGGAGGAACCGGCCCTCGCTAGGTGAGGCCTACTTTGGCGCTAGGCGCTTTCTATCTTGCACTTCGTCTCGGTGGGCGGGATCGAAACCGACTCGCCGGAGTGAACTTCGAGCACCTTCGCAAACGCGAACGCCGGATACTCGCTCCCGCGCTGAGACGTCGGAATGCCTTCCATGACCAGGCAACTGTTAATCCCCTGGTGGTCCATTGCACGCCAGTATTCGTTCGGCTCCTTGGTCGCGGTGAAGTGGTAGCCTTCCATCTTTTCGATGAACTTCTTGGGGTCGAGCGAGCCGGAGCGCTCGAGACCACCCTTCCACTGATAAATGTTCGTATACGCGTTTTCCGCGCCGTTCGAAGGCGGCGTGCCGTAAAGCTTGGCGAACGCCGTGATGAACTTCTTTGCGTTCGGATTCTTGTCTTGATAGTACTTCCAATAGAACGGCGCGGTCGTGACCACGTTGTCGAAGTTGTCGCCCGCGCCCTTGGCCATGTATTCATCGGCCAGCGGGACGAGGATCTTCGTCGTCTTCGTCAAGCCGAATTGCGCGGCTTGGTTGAGGCAGTTCACCATGTCCTTGCCGAACTCGGTGATGACGAGCACGTCAGGTTTGGCCGCCTGCGCTTGACTCAGCGCCGATGAGAAGTCGGCCGTGCCGAGCGGCAACAGGACGTTCTTGATGGTCTTCGCGCCCTTCGGCTCGACGACTGCGACAAGGTTATCGTAGACACTATGGCCCCACGTGTAATCGGCCGTGATATGGAACCATCTGCCCGTACCGTACCTGGTCAAGAGCGTCTTCGCCATCGCGCGAGCCGACATGTGCGCGTTGTTGTACCGGCGGAAGGTGTGATAGTGGCAACTTTCGTTGGTCGTCTCGTCGCCGTGCGTCAGGGTCGCCATGAAGATCGTCTTCTTTTCCTGGCACTTCCCTGAAACGGCGACGGCGGTTCCAGTGCTCGATCCACCTGTTATCATAATCGCGCCGTCGCGTTCGATCATGCGGGTCGCGTTTTCGACCGCCGGACCGGGTTTGGTTTGATCGTCGCCGGTCGTGTATTTGACCTGCATGCCCATCACGCCGCCCTTGGCGTTGATCTCAGCGATCGCCATCTTATAGGCGCGGAGTTGGTCTTGGCCTTGATCCGAGTACGGGCCAGTCAGCGGGACGTCGAGGCCGACCGTAACCTCTCTGGTCGGCGCGGCGATCACGTTGATGCTCGCAAACGTTGCGGCGGACGCCGCTACGCCGCCGCCGATGAATTGCCCGCGAGTGGGCTTGAACGTGGGAAGCTTCACCGGTGCACTCCTTTTTGTGAGATAGAGGGAAGCATTCATGAACGCTGTGGCCGAAATGCCACCGCGTTACGCGAGAAAGTTCGGTTGCCGCGCCCGGCCCCGTTTCCCTGCCGCTGCGAGCGCCGGACGGAGGGCTAAGGGGTCCGGCGGGGCCGGCCGCCCGCGATGCGGCGGAGATCGGCGCCGATCAAGAACTCGATGGCCAGCGCGATCAGCAGCGTAAAGATTTCGACGGGCGCAAAAAAGATCTGCGGATTGGGGACGGCCGGAAGCAGCAGGATCGCCGCGGCGGCGACGAAGATCAGGCCTACGGCGACCGCGAGTACGCCCGCGACCAGCGCCGGCGGCTTGCCCAGAGCGCGCCGCGCGTCGCGCACGACCTGTATCGGCGAGCGGTTGCCCACGTTCCAGACGACCAGCGCGAGCGTTTCGAGGACGATCGCCCCGAAGATGCGCAAGAAGCTGTCGGCGACCAGGCCGACGTTCGGTGCGTCGATTAGTCCGGCCACCCGGCGATCTCGCCGAGCGCCGCACTCTTGAGGACCTTGAGCCCGAGCAAGGCGCACTTCATCCGAGCCGGGCTGATGCCGATGCCGACGTTCTCGAGGACCTCCTCGCGCGTCATCCGAGCGACGTCTTCGAGTTTCTTGCCTTTGATTGACTCTGAAAGCATCGATGCGGATGCCTGGCTGATCGCGCAGCCTTTCCCCGAAAAGCGCACGTCTTTGACGCACCCCGCTTCGAGTTGCAGTTCGAAGCGAATCTTGTCGCCGCAGAGCGGATTGAGATCTTCGGCCGCCGCGTCCGCGCGCTCGAGTCGGCCAAAGTTACGCGGATTGCGGTAGTGATCGAGGATGTATTCTTTGTAGAAGTCGTCCAAGTCAGCCCAGCTTGAAAATCGTTGCGGCTTTGCGCAAGCCGGCGATCAATTGTTCGACGTCCTGTTCGACGTTGTAGAGGTAGAACGAGGCACGCGCGGTTGCAGTCCAGCCCATCTTTTCCATCAGCGGCATCGTGCAGTGATGGCCGGCGCGAACGCAGACGCCTTCGGTGTCGAGAATGGAGGCGACGTCGTGCGGGTGTACGTCTCCGAGGTTGAACGCGATGATGCCGGCGCGGTCGGCGGGATTCTGGGGACCGTAAAGTACGAGGCCGAGCGGTTCGAGCTCGCGCAGCCGATCGAGGGCATAGGCCGTGATCGACCGCTCGTGTGCCTCGATCCAGTCCATCCCGATTTTTTCGAGGTAGTCGACGGCCGCGCCGAGAGCGATCGCATCGGCGATGTTGCTCGTCCCGGCTTCAAACTTCCAGGGAAGTTCGTTGAAGGTCGTGGTCGTGAACTGCACGCGCTTGATCATGTCGCCGCCGGTAAGGAAGGGCGGCATCGCCTCGAGTAGCGCGCGCTTGCCGTACAGGAAGCCGATCCCCGTCGGGCCGCACATCTTGTGGCCGCTGAACGCGTAGAAATCGACGTCGAGCGAGTCGAAATCGACGCGCATGTGCGGCACGCCCTGCGCGCCGTCACATACCACCAGCGAGCCAACCGTTCGCGCGATCGCCGCGATCTCGCGCACCGGGTTGATCGTGCCGAGCGCGTTCGACACGTGATTGAATGCGACGACCTTCGTGCGCTTGTTGAGCAAGCCGCTCAGAAACTCCAGATCGATCCTGCCGTCGGGAGTCAGCTCGCAAACTCTGAANNACTTTCTGGGTGGAGGCGAAGGTCGTGGCCGTCGTGAGCGAGAAGGGTGGGATCGGGAAGTCCAGCCTTGCCTTCGAGCTGGCGGCCGTGGTGGACGCCGTGCTCGTCGACTTCGATGAAGCGCAGTTCGGCGCCGGTCTTTGCGGCCAAAAGCTGCCAGGGAACGAGGTTGGAGTGATGTTCGAGTTGCGAAGTCAGGATCGCGTCGCCGGGTTTAAGGTTCTGTTCGCCCCAGCTGAACGAGACGAGGTTGAGCGCTTCGGTGGCGTTGCGCGTCCAGACGATCTCGGCCGGTTCGGCGGCGTTGACGAAGCGCGCGACCTTCGCCCG
>DHWK01000148.1:4239-5111 GCA_002413145.1 bacterium UBP12_UBA5184
GTCGATGACGGCTTGCGGCTTTTGCGAGCTGGCCGCCGAATCGAGGAAGGCCAGTCGCTTGCCGCGCGAGGTCGGCCGTGCCAGGATCGGAAAATCTTTGGCGATCGTCCGCGCGCGCACGTCGGATTCACGGGTCGCGATCATCCTTGCCCCAATTTTGCTGCGAGGGCGGTGCGGATCGTTTCGCGCAACGCCTCGCCGCTGAAGCGCGCGATCGCCGGCTCGAAGAAGCCGAGCGCGATCATCTGTTCGGCTTGAGCGCGTTCGAGGCCGCGCGTCTGCGCGTAAAAGATCTCGTCGTCGGAGATCGCACCGACCGTCGCACCGTGATAGGCTTTGACGTCGTTGGCGGCAATCTCGAGCGCCGGGATCGAGTCGACGTGCGCTTCCTTCGAAAGTAACAGAGCGTCGTCGCGCAGGGAGGCGTTTGCGCCGTGCGCCGCTTTGAGGATCTTGATGTTGCCAAGGTAACGACCCTGGCCGTTCCCGGTGCCCGCGCTGCGGATCAAAGTTTCCGACTGGGTCGCGCCGGCGGCATGGATGATTTCGGTTTCGAGATCGACGTGCTGCTCGCCATCGGCGAAGAAGAAGCCGCTGAGCTCGACGTGGGAGCCGCGCTCGGCTTGGAGGACGCCCGCACGCTCGACGACGTGCTCGCCGCCGAGTTCGGCGAGAGCGAGTCGGAGTTTCGCGTCTTTGCCGAGGTGCGCGCGCCTGGTCAGCATGAGGCGCGCGCTGGACTCGGCCGACTGTTCGATGGTATAGCGCAGCTCCGCGCGTTCGCCGACGACGTACTCGGCGATTCCGCACAGCAGGCCGCGCTCGCCGTTGGTCGTGCCGCCGATCCGCTCGAGCACCGTCGCCGAAGCGCC